>NZ_JBQWEL010000017.1:0-115623 GCF_052658925.1 Microvirga medicaginis | reverse complement strand
ATCGACCATCTGTCGATGGACGATTGAGTTTCTGTTTGATGACGAACAAGAAAAAAGGGCGACTTGAGTAAGTCGCCTTTTCCATTCTTGGTTGATCGAGTTTTATTCGATCACCTGCACGACAGTGCGGGTCTGTGGATCGACGAGAACTGTGCGGTCGTTCACGACGGTATAGCTGTAGGGGTTCGCGAGGCCGACCCGCTCCGGGACAGGGTAAAGACGTACGCGCGGCGGGAGCGGCTGACCGACGACAACTTCATCTGCCACGCGGATGGACGGACGACGCTGTGTGACCACATAGCTTTGGACACGGGTGGATTCCTCAGGAGACAGCGCGGTACCGACGGCAGCACCAGCAACGCCGCCTACGGCGGCACCGACAGGACCGCCTACGATGGCGCCCGTCACGGCGCCGCCGGCGGCGCCCGCAGTCGTTCCGCTCTGACAGGCGGCAAGGGCGAGGGGAAGAACGATTACAGCCAGGGTAGCGGCCGAGCTTAGGACACGATTGCGCATGACGGACTCCTTTCCGATTGGCAGAATGCGAACGCAAAAAAGCTTGGCCGGTTCCATTAGGAGGAAAACATGAGCAAAGATTCCAAGACCGCCATTGTCACCGGAGCGGGAACGGGAGTGGGCAAGGCGATCTGCGCGGCCCTTCTGAAGGATGGCTACAATGTTGTGATGGCAGGGCGGCGGAAAGATGTGCTCGAAAAGGCAGCCGAGGAGATCGGCGGCGAGCCTCTTCTGGTCCCCGCCGACGTGGCGGATCCCGCTTCGGTCAAAGCTTTGTTCTCGCAGGTGAAGGAGACCTTCGGGAGGCTTGATCTGCTGGTGAACAATGCAGGCATCGGGGCTCCAGCCGTTCCTTTGGAGGAGCTCACCCTGGAGCAATGGAAGAGCGTCGTCGATACGAACCTGACCGGCACATTCCTCTGCACCCAGGAGGCGTTCAGGATCATGAAGGACCAGGATCCAAGGGGCGGGCGCATCATCAACAACGGCTCGGTCTCGGCCTATGCACCGCGCCCCTTCTCCGCGCCATACACGGCAACGAAGCATGCCGTTCTTGGCCTGACGAAATCCACGTCTCTGGATGGGCGCGCCTACGACATCGCATGCGGGCAGATCGATATCGGAAACGCAGCGACCGACATGGCTGCCAGGATTGCAAGCGGAATCCTGCAGCCGAACGGCACGGTGATGGCAGAACCTACCATCGATCCCGTCCATGTGGCGGAGGCTGTCGTCTACATGGCGAGCCTGCCCTTGAACGCCAATGTCCTCAACATGACCGTGATGGCGACCAAGATGCCTTTCGTCGGGCGCGGCTAGGGCACAAAAGCACCTCCATAAGGCTGGGAAGCGTGGCGCTTCGCTCCATATGGAGCCTGATGCCAGTCCTAAAACAGCCGCACTATCCAGCTTTCATTCAGCTTGCTTCCGACAATGTGAACGGGCCGGGCGCATCGGGCCCGTTTTGTCGCGAGTTAGGCTTTAAAAGGAGTATAATCATTCGATGATGGCGGCGGAATGAGCGCAATCCTCGTCAAGATTTTCGCAACGGCTCTGACCTTGAGTCAGGTTCTGGTGGACCCGGACACGGTGAAGACGTCCTTCGATCCGGTGCAGGACCGGGAGGAGGTGGCCGAGATCCTGAAAAGCGGCTGTACGCATATGCGCCGCGCCTTCAACATCGAGGACATCAACCTCGACGATCTGATCGTAACCGCGATGGACGATCCGCAAGCGGTGACGGGCGACCTCAAGATGCTCCAGGGGTTAAGCTTCAACGACCTGCATGCGAGCTACCGCCAGTTCTGCAAGAACGAGAAGGTAGAGCCTTCGCCTGTCGATCTCGGCGAGGTGATTACCTATTACAACGATGCAGTGGCCGATCTCCCCGATGCGGGAAAGCTGAAAGGCCTCAAGTTGCCGGGCGTCAGCGTGATCCTCGATGGCAACGGCCGACGCTTTGCCGAGATCTACGAACCCGACCACCGGCGCATCTGGGTTCCGCTGTCGGAGATTCCCAAATCCGTGCAGCAGGCCGTCGTCTCGGCGGAGGACAAGCGCTTCTATCAGCACAAGGGCGTCGACGAGCGCGGTGTGATCCGTGCCTTCATGAACAATCTCTCCGATCCTACCCGACCGGCCGGCGGTTCGACCATCACACAACAGGTCGCCAAGAACCTGCTGGTGGGCGACGACGTCACCTATGAGCGCAAGATGCGCGAAATGATCGTTGCGTCCCGCATTGAGCGGACGCTGAGCAAGGCGGAGATCCTGGAGGTCTATCTCAACTCCATTTATCTCGGGCGCACGTCCTGGGGCATCGAGATGGCGGCTCAAAGCTATTTCGGAAAAAGCGCCAAAGCCCTTTCCGTGGCAGAAGGGGCGCTTCTCGCAGGCCTTGCGAAGGGGCCGAACTACTACAATCCCGATACGCAACCCGAACGGGCGCGGGAGCGTATGGCCTATGTCCTGAGCCGCATGCAGGAGGATGGCTTTCTCAATGCCGATCAGGTGCAGCAGGCGATTGCATCCTTGCCGCCGCGCGTTGCTTACCAGCGTCCGCGCCGTGACAGCGGTTTTTATTTCGTCGATCACCTGAGCCGCGATGCACGCACGCTCGCGGGTATCGAGAACCTCACCGCCGGTTCCTATACCGTGCGCTCCACGATCAACCCTGATTTGCAGCAGGCGGCCGAGGCGGCTTTGCAGGAGGGGCTGGCTCGATACGAGTTGAGCATCGGCCGCCAGCGTTTCCTGGCGGCGGAGGCTAATCTCGCCGATGCCATCAAGACACTGGATGACAAGAATGTCGATGGGACGGCACCTGCCTGGCGCAGAGCTTTGGAGGCTGTGCGCCTTCCTCTGTATGACGTGCAATGGCCGGCTGCCGTTGTCATCGAGAAGGGCAGGGACAAGAAGACTGGGGCGAATGTTCTGCGCGTCGGGCTCGCCGATGGACGTATTCTCCCTCTTAATGCCTGGGAGGCGGCCCGTCGCGATTTGAAGCTGTATGATGTCGTGCGTGTGCGCATCACCGAGCAAAAGGGTAAGGGAACTGTGCGCGCCGATCTGCGCGTGCCGCCAACGGTACAGGGCGGGGCGGTTGTTCTGGAAAACAAGACCGGTCGCATTCTCGCAATGGTGGGTGGTTTCTCCTATCCGTTGAGTCAGCTCAATCGTGTGACCCAAGCGCATCGCCAGCCTGGTTCCGCCTTCAAGCCGCTCACCTATCTCGCCGCTCTCTCGAAAGGATTGCAGCCGAACACGCTGGTCTGGGATGCACCCGTCACCCTGCCGCCCGTGAACCCTGGCCCAAATGTGCGGGCACAGGATTACTGGCGACCGAAGAATTACGATGGCGGCGGGGGCGGCATCGTCACCTTGCGCCGGGCATTGGAGAATTCGAAGAATCTGGTGACGGCCCGTCTGCTCGATGGCGGCATCGAATCCGATCCGGCGAAAAGTCTTCAGGATGTCTGCGATCTGGCCTTGGAGGCACAGCTCTATCTGGAGTGCACTCCGCATTATCCCTTCGTGCTCGGCGCGCAGCCAGTGCGGATCCTGGATCTCGCGGCGTTCTATGCTGGCATCGCGAATGAGGGTGCGATGCCGGTGCCTCATGCGTTTGAGAGCATCGAAGAGCAAGGGCATCCCATCTATAGCCGCAAGGCGCAAGGGTTGGTGCGGCTTGGCTCCGCAGATGCCGCAGCTTTTTTCCAGTTGAAGACCATGCTCCAAGGCGTGCTGGAGCGAGGCACGGCCCGCAATCTGAAGTCTCTTGCGCCTTATGCAGCCGGTAAGACGGGTACTTCGGATAACGAAAACGATGCTTGGTTCGTCGGCTTCACGAATGATGTGACGGTGGCTGTCTGGGTGGGGCACGACAACGCAGACGGCAAGCGCCGCACGCTCGGACGTGGGCAGACCGGCGCAAAGGTGGCGGCTCCGATCTTCAAGGACATCGTGGAAGCCGCCTGGCAGCACCATATTCCGAAATCTCCCTTGAGCCCGCCATCGCCTCAGGCCGCCAAGCAGCTGATCGCGATGCCGATCGACATCAATACGGGCGATCGGGTGACGGATGGGCGGCGAGGAGCATTCAACGAGTATTTCCGGCTGAACTGGTTCGGACGCCTCAGTGACACGCAGTACCGCCTCGTGCCACAGGAAGAGGTCTATGCCCTGCGCAATCCCGATCCCTGGAGTGATGGGGATGAGAGCGGCGGATACGGCTCTTATGATGAAGCTCCTTACTCACAAGGGCAGAGCTGGCTGGATTCTCTCCGTCAGAGCGCTCCTCCTCAACGGCGCGCCGAGCCGGGTTTCCGCTGGTGGTGGGAGGATGAGCCTCGTCCAAGACCGCGCCGGGTCGATCCGGATTTTCCCTGGGGCTATCGACGGGTTTATTGATGAAAGCACTTTGTTCATTGCGCTGGAGCGTGATTGCCCTGGCTGCCTTTTCTCTATCCGTCGCTCAGGCTGAGGAGTTTCGCGTGGAGGAGGTGTCCTCGGTCACCGCTGTCCCCCTTGCGCAGCTGAAGCCGAGGACGATCTTGTTCAGTGACGGCAGCGGCCACAAAATCGGTGATGGTGAATCGGGCCTCATGCGGTTTGAGGACTGGGCGCGGGAACTGCCCCAGGAAAAGCGCTTCTTGAGCCTCTTTCCGAGCTATGTAGAGCCGACGATCAAGGTCTCCGTCCACGGGATCGAGAAGCCCTATACCGAAAAGCTCCACATGTATGTGGTGAAAACGCGTTTCCTGGTCGGAAAGCCTGCAGACGCCATCGATCTCAATCGGTTCGCCAGTCTCGATATGCTGGAAAAGATCGATCCTTCCATCAAGCATCGCCGCATCACGGCCGAACAGGCTCGCCCCAACACCGATCCGAAAAGCGCTCACAACCGCAACCCCGACCGGCGCTGGTGCGAGGCTCCGCAGAGCCTCTGCATTGAGTCTCGATACCCGCTTGAAGGACGGTTGCCGGTTGGTATTCGTCTCGCCAACAAGCTGGAGGAGGGGGGCAAGAAAATCTCGGAGTTCATGGAATTTCAAACCGAGATCCGCGTTCTGCCGCAGCAGGAGATCGATCAGGCGGGGCTGGCCAAGCTCACCAATATCGATGCGCCTGTGGCAGGAGTGCTGGAGCAGGCGCTCTTCGACGTGAATCAGGTGATGCAGTTCGGCAAGCTGCTCGCCGTACTGCAGCCGCATCCGGCGGATCGCGCGAAAACGGTCGCAACCGTTTTCATGGCCCTGGGCATCGAGACCGATGTTCTGCAGCAGAAGAAGGAGTTCGCGAACGTGCCTGTTCTGCGCAACCTGATCCCGATACAGGTGCTCATGGGCAAAAGCTCCTTCAACACCGGCAACTCCATCAGTGCCGGGCTGCCCGATTATGTACGCAACCGCATCCGCGCCATTGCCGAAATGCTGGAAAAGTGAGCCCCACGAAAAAGCCCCGTTCCAACGCGGGCTGAACGGGGCTTGGAAGTTGGCGGAGGCGATAAGGGGTTGCGGGTGTGATGCCTCCGTGCCAAGTCAAGAATTCGGAATGAACCAAGGTTCCTTGACTTAGAAGCTCCCGACAGCTTGGCAGGTTCACGTTTTCTCGACTATGTGCTCTGACAGCAAACATCTTTATCGTTCAGGCGCTTTTTGCTTCCCAAGACTTATATCCGCAACGAGGTCTTCCTCATGGCTAAAGCCATTCATTCCATGATCCGGGTCCTGGACGAGCAACGCTCCCTGGATTTCTACAGCAAGGCTTTCGGCCTCGAGGTCACGGAGCGGCTTGGTTTCGATGGCTTCACGCTGGTCTATCTGAGCAATTCGGAGAGCGAGTTCGAGGTTGAGCTGACGATCAACCATGATCGAATCGAACCTTGTGCCCTGGGCGACGGCTATGGGCACCTTGCCGTGTCGGTCGATAACCTGGAGGCGGAGCATGCCCGTCTGTCTGGCCTTGGTCTCAATCCTTTGCCGATCAAGGAATTCATGCATCAGGGCAAGCTCCTGGCGAAATTCTTCTTCATCCAGGATCCGGACGGCTACAAGATCGAAGTGCTGCAGCGCGGCGGGCGCTACAAATAAGACATCTCAAGCATAGGAGCTTGCCCGTGGCGATCCGTCCTGTCGTCCGCTTTCCCGATCCGCGTCTGCGCCTCAAGGCCGAGCCGATCGTCGCTTTTGACGATGAACTCCGCACGCTTGCGCAGGATCTGACGGACACGATGCGGGCAGCTCCTGGCATCGGGATCACGGCTTCCCATATCGGGGTGCTCAGGCGTCTCGTGGTGATCCAGCTCGAAACGGATGCTTCGCCGCATGTTTTCGTGAATCCGCAGATCGTCTGGTTCTCGCCTGAGATGATCCATCACGTGGAGGGAAGCGTCTCGATGCCCGGCGTGACCGACGAGATCGAACGGCATGCCCAGGTGCGGGTGCGTTACCAGGATCTCGATGGTATGGAGCATGAGGAGGTGGCGGATGGGCTGATGGCCGTCTGTCACCAGCATGAGATCGACCAGCTCGACGGGATCTTCTGGATTGACCGCCTGTCGAAGCTGAAGCGGGACCGCCTGATCAAGAAATTCGACAAGCTCCAGCGCCTGAGGGCGTGATATGGAGCCAAATCCAAATCCAAGTGGAGTTGCTCCTTCGTGATTGAAATCTACCGCATCGAGACCGTTGCCTCAGAAGAGGCAGGCGGCGGGGTTGTCCGCCGTATCATGGTCCGCACCGATTCTCTGGAGAAGGCGAAGGAGCGCGCTCTCAAGGTCTTCGCACTCGCCCGGCGCCCGCAATCTCGCGATCCCGAGATCGAGGTCGTGCGCGTGCTGAACGGGGCAGGGCACGAATTGTTTTCCGTCAGTACACGGGATTGATTGAGAGGATTATTGTCCGGGAAAGCCGGTCAGGGCTGTGGATGGCGAAAACAACATTTGACAGCCCGCCAAATCACCGGTACGAGCGCGCCTCCATCGCAGAAATCAAGGCCTTGGCCGAACGCGATGATGACGAAATGCGCGGGCGTAGCTCAGTCGGTTAGAGTGCCGGCCTGTCACGCCGGAGGTCGCGGGTTCGAGCCCCGTCGCCCGCGCCACTTCCCCCTCTCAGAAATAATCGCGTTGCGCAGTCGTAAGACTGAGCCGCGTCTGCTCCTGAACCGAACAAAGGAGCCGCAAGGGCTCCTTTGCCGATTGAGATTGAGTGTCGTGCAGATCAGGCGATCTTGCCGCCGCCCTGCTTGGTGATGACGAGTATCGAGGGACGGGTCGGCATGTTGTCCTTGAAGTCCGGCCAGCGGGTGATCGGATTCTCGAAGGTCGATGTCGCGCCTTCCTCCGCCTCGCCGGGATGCTGCACGGCGAGGAAAAGAGACTCGTCGTTCGGCGTGAAGAAGGGACCGCACAGCTCGCCGCCGACCGGCACGCGGAAGAAGTGCTTCGAGGTGCCGCGCTTCTCTCCCTCGGTTTCGAGGGCCCAGAGACCGTCAGCACGACCCGTTGCCTTGGCATTGTTGCCGTCGGTGGAGATCCAGAGGCGGCCCTGGCTGTCGATGGTGCAATTATCCGGCATGCCGAACCAGCCGTTCTTGGTGGTCTCGGACGAGAAGGTCGCGCCGACCGAGGCAACAGACGGATCGCCGCACTTCACCAGGACTTCCCACGTGAAGTTCGTGGCAGCGTGGTTGCCGCCTTCCGGCATCATCTCGACGATATGCCCGAAGGCGTTATTGGCGCGTGGGTTGGCTGCGTCTACCTGGTCGTCCTTGCGCCGGGTGTTGTTCGTCAGCATGACGTAGACGCGGTTGGTCTGCGGGTTCGCCTCGATGTCCTCGGGACGATCCATCTTGGTCGCGCCGAGAAGGTCGGCCGCGCGGCGGGTCTCGATCAACACGTCGGCCTGGCTCTTGAAACCATTGGCCTCGGTGAGCGGTCCCTGGCCGTGAACGAGCGGCAGCCAGGTGCCCGTGCCGTCCGCATTGTATTTGGCGACATAGAGGGTGCCCTCGTCGAGGAGGCCGAAATTGGCAGCCCGGTTCTGCGTGTCGACCTTGCCGGCTGTGACGAATTTATAAACATAGTCGAAGCGTTCGTCGTCACCGAGATAGACCACGTAGCGGCCGTCGCTGTTCGTGATGCCGGCCGCGCCTTCATGCTTGGTGCGGCCGAGCGCAGTGCGCTTCTTGGGCACGAAGTTCGGATCGAACGGATCGATCTCCACCACCCAGCCGAAGCGGTTTGCCTCGTTGGGCTCTTTCGTCAGATCGAAGCGATCATAGAACTTGCCCCAGGCATAGGCTGGTGTCCCGATGCCGTAGCGCTTGTGGTTTTTCGTCTCGGCATGGTCGTCGGCGAGCTTGCCCCAGAAATAGCCGTTGAAGTTCTCTTCGCAGCTCAGCCAAGTGCCCCAGGGTGTCACGCCGCCGGCACAGTTGTTGACCATGCCGTTCACCTTGCGGCCGGTGGCATCGGCGGAGGTCTTCATCCGGTCATGGCCGGCAGCCGGACCGGCGATCTCCATAGGCGTCTCGGCGGTGATACGGCGGTTGTACCTGGAGTCCTTCACCACCTCCCATTTGCCGTTGACGCGGCGGATTTCGACCACGGCACCGCCATGGGCCGCCATCTCGATATCCACCAGTTTCTTGGTCATTTTGCCGAAGTTCGCATCCTTGGAATCCTGAATGCCGACACCCGGGAACATCAGCTCCTCGTTGGTATATTCGTGGTTCGCCACGAGCAGGCCGTGATCGGCCGAGCCATTGAGCGGGATAAAGCCGATGAAGTCGCTGTTGTAGCCGAACTGACGCGCCTGCTTCTCTGCGGTCTGATTCATGGGGTCGAATTCGGGGGCATCGGCGAAGATCGGGTCGCCCCAGCGCAGGAGTACCTGGGCATCATAGCCTTCCGCCACATGGTGGGTCTGGTCGACACCGGCCTCGATTTCCTTGAAGTCGAAGGAGGCTGCCATCGGCTTCTTTGCTGGCTGCTCGTTCGCGGCCAGAGCGCGCGTGCCGACTGTCGCCGAGATGGCGGCAATGGCAAGCGAGCCGCGCAGGAGATCGCGCCTGTTGAAGCGCGTGGCGATGATCTCGCCCATGGTGAGGTTTTCCGTCGGGTTGATACCGACATCGCCAGAATCTTCCAACTCGCTGGCGCGAAGGCGAACCTTGTGCTCGTCCATTGGGCTTCTCCATCATGAGGGACCCAATCGCCTTAGAACGGTTCTATGTAAGCTGAGTGACAGCTCTGAGTTCTGGCACAATTGCCCAGGACAGACCCTGCCGGATCGTGTATGGATCGATTTATGACCGACGACAACGCTACCCTCCGCATCCAGCTGGCCGATCAATGGCAGAAGCTCGCCATCGAGCTGATCAAGAAGGGCCTGCCTGCCGACATCATTTTCGAGTCTCTCCTGACCGTGGGACTGGCCGGTCAGGTCGAGGTGCTCGGCAAGGAAGTGGCGGCCGCTCGACTGGCAGCCATCGCCGAGCAGCTTTCCGAACAGGTTCGGCAGCAGAAGGAGGCACTCAAGGAAGCCTCCAACGCGACGAAGAACTGAAGCGCTCGGGAGCCCGAGAGAGCCTGTCCTCAAAAAATGTTGCCGGACGGATGCAGAGCCGGTGCAACACCTTACGAGATTGCCGCGTTAAGCTCACAAGCCTTGTCAAACGTTGAGGTCATGTCCTCATGCAGCCGGCACTCGATAGTAATACCTTGGACCGTCTGATCTCCCTCGGGCGCGAGAGGGGACATCTCACGACCGAAGATCTTCGAGCGAGCCTTCCCGTCGAGAGCATGAGCGCAGAAGAGATCGCGCTGGTCGTGGTTCATCTGGAGGAGACAGGCGTTCCGGTCGAGCTTGAGGAAAGTTTGCTCTCGCCTCATCCGAAGCCCATGGCGATGCCGCGCCGGAGCGCGGAGATCATTCCCTTCCCGGGGCCTCGCACCAGCCGCAAGTCCTCCAAGGCAAAGCCCCTGCAGCCGACGAGGCCCGGTCTCCCTGAGCCGCGTCAAACCGAAACGGAGGAAACCTCTTCCTCTCCTTGGATGATCGCAGCCGCCGGAATGCTCGCCCTCGCCGTGTTCTCACTGATCATCTTTGCAACAGCGAGCTAGAGCATTTTCCGGCGAAGTGGATCCGGTTCGCAATCAGAAAATGCGCAGCACAAGGAAGAGAGCGGATTCCACGCAAGTGGAAACGGCTCTAGCCAGCCTTTGCCCACATGCTACGAGGGGACGGCTCCTGCTCAAGTCGCGGAACGGGCTTGATTGCGGGGCCGCTGAAGCGCGTGTGGCTTAGGTCATCCAGCGCGCCGGAAGAGAAGCCCGTATCGAGCAGGGCGGTCTTGGGCTCGAAGAGCGACTTTACGGCGGCCTTCACGTTGAAACCCAGAATAGGCTCGAAAGAGACGACTGCTTTATTGGCAGAAGCCGGGGCCAGCGCGATCCTGGCAGGCGGCAACGGTGCCTCGATGCTTGCGGTCTCGATGGCTGCGTCCTGTGGCCGCTGCGGCGGCAGCGGAACTGGCTGCGCCTTGATCTCAGGCGCCACGGAGGCAACCACCGTCGGCTCCTGAACGGGCGCTGGCGGTTGTGCCGGCGTCTTACGTCCAAAGACATTGGCCAGCAGAGTACCGATGGAGCCACCACCCGCCGAGGCCTGGGTGGCAAGGGCAGCGTTACGGGCAGCGATCTGAGCCCTGGCCTGTTCATAGCCAGGAAGCGGCCTGCCGTTGGCAGGAAGGTGAGCAGTGTTCCCGTCAGGGAAAAGGCGTGCAAGTTGCTGCTGCGACATGCGTGGCCAAGCACGTACGTTACCCGTATCGACATGCACGAAATCGGAGGATGCATAATAGCCGACGCCGCCATATTGCATACGCATGGCAATCTCGCGGAGACGCTCGGTGGGAACGTCGGGCAGGCGAATGTCCATGGCCTTGCCGAGCATGTGCTGGCTGTTCTCGGCGACGCCGCTCGACCGACGCCGCAGGGCTGCGTTGGTCTCAGGGGAGCGATAGGATGAGATAATATGGATGGGCTGCCGCGATCCTGACTCGCGATAGACCTCCCAGAGCACATCGAACAGGCGCGGGTCCATGCGAGCGGGCTTGTCGTTGCGCCAGTCGCGCAGGAACCAGTTGAGCTGGCTCAGGGCCTGCTCGTCATACTGGCCGTTCCGCCGGAAGGTGATGGTGGTGCTGTCCTGCCGATGGGTATGAACGAAGCTCAGGGTTCGCGTTTCGCCATCCGCGCGCACTGCCGTATTCCATGGCATCATGGCAGCAAGCCCGGCAGCACCAGCAAGAAGATATGTAATCTTCAGGATGTTTTTCCTGGCTTGCTTGCAGTTGTTCGCCAGCACACGTGGTGTCGTATGCTTGCCAAGCGACCGTTCCGGTCGGGCCATGATGTCCCGCATGTTGCTTTTATCCCGCTACCCTTGCGACAGGTGTGGCGGTCAACCATGGCAAAAATAGGCTTAATACTTCGTTCTCAGGATCGGGATGCCGCTTGGTTACGCTTGGATCCTGCAGAGCCGAGAACCACGACCTTCGTTCCGAGAGGAGTATGATTGTAGAGATCGATCACGTCCTGATTGATCATGCGGATGCATCCGGACGAAACATTGGTGCCAATGGTCCAGGGCTCGAAGGTGCCATGGATGCGATAAAGCGTGTCCTTGTTGCCCTGCCAGAGATACATGGCGCGGGCGCCGAGAGGATTGCCGGGCCCGCCCGGCATTCCGGTGCCACCAGGCAATTCGGCCATCTGCTCCATCAGTTCAGGCTGGCGCCCGAACATCTCCTTGGGTGGATACCAATCCGGCCATTCCTGCTTGTCCTTGATCATCGCTGTGCCGGACCAGCTGAAGCCGGAGCGACCCACACCGACGCCGTAGCGGACCGCCATGCCGTCGCGCAGCACGAGGTAGAGATAGCGGCTCCGAGGATCGATCACGATCGTTCCGGGCGCTTCGCTCGTCTCGTACGGGACGACCTTGCGCAGGTAATTCTGGTTGATCTTCGAGAGGTCGATGCCGGGGATCGGATAGAGATCGTCATCGATCGGCGCGTATATCGCCTGATAGGTCGAGCGCGACAACGCCAGCTGCGCAAGGCCCGAACCGGTAGGCAGTGTGGAGCAAACTGCGGCAGCCGGGAGACCTAAGACAAAGGCGCGACGATTGAGGTCCATCTTCACTCTCCCCAAAACTTTAACCTGGCAATAAGAAGACGCAGGACTATACGGCTCGGTTTCATGGAGCCTGGTTGGAGGCCACGAGAGGGGCGGGTCGCATGATCATCGAAAACATGTCCTGGACATGGCTCGCCGGCATTGTCCTGCTCGCTCTGGCGCTCATCGTTGCGCTGATCTGGGCGCGCCGCGTGCGCTATCGCCGCACGCCGATCATGACGGCCAATGAGAGAGAGTTCTACCAGCGCCTGCTGGCGGCGTTTCCCGACTGCGAGATCTGGCCTCAGGTGCCGATCCTGGCCCTCCTGCGGCCCGACGCCAAGGAAGGCAGCCGCACGTTCTGGATTGCGTTCAAGCAGATCTCCAACATGCGCGTCGATTGGGTCATCGCCAGGGACCTAGAGGTGATTGCCGTGATCGAGCTCGACGACCGCTCCCATGATGCAAAGCGGGACGCCAGGCGCGACCAGATCCTCAAATCCTGTGGCTATCGCGTGCTGAGATTCCAGTCCGGCAAGAGGCCCGAACCGGAGCAGATCCATGAGGCTGTGTTCGCTACGCGGTGAGCGGCCTCAGACGATCAAGGACTGCGCTTCCCTTGGTCTGAAGCTCTCGAACAATTCCTGCCTCAGAACATCGGGCTCACTGAGATAGCGGGCGGAGTGATGGAACGGCGTCACGTACCGGACGCCAGCTTCTCGGGCGATCATGCCTGCTTCCCAGGCGGTGAGATGATGTGCGGCTTCAGCGAGGTGCCGGTCTTTTTCCAGAAACACCGCCTCGATGAAGAGCTGATCAGCCTTGTCGGCGAGTTGCACGATCTTGGCGCGGTTTGCCGCATGCGGAGACGCATCGGTGACATAGGCGACCACCTGTCCCGGAGCGATGCGCAGGGCGCGGTGTTTCAGGTCTCCCAGCCTGATTGTTTCATGATCTGAAACCGAGATTGGGTGATCATCCGGCAGCCCGCGACGGATGGCACGCTTCGCCTCATTGAGCCATGGTCCGGGTGGAAGCCCCATTTCGGCGAGCACATCGCGCCAGACATTGACCTGCATGACCTCCTTCAAGGCAAAAGCGAGGGAGGGAATGCCATGGTCGAGGGCAACGGCCTCGATCCTGAAATCAGCCTCCATCCATGCCATGCCTTCTGGAAAATTCGGCGCCTGCACATCGCGTCGAGCGAAGGCCTCGCGGGCGTGAAATTCTGCAGTCTTCATCAGGCGAACGCCGTCGTAATCCATCGCACACAGGCAGAAATCGACGGAGTCCTCATCCAGCAGGTTCCAGGTAAAGCTGCGGATGCGGTGCTCGATCTGATCTATGAAAGTCGGCGGCCCGATCAGAATGAGCGGCGAGGGCCGATGCAGGCAGAGACGGAACAGGCGGTCGAAACCTGCAATGTGGTCCACATGCGTATGCGAGACGAAGACATGGCTCACCCGCAGCAACTCGCGCGAGGACAGCAGGCTCACATCGCCCAGGTCGAAGAGGATCGCCCGACGGCCGTACCGAAAGTCGAGATAGACGCCTGGGTCACTGAAGGGGGCGTTCACGAGGCGGGGTTGGACAAGCCAGGACATGAAGGCCCAACGGCCCGGCTCCTCCCGTGTTCCCGTGCACGTCAGGCCGGTCTGCCACCTTGGTAGCGGGCGAAGGATCGCCGGCCCGAGGGGCCGAAGAGCACCACGTCGAAGGTTTCAGGCTCCATCCCTGAAACCTCCATTCCAGGCGAGCCTGCCGGCATGCCGGGAACGGCAAGCCCCTTAGCGCCGGGCTTCTCCGCGAGAAGGCGCCTGATCGAGTCCGCAGGCACATGACCCTCGATCACATAGCCGCCGATCTCTGCCGTATGGCAGGAGGCCAGATCCTGCGGCACGCCGAGGCGCGCCTTCACGCGGTTCATCTCCGGCGATTCAACAACCTCGACCGTAAAGCCTGCTGAGCGGACATGCTCCACCCAGGCGCCGCAACATCCGCAGGTCGGATCCTTCGTCACCATCATCTTCGGCAAGGCCTCCGCCGAGGCTGTCCGCATCGCGATGGGGGAAGCGATGAGGGCTGTCAGCAACGCCCTCCGGCTGATCGTCAGGTTGGACCGCATGGTTGAACTCCATTAAGCCACGTCGCTCATGGTCTGCACCTTCCCACCATGGCAAGGTCAAGAACGTAAAGGGGGAGGTGTCTCGTCCAAGAATTGGAACGCCGCGTCCTGGTTGCCGAGCCCGGAACAAGCGGGCTCGGCTTTCTTAAAAGCTACTTTAAAAGAAAGGACTTAGTCCTCGTCAGCCTCATCTGGGTCCGTCACGTCGACCAGGAACATGATATAGGGACCATCCTCCTCATCGTCGTCCTCGTCCTCTTCATCGTCGAAATCCGCCCCCTCGAATTCGGCCTTTTCCTCTTCGGTGGCAGGTCGGATATTGAGAGTGGCAATGCCGTCCCAGATGGGAGCGCCTTCGCTTTCCAAGTACTTGAGATCTTCCTTGAAATCGTCGCTCATGAGGAGTTCGCGGGCTTCCTCCTCATCGGCATTGGTGATGGCAATCGGCTTGTCGCTGATTGTAAGCGTGAACATGGTTTTTCCTTTCCTGTCGCCCGCAAGGGATACCCGTTAACGCACGAGCCCTCTCGTTCGAAGCATGGTACTCCCCACAAGTGCGCAGCAACCATCCTCTACACGCTCCATGGTCATATTGACACTGCCAAGGCGAGGGCGGGCTGATCGTCAAAAGACATCAATTATCACAATGCGTTGGAAGCTTGGTGAGGAAACGGGTCTCAAAGAGAGAAGAGAGGCCATGCGTGATAAGATCGCCGCGGGACAGAGACGATCGCCCCGATTCAGAGCGTCGACATCGTCTGTACGTCGGGATTCATCGGCATCGGCACGCCAGGTGTCGCATCTGCCAGGGCAGGTGCTCACCCCCCGCGTGCGGCCTCATCTCTTCGAGAGCAAGGCCGAAGCTCAGGCTCTTCACGAGCACACCTGAGACAAAAAGGCCGGGCTCAAGGCCCGGCTATTGCGGTTTACTGTACACCCTTCTTCTTCAGCCAGGCCTGCATCTCCGCAATCTCGCGCTCCTGCTCGCGGATCACGTCGGTTGCCCATTTGCGAACCTGCTCGTCCTTGGCATTCTGAAGAGCGACTTTCGCCATGTCGATGGCACCCTGGTGATGCGGGATCATGCTGCGTACGAAGTCTGCATCAGAGTCGCCGGTATAAGGGATGTCCATATTGCGGTGCATCTTCGCGTTGGCTTCGCGGTAACCCTTCGTGGCCGGCGTGTCCGTGGAGTGCTGCGTCTGCATCGGCGTGGAATGGCCACTATGGGAGACTCCTTGCGCGAATACGAGCGTCGGAAGCGCCATAATGCTGGCGGCCATGATCAAAGAGCGTAGGATCATGATCGATCTCCTAAGAATAGAGGGAATGTGAGGTGCAAGGGCTGCACCAGAAAGAGATAAGGCCGTAGCTTCACCTATCGCCGGAGACGGCTTGAGCTGGGTATCCAGCCTTCTCCAGAGCGTTGAGCAGGGGGGCTTCGGCCTTGTCGGTTGCGACCGTGATCGTGCGGTTTTCAAGCTTACCTTCGATACGCGCTTGCGGATCGAGCTTCTGGATTGCCTTTGTCACAGCCCCGAGGCAGCCGCCGCAGGTCATGCCTGGAATGTGGAAGCGATGCATGTTCGGATCTTCTCAGTAAACCAAGATCCTCGGCTGTCTAGACCTTCCTACCATGGCAAGGTCAAGTGATGGTGGCCGGCCTTCTGGCTGCCCTAACTCGAAAGAAAGGTTCAGATAAAGGCAAGAAAGACGCTATTCAGGTATGTCGGCCCTGTTCTGCGCCTTTGTGATAGGGTTATATGCCTCGCCACAGCTTGGCTCCTGAGGAGTCGACAAGAGTTTTGATTGGACGGGACGGGAAGCATGAAGGTCGTCACCCATAGCGGAACATTCCATGCGGATGACGTGTTCGCCTCCACTGTCCTGCGCGTCGCCCTTGGGGATTTCGATTTCATCCGCACCCGCGACCCTGCTCTGATTGCTGCAGCCGATATCGTGTTCGACGTGGGCGGCGTCTATGATCCTGCGGGGAAGCGCTATGATCACCATATGCGCGACCTGCCGCGCCGCGAGGATGGCACGCCCTACAGCTCGGTCGGCCTGATCTGGCGCGAATATGGGCGTCAGGCTCTCGACCGATTCGTGCCGGAAATGGGCGACGATACGCGCGAGGCCGTCTGGCAAGATATTGATGGAGGGCTCATCCTTACCATCGATCTCGCCGACAACGGCGTCTCGTCCGCATGCCCAGGGCATCTTGCCTTCCTGATCGAAGCATTCAACCCCACTTGGGACAGCACTCAAACCTATGATGAAGCATTCGCGGAGGCGGCTGACGTGGCGCACGGCATTCTGCAGCGAGCCTGCCGCCAGGCCTATGCGGAGGCTAAAGCCGTGTCCTTCGTGACAGCGGCGGCGCGTGAGACGAAAGATCCGCGCATGATCGTGCTCGATCGAAAGCTGCCCTGGGAGAAAGCAGTATTCGACGGTGGCCTGGCGGATCTGCTCTTCGTCATCTACCCGAACGAGGATTCTACCTCTTGGTACTGCCGCACGATTCCTCCGGAGCCCAATTCCTTCGGACAACGGCTGTCCCTGCCGGAATCTTGGCGAGGCCTGCAGGAGGAGGCCTTCTCCAAGGCCGCAGGCATCCCGGATGGCGTCTTTTGCCATCCGAGCGGTTTCATCTGCGGAGCCCGCTCCCGAGCCTCGGCCATCCGATTGGCAGAACAGGCGATTGCCGTGGGTGAGCAAATCGGGGCAATCTGACCACCTTATTCTTATGAGGATGGCTGGAGTTCCATGCTGTGTTTTTAACCAATCAAGATGTGGTCGAGTTGACCGAGTGGCGCCGCGGACTGCACCGCCATCCCGAGATCTCAGGGGAGGAGGCTGGAACCGCCCGAACGGTAGAGACTTTGCTTGCCTCGGCGGGCGCCGATCGGATCCTCACGGGCCTCGGCGGTCATGGCGTTGCCGGCATCTTCGAGGGCGGGGAGCCCGGTCCCACGGTGATGTTTCGCGCGGAGCTCGACGCCCTGCCTATCGAGGAAATTTCCGAAGCGCCTCATCGCTCACGCGTACGAGGCAAAGCGCATCTATGCGGACATGACGGGCACATGGCGATCCTCGCAGCTCTTGCCCGAGGCTTGAGTCGGCAACGTCCGCAACGTGGTCGTGCCATCCTGCTCTTTCAGCCTGCCGAGGAGACGGGAGCGGGAGCCGCCGCCGTTGTGGCGGATCCTAGGTTTCGCGAGGTTGCGCCCGACTTCGTGTTCGCGCTTCACAACATGCCGGGCATGAAGTTCGGCAAGGTCGCGCTGATCGAAGGACCGGTGAATTGCGCCTCGCGGGGTATACGCATTGTGCTCACGGGCAAGACAGCCCATGCCTCGATGCCTGAGACCGGAGTGTCGCCGGTCAGTGCCATCGCACAGCTCATGCCAGCGCTCACCGCTCTGGGGAGCGGTGGTCCCATGGACGAGAGCTGCGCGATGGTGACCGTGACGCACGCGCAGATCGGCGAGCCGGCCTTCGGCATTGCTCCTGCTCACGGAGAGATCTGGGCGACGCTTCGGACGATGACTGACGCGGGCATGGACGCTCTCGTGTCCAAGGCCGAACAAATGGCGAAGGATGCAGCGCGGGACAGCGGCCTATCCATCGAGATCTCGTATAGCGACGTTTTCCACCATTGCGAGAACGCTCCCGAAGCGGTGGCACACTTACGCCGTGCACTCGAAGCCGAGGGCGTGCCGCATGACAAGGGGGATCTGCCGATGCGTGCGTCCGAGGACTTCGGGCAATTGGGTGCGAAAGCTCCAGCCGCAATGTTTTTTCTCGGCGCTGGTGAGGATCACCCAGCGCTCCACAATCCGGATTATGATTTTCCGGATGATCTGATCGTGATCGGGTCGCGCGTTTTCATGCGTACATTGCGGGACTTGCTGGGATAAATTCCTTGCGCTTTTGCCGCTTTTCGACGCGATGCGAACCGACGCTCCTGGCTTCGAAGCCAGGAGCGTTCCGATCTGGACAGTTTTAAGTCTCAGGCTGCACGGCTGACGCGTTGATCTGATTTTTCGGATCTTTCAACCTGAACGGTCACGGTGCGAGTGGCCTCGTCCGCCACCTGGAGGGCGAGCTCGGCAATGCGCCGGCTATTGTCAACGGTTTGCTCAACATTGTCCCGGATCAGGGAACTCTGAGCTGCAATGAGGTCAGACATAGACCGGCATTGGGCCAGGGCAGTCAAGCCTTCGAGATTTCTTTGAAGGCGCTTCTGACTCAGTTCAAAACATTCGCGGGAAACGTCTTGCATCCCGCGCGCCAGAGCCGAACCGGATTGCGCGGCAATCCGGAAGTTCTGCGAGGCTTGGGTCGTGAGCCCCTGTGTCTCCCCGCTGGGACGGTTAAACATCTGCAAGGCTTGCCCTGTCGAGTGGCGAGCCAATTCGGAGAACGTGTTGACGCTGCTCTCGACGGCTTCCTGGAGAGCACGGGCCAGGGTCTGGGCGCTTTCCGCTCCAGCCCGCATTGTATCAGCGACATCAATCGCGACCCTTTGGACGGTCTCGATCTGCTCACGGTTATGCTGCGTTTCAAACCGCTTTGCTTCGTCAATACTGGCCATCTTATCCTCCACCTTCTCGATCACCGCCTCCACCTCCTCCTCGCTGAGAACCTCGAGCACGGCAGGAAGAAGCTCTTTCTTGTCATCCCGGATATGCTGCTGGAAAACTCTCCTCAATCGGGTGACATGATCGAGGAACTCGCTGCTGTTCTTGGGCATGCGCTCGAGTTGCGTTAGGAGCGCAATAGTTTCCTGGTTGTCATTGACGGCCATCTGCACGAGATCGTGCATGCCGTTCCGCATCAGAACAGGAAAGAGATGTTGCTCTTGGAGGCTTGCCAGGAGTTCGAGCTCTTCCTTGAGGTCTGCGAAAAGGCGTTCGCGTGTCTTGACAGCATTGTCGGATGTCGCAAGGAGCTTCTCGAAGAGCTCGTTTGCCTTGTCCGGTGGCGTTTGACTGAACCGTCTGTTAGCGGGCATTGTGTCTCACTGCTATGAAAAGAGTGGTTCCAATTCACTTGAACGCGCACTACCGGCTCGATCTGTGTCGATCAGAGCCGCAAGGCTTCACCCCAACTGAAACACAATCGAAGGTGAGGCCATATAAACGTGCTCTCAGCCAGGCTGCTTCGCTGGCACCTAATGTCACAGCTTACTCTGTGGTTTCCTCTTTGCGAGGATTGAGACAGGAGCACGCCTCTATTGATTTGATTATTCTGTGTTAATTTTTGGGCAGTCGCGAGATCGATCTAAGCCGTTCTGACGCGCGATCGTGAAGACAACCGTGAGGCCGCTCTCACGGTTGCTGGCTAACAAGATATCGAGAAAAGTAGCGTTTAATAATGCGTCACGCCCGCTTCGGGATCTCAAGACCGCGCTGCACGGCAGGGCGAGCAAGGCCTCGTTCCAGCCAGGCAGGGACATTCTTGAGCGTATCGTATTCAACAAGCTCGCCGGCTCCATAAAAACCGATGAGATTGCGCACCCAGCCAAGCAGGGAGATATCGGCGATGGTGTACTCGTCGCCCATGATCCACTGGCGGCCCGTGAGCCGCTTTTCCAGCACGCCGAGCAGGCGCTTCGATTCTGCGCGATAGCGCTCGAGCGGCCGCTTATCCTCGATCTCGCGACCCGCAAATTTATGGAAGAAGCCGAGCTGGCCGAACATTGGGCCTACGGCTGCCATCTGGAAGAATACCCATTGAACAGTCTCGTAGCGCCGTGCCGGATCCTTCGGCAGGAGTCGGCCGCTCTTCTCCGCAAGGTAGAGGAGGATCGCGCCGGATTCGAAGAGCCCTAACGGCTTTCCGTCCGGACCGTTGGGATCAATGATCGCCGGGATCTTGCCGTTTGGATTGAGCGAGAGGAATTCTTCCGTCCAGGTCTCGTTCTTGCCGATGTCGATCAGATGCGGCTCGTAAGGCAGGCCGATCTCCTCCAGCATGATCGATACCTTCACCCCGTTGGGCGTCGGCAGCGAATAGAGCTGCAGCCGGTCCGGATGGGAGGCGGGCCAGCGCTTGGTGATGGGGAAGGCGGAAAGGTCTGCCATAGGAATCTCCAGAATGGGGAGGCTCTTAGATGACGTAGAAATTCGAGGTTGTCATCCTGGGCCTCTTGGAGAGAACGGCACAAAGGGCCGCGCCTCCCTTTCCGAAGCCATCGGCATCATTAGATAATGTGATCGCTCCGGATCGTATCGTCGATGACGAGAAAGCCGGTGATCCGGTCAACACGATTTGCTTCGCCGGCGACATCGGCGAAAAACTCGAGAAGTATGCCTCATCCCAAAGGGATATCTGCAGTGCAGATGAGTCCGGTGGGGTGAAAGTCGATCGTGACCTGCCCCTCCAGCTCTCTGGCGAGGCTTCTTTCTATGAGGCGCGTTCCGAATCCGCGGCGGGTAGGGGGCTGCACCGGCGGGCCGCCGCTCTCCTTCCAGACAAGATGCAGGTATAGGCCTCTATCTGAGATTGTCGTGGACCATTCAATGGTAACCGTGCCTGTCTCGTTCGAGAGCGAGCCGTACTTGACTGCATTCGTGGCGAGTTCCTGAAGAGCCATTGCAAGCGAGAGGGCCTGTTGCGGAGTCAGGATCACTTGCGGGCCGTGCGCCTCAAACCGCTGCTCGCCCCGGCTCAGATAGGGGGCAATCGCTTGGGCCACGATATCCGGGAGACCGGCGCGTTCCCAATTTTCCCGCGTGAGAACATCGTGCGTCCGGGAGAGAGCCAATAGACGACTCTCCAAATCCTCTTCGGCTTGCTGTGGTGAGCGGGCATTGCGCAAGGTCTGCCGTGCGATCGACTGTACGGTTGCCAGGGTGTTCTTCACCCGGTGATTGAGTTCGTTGATGAGGAGGTTGCGGCTTTCTTCCGCGTGCTTACGGGCGGAGATATCGTGCAGGACTCTGATGCCATAAAGGGGACGGCCGTCCGGATCATCGACACGCGAGGCAGAAAGACCAAGCCAAACAAGATGCCCATCTTTATGCAGGATGCGCTTCTCAAGGGAATAGACATCGATCTCACCGGCCATTTGCCGGTAGAACAGCTCCAGGTCCTGCGCCTGGTCTTCTGGGAAAGTGAGGTCGCGTATCGTCATTGCGAGCAGTTCGTGCCGCTCGTAGCCGCTGATGGCGCACAGCCATTCATTGATTCGCAGAAAACGGCCATTCACGTCGACTTCGACGATGCCGATAGCCGCATTTTCGTAGGTTGCCCGTAGCCTCTGCTCGCTTTCACGCAGGGCAGCTTCGGCGACCTTGAGCTCGTGAATATCCGTCGAACTGCCGAACCAGGCGGTGATTTGGCCGGTGCCGGGGCGTCGATAGGGATTGGCCCTGACGACATGCCAACGGTAGACGCCATCGTATCGGCGATACCGAAACTCCGTCTCGTAGGAGGTCTCCTTGGCACGGACATCGGCCCAGATGCGAAGCGTTCTCTCCACATCATCAGGATGGATCGTATCGAGCCAGCCATATCCGAAAACCTCCGACAGAGGGCGGCCCGTATATTCTGCCCATCGATCGCTGGCATAAGTCACTTCACCTTCGCCGTTGGTGATCCAGACCATTCCAGGCGCCGCATTGGCGAGCAGGCGGAAGCGTTCCTCGCTCTCCCGCAGGATTTCTTCGTGGCGCTTGTCCTGGGTGATATCGATGCAGACCGCCAGAGCCTTTTCCGGTCGGCCCGTCTCATCGCGAATGAGGGTCGCTGCCGTCCGGGTCCAGACAACCGAGCCGTCAGGGCGGAGGTAGCGCTTCTCGACCTCGTAGCGATCTTCCTTCATCAGACCCGTCAGAAGGGCCTCGGTTCGAGGAAGATCGTCCGGGTGCACAATCCTGCTGAGGTGGCATCCGAGAAGCTGATCTCGGCTGCGGTCGAGCATGGTGCAGAAATAATCGTTCACGCGCAGGAGGTATCCGTCCAGATCGCACTCGGCGAGGCCAACCGTTGCCTGAGTGAAAAGCACGTCCACCGGTTGCCTACTCCTGATCCGCCCATTGCCGGGACAGGAACCGGATGAGCCCAGTCAACCGGCGTGAGATCACACGGCTTTGTGGCTCCTGGTCCTCGGGACAAGGCCTGAACATGAACATTCATATGCTGTCGAGGTTCCGAAGCAGGAACGGGGATCCAGCGGAAAAGCCGGAGGATCGGAGCTTGCCAGTGACGCCTTGCCGCCATGCGAGGCCGGAGCATTTTCCGAACCCTTGCCCCGGAAGCCCGTTAGCCGGTTGAAATATCCGATGAGAGGGCAGTGATATGCATCGAGACGATGACAGTTCGATCTCGCGGCGAGGTGTCGTTGGCGAGGCAGCAATAGGCTTGGCGTCTGCGGCGGCGCAGCCAGGACGTCCCGGCGGTGCCATGGCCAAGGACGATCCGACCATGAAATATCCCAAGCCGCCATTCCGATCCCAGTCGCAGCCCTGGCCGGGCCTGGCAGGCAAGATGGATCCCCGTCCCGATCACGGCGAAACGAGTTACAAGGGCTCTGGCCGGCTGCAGGGACGCAAGGCCCTGATCACTGGCGGCGATTCCGGCATGGGCCGCGCGGCGGCGATTGCCTATGCTCGCGAGGGAGCCGACGTGGCGATCAGCTATCATCCTGACGAGGAGCCCGATGCCCGCGAGGTGATCGATCTCATCGAGAAGGAAGGCCGCATCGCCGTCGCTCTGCCTGGCGATATTCGTGACGAGGCCTTATGCACACGCATCGTCGCCGATGCGGTGCGCGAGCTCGGTGGTCTCGATATCCTCGTCAACAATGCGGCCCGGCAGCAGCAGCGGCAATCGCTTCTCGATATTACGTCGGAGGATTTCGACGCGACGATGAAGACGAACATCTACGCCATGTTCTGGCTCACCAAGGCGGCGCTGCCGCACCTAAGTCCTGGGTCGGTGATCATCCAGACCACGTCGGAGCAGGCCTATGATCCGTCGGCCAATCTCGTCGATTACGCCATGACCAAGGCGGCGATGATGAACTTCACGAAGTCGCTCGCGAAGCAGCTCGGCCCCAAGGGCATTCGCGTGAACGGCGTCGCGCCTGGCCCGATCTGGACGCCGCTTCAGGTGAGCGGCGGGGCCACGCAGGAAAAGCTGCAGAAATTCGGCGGCGATACGCCGCTCGGACGGCCAGGCCAGCCGGTGGAGCTCGCCTCCATCTATGTGCAGCTGGCCGCGTCTGATGCGAGCTATGCCACGGGGCAGGTTTATGGCGCGGCCGGTGGCAGCGGACAGCCCTGAGCCCATGGCGCTCCTCAGTCCTTGCCGCGGAACAGTAATGTGGTGTTCCCACCGATGCCGCTCGAGGCAACCGGGCGCCTGGAGGCCAGAAGGGCTTCGGCCTTCTCTGAGGGGAAGCGGCTCTGGTAGATTTCGAGCCATGCGATGCGCGAGTCCGGCACGGTGCCGTCGCCGGAATAGGGTTCCTGTTTGGAGCCCGTGGCCTTCTCGAAGAAGGATGGATCCGTAAAGGACTCGACCACGCGGTTGACGAGACGCGAAAGAGCCTTGTCGTTCTCAGCGTAGAGATCGATGCCTTGCGTGCGTGCGAGTTCCGCTGTGGCGATCAGCGGTTCGGCAGCGAAATTGTGATAGTCGCGGGCGCGCTTGGCGCGCTTGAGTTCCAGGGGCAGGGTGCCGTCCTTGGTGATCTGTCTGATCCCGATGCGGGCACTCTCGGCGCCCCATTTGATCAGCTTCTGGTCACCCGTGGCAATGCCGGCGGCGATCGCGCTCAGGCCGTTCCAGTAGCGATGATTGTTGCGGCTCGAGACGCCGTTGTTCTTGTCCATGGCATCTGCGACCTGATGCCCCAATGTGTTGAGCCAGGCTTCTACCCGCTTCTTCTGCTCGTTCGGCAGGCCGGGCGCATGACGGATCTGGAGATAGGCCAGCGCGATGCCGCCGACGGCCTGACCCTGATTGTGGCTCGCTTGCCTGGTGCGCATGTCGGTGAGTGCATTCGCCTTCGCCCAGCTGTCGAGCCACGTGAGGGCGCAGGCCGAAGCCGCCGTGTTCTTGGGGCTGGATTTCACGTAGGCGTTCGAAATCTTCACCAGCGCTTTGCCGTAATCGCGCAGGGGCTCCACGGCTTCGGAATAGTCTTCTTCGGCATCCTCATCGATGGTCGAGCGGCTGGCATCGTCCTGCTTGTATTTGCTCTTCACATCGAGCGAGACCAGCGGCTCGCCGGGCGTGTCGCAATCGTACCGCGGCGTCTTCTGAAGATTGTCAGGGGCGGGAGCGGGGACCAGATAGCCTGTCCCGCCTTGCGCGGCAGCCGGAGCCGCCATCGCCAGCATGCCGAAAAGGGCCGAGGTGGCGAGCAGGTTTCGCGCCAGAACGTGATGGTTCCGGAACGCAGCCCGTCGCACAGACAATCCCAGAGTGCCCTTCATCCCGTCTCTCCCTGTTCGACCATGAACTAGGCGGAGAGAGGCGGTGTGCAAGATCGTTCGGGTTCCAGGTATCGCGCTCGCGCACCGGTATGCGTCAGCTTCGACTGACCATACGGGGCAGGAGATCCTGCTTGCTCCCGGCAACGACGACCAGGCGCTTCACCTCTCCTCTGAGATAGGCCTGCAGGAAACGGTCGTAGTCCCTGAAGGACACGCAACCGTTCGAGTCCCCGTTCGGCCCGAGCATGTAGGTGTGGGCCAGAATGCCGTCGCGGCCATGGATGGCGGCGCTGCCGCCCACGGGATTCATGCGCAGGGCGCGTACGCCGTGGAACAGCGCTTCGCGCTCGGTGAGGAGATAGGTGCCCGGCGGCGTCGCGCCCCTCATGCGCACATGAACGAAGCGCGGGTCGTCGAGCTTGTCGCCAAGGCCGGAATGCGCCTCCAGGCGCTCGCCGTTGGGCATGATGACGACCTTCGCGCTGATGTCGTAGACAGCGGTCTGGTCGCCGACCTGCGGAGCAGGGCTGAAGCGCGCACTTGGCGCAATGCTGCCGGTGGTGCTGCCCAGCGCAGCGTAGCTGAGGGTATTGTCAGGCGGCGCCGCCGGCTTGATGCCGAACAGCTTCTCGATGAAGGAGGGCTCGGCGATGGCTGCAGGCTGCGGTGTCTGCAAGGCGGCTGTCTTGACCCGCGCCGGGTCTGCTGCGGTTGCCGATCTCGACGCTTCGGGCTTCGGCGTGTCGGGGGCCTTGGCGAAGCGGAATTCGGCGGGACGCGGCACAGGCAGAGGAACAGGGGCCGGCTGAATGACTTCAGCCGTCGTGCTGGCTGGAGGCGCCTCGATCTCCCGAACGGTCTCTTGCATGGGCGGCACGGCGCTGGCTACGGCACGCGGCGCGAAGGGCGGCTTGAACGTTGTGCCAAGCGGTGGATTATGCGTCGAGCCGAGTGCTTCGGGTTTCCCCATGGGTTTGGGATCCACCAGCATCCACGCATCAGCTTCGACGGGGGCGGTTGCTATCGTGCGTGGCGCAGGCACGGCGTCTGCAATGCTGCCGGAAACCTCGATGATGGGTGGTGTGGCGCTTAGACCCTGGAGATTGGCGTAGAAGACCACAGGACTCATGGAGATCGCCACGAGAGCGGCCGTCAGGAAAAGATTGCGCCGGTTCTTCCGATGAACACGGCGGCCCGACGGATAACGATAATGCATCATGGCGGACTCTACGCAACAACTTGAGCGCACAAGACATCGTGAGTGATGAAGCCGTCATGCGCGCAAACACACGTTCACTCAGGAGCGATTAGACGATGGTTTGGTTAAAACATGGATAATCGGGTGCGCTTCTGCCTCACGCTGAAACGCTCGCAGTTCCGCTGCCGGGCATCACGGAGAGAGCATGACGGAGGCTGTCATTTCCGGCCGGAGATGGTGCCACCTTCGGAGGGGACGGGATGCCAGAGCGCTACGCCTGTGAGTGGATCCCTTTCCCGGTCCCGGCGGACCGCCGAGGATGACAGGAGCGGGGTCATGGATGGGCTCACGGGCAGGCGCTGTCGGCGTGAGATGTCAAAGAGCGCGCGGCAGCGTCCTCGCGGCGTGGTGGCCCGAGGGTGAATGGGTCGAGGGGTCGCGCGAGGAGCGGTCCGGCTCGATCTGAGGTGGAAGCGTGGAACCGAACGGCTCCTCGCGCACGGCTTTTTTAGGCGGACACCGCATCGGTCACTTGCGACATGCGGGCGGCCTCCTGCCCGGCGGCTGTGCGGTCAGCTCATCCGGCAGGACCGTGCCCCGGCTCCACAGTCACGACGCCTCGCGAGCGCGCCCCTCGGTGAACCAGGACAGAGAACGATATAGCCGAGCTTGGAGCGGCAGTCAAGAACAAAATGAGAACATTCTCCGGCGCAATCCAGCTCCCCGTCATCCCGCCCCATGCCCACCACAGCCTCATCCTGAGGAGCGTAGCGTCTCGAAGGGCGAGGCGTCGTCAGCGCGCACTGGAGCCTCCTTCGAGACGGATCGCTCACGCGATCCTCCTCAGGATGAGGTCGAACCCGACAAGACGGGATGGCTGCGGCAAGCCCGGCCATGACGGGGAACTGGATGAGGTGAGGACACGTGAAGAGCCACGACACGTACAGCCATGATGCGAGAGGGTTGTCCCAGGTTGCGCCATCAGGAGTGTCAGGGATCTGAGCTCGTGGATGGCGCTGGCCCTCGGCTTGTCTCAGGCCGTACGGCGTGCCGCTGTCGCCGCGTAGATCTTCCGCGCGACCAGGATGGCAAGCGGAACGGCAAGGAGGGAACCGCCTCCGGCGGCATAGGGAATGAGTGTCATGCGTTGCTCGGCAAGGGAGGGGACAGCGAGGATCGGGATCATGAAGGCTCCGGCAAGCGCGGTGCCGATAATCATCCAAATGAGGGTGGCAAGTTTCAGCATGGAAGCACCTCTTCAGGCGCTTCACCTTAGCGGTTTCATGCAAACAGGAGCTTGAGCTGGACCAAGAGGTGTCGAGCGTCGCTGATCTGAAGCGGAATGTCCCGGGATGGCTCCCGGGACAACTCACATGGCGGCAGCCTGTCGCGCGAGGGCCCGGATGTCACGACGGCCGAAGCCGAGTTCAGCGAGCTCCCGGTCGGTGAGCCCGTCCAACTCGCGAAAGGCCTGACGGTAGCGGCGCCAAGCGGCGAGGCGATTGAGGAACATGGACGTAAGCATGAGAGCGGTCTCGATCTGGGAGGAGCTGAAGCGCGTCGGCAGCTCAGTGCCGGGCGGAGCCGATTCCGTAGATGCGGTCGACGCGGGCAATCTCACGCTCGGCCCTGCGGCGGTTGGTTTCGGCCATCGCGGCGATGACCGCATGAAGCGCTCGGAGCAGGGGGCCCGGCCGGCGCGGGTTGGCACCGAAAGAATCGGCGGCAATGGGAGTGCTGATCTGCAACGTGCTCATCGAGTTTCACCTTAACGCTGGTTCAGTAAACTTAATACTTTCGTATAAGTGATTATGCCCATTTTTGTGCGTTGCAAAGGAGCATTCGCGAATGCGAGATATGCTCAGAGAGCATGTCACAGAGGTAAATGATTACTTGCTATGCGACTGGCGCCTGATCGCTGGGCAGACAGCACGGAAAATGAGCATGCTGGCGACCGTTCATCCGCCGTGATCATGCCCTATAGGGGATTGCTGTCTAAGTAGTTGAAACCGTTATAGATTGAGGATCGGCAAGACCTTCGCACTGCCATGGTTCTGCAGGTCCAGGCCATAGGCGAGGACCTCTTCGTCCGTGAGTTCACGCAGCGTTTCGGCGGATGCCGTTGGGCCGGCGGCCTGTGCTGCGATCAGCTCGGCGTCACGCTCGTCCTGGGCGACGACGACGAAAGGTGCGATCTTCGGGGCCTGAACGCCCGGCTGTGTCACTGTCACGGTGACGCCAAATCCCTTATTCATTCAAGTATTCTCCTGGCTCCGCGGCCCATAAGCGAAGACGCTGGCCTCTCCCGATAGACGGCCGATCCCTAGGGTAAGTTCCGCCCATCATCCGCAGGAGCAGGGAACGATGGCCGCCGTTAAGCTGCTGTTCACCGGCACTGCGTCAGCTCACCGCTTCGAACAACAGCCCCGGACTGGGGTAAGCAGCATGTGATGTGGCCCGCCCCGATGAGAGTAGGTCTCAACGAGAGGAGAATTCCCGAGATGCCATTCATCTTCCGCCTTGCCGGTTCTGTGATCGCCCGCGCCAGCACAATCGCGATGGCGCTGGCGCTCGGTGCCGCACCGGGTCTCGCCCAAACCTCCGGGCAGGCCCCCAAAGCGAAGCAACCCGCTCCCAAGGCTCAGCCAGCTCAGCCTCAACAGCAGAATGCGCAACAGCCCCAGAATGCCGGCCTGGTGACCGTAGCGCTGAAAGCGGAGCCGTCTCAGACGGAATGGACCAAGGTCTGTGGGAAGGACGAGGGGGCGAAGGCGGAAGTCTGTTACACCACACGCGACTTCGTCACCGACAAGGGGCAGCGGATCGTTGCCGTGGCCCTCTATGACGTCAAGGGCAAGACATCGCAGAAGCTCATGCGGATCATGATGCCGCTTGGCTTCCTCGTGCCGCCCGGCGTTCGGATCGTCGTCGACAAGAGCCAGCCGGTCGGGGGCCGCTACGCGAGCTGCATGCCCAACGGCTGCTTCGTCGAGGCTCCGGTGAAGGATGATTTCGTCGCGGCCCTGAAGAAAGGTACGACCCTGACGATCAGCGCCCGAAACCAGGTTGGCCGGGAAGTTGCCTTTGCCATTCCGGCCGAGGGATTCGGCAAAGCCTTTGACGGACCGCCGATTGATCCGAAGGTCCTGGCCGAGCAGCAGAAGAAGGTGCAGGAGGAGCTTCAGAAGCAGGCGGAGGAACTCCGCAACCGCCGCATGGGCAGCTTCGGCAACCCTGCCCAGGCTCCTGCCGGCGGAGACGCTGCCGCCACTCCGCCCAAGAACTAGGGAGCCTCAGGATTCCTCGGGAATTCCAAGAGCAGGCTCGGGCCGGCATCAGCCCGGGCTTCAGCTGAAGCCGAAGCGGGTGAGTGGACTTTCCATCCCGTGCAGCCTTCCCGATGCTCCTTCTTGAGGGGAGCGCGTCGTTGACTGCGGAAAACCGGGTCCACTTTTCCGCACGATGTGCTAGTTCCTCCTCGATCCAACGCCATTGGATGACTGCTTCGGATCTCGAAAAGTCCGCTGCGCTGGTCAACGAACGGGAGGAATATCATGAACGTCAGGCCGCTGTTTCCCTTGTCCATCCTGTCTCTGCTGGCAGCCACCGGAGTTGCCCGCGCTGAAGACATCACCATTGCGGTGGCAGGGCCGATGACAGGCGCCGTCGCGTCGATCGGCGAGCAGATCAGGCGCGGAGCCGAACTCGCGGCCGAGGCCATCAACAAGAACGGCGGCGTCAACGGCAAGACGATCAAGATCTCGATCCAGGACGATGCCTGCGATCCGAAACAGGCCGTCGCCATTGCCAACCGTATCCTGTCGGCGGGCATCAAGTTCGTCGATGGGCATGCCTGCTCGGGATCGTCCATCCCCGCGGCTGAAGTCTATGGCGAGAACAACATCCTCATGATGAGCCCGGCCTCGAGCGCCCCCAAGCTCACGGACGATGCGGCGAAGAACGGCTACACCACGATCCTGCGCCTCTATGGCCGCGACGATGCGCAAGGGCGCTTCATCGGCCCGTGGATCAAGGAGAGGTACGGCACGAAAAAGATCGCGATCCTGCATGACAAGAGCGCCTACGGCAAAGGCCTCGCCGATGTGGTGAAGGAAGACCTCAACAAAGCCGGCGTGAAGGAAGTTCTCTACGAGGGCATCAATGCCGGGGAGAAGGATTACACGGCCGTGGTGAACCGCCTGAAGAGCGCGGGCGTCGAGTTCCTTTATTTCGGCGGCTATCACACCGAGGCCGGGCTGATCAAACGGCAGGCGGCGGACCAGAATTACCAATTCCAGCTCATGATGGGCGATAGCCTCGCCACGCCCGAATTCTGGTCGGTCGCCGGACCTGCAGGCGAGGGCACCCTGTTCACCTTCCCGCCGGATGCCCGCGAGAACGAGGCCGCCAAGAGCGCCCTGGAGCAGTTCAAGCAGATCAACTTCACCCCTGAGGGCTTTACCCTGTTCTCCTACGCCGTGGTCCAGGCGATTGCCGGCGGCATCGCCAAGGCGAACAGCACGGACCCGGTTGCCGTAGCGAAAGCCTTGCGCACCCCGAACGTGGATACGGTCGTCGGCTCCGTCAGCTTCGACGAGAAGGGCGACGTCAAGAACCCGCGCTACGACATCAACGTCTGGAAGGACGGCAAGTACAGCAAGCTGACGCAGTAGCGTCTGCGGCCGTCACCGTCGAACGCGCGGCATCATCGGTCTGCCGGAAAGGCAGGCGATGGTGCTGCGCGCAAGCTTCATGCCTTCAGGCTGGCTTGGCGGATTTTGAGGCGCTGCGTCCCCTCGGGCTGCGAAGGAGGGCCATCCTTCCACGTCACATCACCGGCACGGCACAATCGATAGCCAGGCTGCAGGCCGGTGCTGTGCGGATTTGGAAAGCGTCAGGCAAGCCTGGATCGATATCCCACTGCGATCTGGTGAATCGCATCATTGGGATGCGGGCCCCTTGCGGCCATGCGAGCAGGTTACAAAAGCGAAAATGTCTATCCGAGCGTTGTCCATCCGCGCCAAGCTCATCGGCGCGTTCTCCTTCCTGGTTCTGATGCTTGTCGGCCTCGGTGCGCTGGGGCTTCGCGGCATGCAGCAGATCAACATGCAAACGATCGAAATCGCCGAAAACTGGCTCGTCGCCGTGCGGGAAATCGGGGGGCTCAACGGAGAGGTTGCCGCTTACCGAACCACGCTTTTGCGACACATCCTGGCGGGAGAAGCTGAAGCCAAGGCCATCGAACAGGAGATGGTCGGTCGCGAGAAGACCATCGCGGAGAGAGTACAGGGCTACGAAAAGACCATCGTTCTCGACGAGGATCGCAGGCAGTTCAACGAGTTTCTGCAGCTGTGGGCTTCCTATCTGAAGGAGGCGAAAGCCGTCATTCGTATGTCCAATGAAGGCGAAACGGCCGCAGCCCGGGACTACAACAATCAGAAGGTGCTCCCTCTCGCACAGCAGATGGGACAGGCTCTGACGCAGCTGATGGAATGGAACAGCAAGGGCGCCGAGACGGCTAAGAAGGTTGCATCCGACACCTATGCGACGACGCAGACACTGACGATCGGCGTGCTCGCCGCAGGCGCAATCCTCGCCGCCGCTCTGGCCCTCTTCATCATCCGGTCGATCTCCAGCGGCATCGCATCCGTCACGCGTCCGATGGATCTGCTGGCGCATGGCAACCTGGATGCGCAAATTCCGTTCCGTGGCCAGAAGACCGAACTCGGCACGATTGCGGATGCGGTGCAGGTCTTCAAGGATGCGTTGATCGCCAAGAAGGAAGCGGACGAAGCCGCAGCCCTCGACGCGGATGCCAAGATGCGCCGGGCGCAGTTGCTCGACGATCTCACCAAACGCTTCGAGGCGAACGTGTCGGCTCTGACGCAAGGCTTGTCGAGCGCCGCGACCGAGATGGAGGCGACCGCCCAATCCATGACGGCGATCGCCAATCAGACCACCGGCCAGTCCGTCACGGTCGCCTCGGCCGCCCAGCAGACTTCGGCCAATGTGCAGACGGTGGCAGCCGCCACCGAGGAGCTGTCGATCTCGATCCGCGAGATTGCGAGCCAAGCCAGCCAGTCATCGCACATCGCCGAGCGTGCGGTGGCCGATGCCCAGCGCACGAACGAGACCGTGCAGGCTCTGGCGACCTCGGCCGACCGGATCGGCGACGTGGTGCAGCTCATCAACACCATCGCCTCCCAGACGAATCTGCTGGCGCTCAACGCGACCATCGAGGCGGCGCGGGCTGGCGAGGCCGGCAAGGGCTTCGCGGTGGTCGCATCCGAAGTGAAGGAGCTCGCCAACCAGACGTCCAAGGCGACCGAGGAAATCTCGGCGCAGATCGGCTCCGTGCAGCAGGCGACTCAGCATGCGGTCAGCGCGATCGAGCAGATTGCCCGGACGATTGCGGAGATGTCGCAGATCTCGATCTCCATCGCGGCCGCGATGGAGGAGCAGGGCGCGGCGACCGCGGAGATCGCCCGCAACGTGCAGGAGGCCGCCCGCGGCACCGAACAGGTCACCGGCAACATCGAGGATGTTCGGCAGGGGGCAGGCGAAACAGGGGCTGCCGCCTCGCAGGTGCTGGGCGCCGCCCAGGACCTGGCCCGCCATTCGAACGACCTGGGTCACGAGGTCTCGACCTTCCTCCAGGGCGTGAAAGCCGCCTGATCCGCCGCCCAACCCATCACTCCTTTCGTTTCGAAAGACGAGAGCCCGCCCCAGGAATGGGGCGGGCTTTTTCATGCTTGGCGACCCTGTCGAGCTGCAGCCCGTGCGTCGCCACAGAAAATCGACTGAACCAATCAGTCGCCGGAGCTGATTGAACGAGGGCAGGCGAGCGAGGGCATGGTCTGGCCGGAGGAGTGAACGAAGAGCGGCTCACTGCCCTGGTTGTATTTTCCAGGCGAACTTCTGCCCAGGGTTGCAGAAATGGTGTAGACATCCTTTGCACAGCAACCCATGGGGGCTTTGATGAGAGCATTGACTGCAAGCGCGCGATACAACGATTGGGACGGAACGGTCGCAGCCGATAATGTGGAGAAGGGCCTCATGCATTTTCTCGAGACAAAAGGTCTGCTCAATCGCAAAAGCGAATTCGTCGTCGGTGTGGAGCTTTCCGTTCCCGAGACCTCCGAGAGCAGGGGGAGTGCGGTTTCGATGAAGGCCCTGGTCGTGTGCACTGCCAGTTATGACGATGCAGCAAGACGCATCGAGGACCGCTCCGATCCGCTGCCCCTCAAGAATGTCGAGCTGGACGTGTCCCTCGACGAATTCCTCAAGCTCTTCAGACGATTCAACCTCGTTCTCACCCGGCGGGGATTGAGGCTCAATGGACGTGAGATCGAGAGCAGGGAGTAAGAGGAGCGGTCATTCCCGCATTCTCTGGTGTCATCTCCGCGCAGGCGGGGATCCATAACCACGAGGTGATCGAATGAAGTGCGTTGCCCGCCGTTCTGGTCTCAGGCGGCGGCATCCATGGATTTCCCTGCCTCCGGCGTGCCTCTTCGGGCAGGGCCCCGCTGCCCTCAGGGAGCCGCAGTGATCCGCTAAGTTCGCCATTCCCGAAATTGCTGTTTTGAGGAAGTTCCATGGCGACCACGCTGAGCGACATGACCATTCATCTTGTGAAGGCCACCGTTCCGGCCCTTCAGGAACACGGATTGGGGATCACGAAGCGCATGTATGAGCGGATGTTCCAGAACGAGGAGATCCGGGATCTCTTCAATCAGTCCCATCACGGCGAGACCGGTTCGCAGCCCAAGGCGCTCGCCTCTGCGATCCTGGCCTATGCGCAGAACATCGACAATCTCGGCGCGCTTGCGCCGGCCGTGGAGCGGATCGCGCAGAAGCATGTGGGCTTGAACATTCTCCCTGAGCATTATCCTCACGTGGCCGAGGCACTGCTCGGCGCGATCAAGGATGTGCTTGGCGATGCCGCGACCGACGAGATCCTCGCCGCCTGGGGCGAGGCCTATTGGTTCCTGGCGCATGTGTTGATCGCACGCGAGACAGCGATCTACGGCTGGCTCGCCACCGCACCGGGCGGATGGAATGGCTGGCGCAATTTCCGGATCGAGAGCAAGAGCCGCGAGAGCGAGATCATCACCTCCTTCGTGCTTCGGCCTGAGGACGGCAAGCCTGTCCTGCGCCATCAGCCCGGCCAGTACCTGACCTTCTGGATCGAGGTGCCGGGCCAGCATCCTCTCAAGCGCAACTACAGCATCTCGAGCGCGCCGAATGACGAGACCTACCGGATCTCCGTGAAGAGGGAGCCGCAAGGCGTCGCATCCACTTGGCTGCATGACAAGGCCGAGGTCGGGCAGATCCTGAAGGTGGCGCCGCCCGCCGGCGAGTTCTTCCTCAACGAGGAATCGCCGCGGCCCGTGGTGCTGCTGAGCGGCGGGGTCGGGCTGACGCCGATGATGAGCATGCTGGAGACCATTGCGGCCCGGCACCCCAACAAGTTTACGCATTACGTGCACGGCACGCTCAACGGCTCGACGCATGCCATGAAGGACCGCGTCCGGTCCTTGACCAAGGCCCATCCCAATATCACGGCGGCGACCTTCTACGTCGATCCGCGCCCCGAGGACCGCCAGGGCGAGGATTACGATCACGAGGGGCTGATCACGGTGGACTGGTTGCGGGCCAACACGCCGCTGGACGAGGCGGGCTACTACCTGTGCGGCCCGCGCCCGTTTCTGCGGGCGTTCGTGGGCGGGCTGGCCCTGGCAGGCGTCCGGTCGAACCGCATCCACTACGAGTTCTTCGGACCTGCCGACGAAATCCTCACGGCGGCCTAGCTGACCTTGGGCTGACCTCGAGACACCCCGTCTTCAGCAGCGGGAAAGCTCGCGTCATGCCCGCAACAGTTGCGGGCATAAAAAGAGAGGGTCAGACATATTCGTGTGGATGTAGAATGGTTTAGCTCCCGGCATATTCCGGTAGTCTTATTCCGATATCGCCAACACGCAATAAGAACCCCGCAGCGCCCGCAACACCTTGCTCTGCCGATATTTCTTGACCTCAGCTCATGTACCAACCGCCGTTGACGTTGATGGTCTGGCCGGTGACGTCCTCGTTGCGGACGAGCATGACCGCGACCTCAGCGATCTCGTCCACGGCGCCGAAGCGACCCACCGGGATCAGGTCAGGACGGACGTTCGGGTTGCTGCGGATCATGTCGGTCTCAACCAGGGCTGGGCGATCGCGTTCGCGGTGATGCCCTTCTTGGCGAACCGGATGCATAGGAATGGGTGAGCCCGATCAGCCCGGCCTTGGAGGCGGCATAGTGGGAACCGACCACACATCCGCTCTGGGCAGCCACTGATGACAGATTGATAATCCGGCCTCAGCCTGCCGACCTCATCGCCGGCAGGACAGCCTGCGTGACCAGAAAGGCGGAATCGGATGCCATGGCCTGGGTTTGATCGGCGTAAGAGCCTAAGCGGAAGTTCTTGAAGGGCAGGGGAATTTCAGAGCCTCACCCTTGCAGACCTTCAACCTTCTCCTAAAGTGGAGCCGCAATTTGGCTTGGAAGGGAACGACATCATGACCCACGCAATTCGCTTCCATGAGACCGGCGGGCCTGAGGTTCTCGTTTGGGAGGAGGTTGAGGTTGGCCAGCCAGGGCCGGGTGAAGCCCGTGTCCGACACACGGCCATCGGCCTTAACTATGTCGACACCTATGTGCGCTCGGGCGCGTACCCGGCCTCCCTTCCTAGCGGCCTTGGTACGGAGGCGGCTGGCGTGGTCGAGGCGGTCGGTCCAGGGGTGACAGACGTGAAGGTCGGCGACCGTGTCGCCTATTCGGGCGGCCCCCAAGGCGCCTATTCGGAGGTGCGGGTCATGCCGGCGGACCGCTTGGTCGTGCTGCCGGACGGCATCTCCGATCAGCAGGCCGCCGCGATGATGCTCAAGGGCATGACGGCCCAGTACCTCATCCGGCAGACCTACAAGGTCAAGGAAGACGACACCATCCTGTTCCACGCCGCAGCTGGCGGGGTCGGCCTCATCGCGTGCCAGTGGGCCAAGTCGCTAGGCGCAACCGTCATCGGCACGGTCGGCAGCGATGAGAAGGCCGAACTCGCCGGGGTCCACGGCTGCGACTATCCCATCGTCTACACGCGCGAGAACTTCGTCGAGCGGGTGAGGGAGATCACCGATGGCAACATGGTGCCGGTCGTGTACGACTCGGTCGGCAAGGACACCTTCGCCGCCTCGTTGGACTGTCTTGCCCCGCGCGGGCTCATGGTGCTCTTCGGGCAATCCTCCGGTGCGGTCGCACCCGTCGATCTCGGTATCCTGGCCCAGAAGGGATCGCTGTATGTGACGCGCCCTACCTTGAGAACCTATGCGGATAAGCGGCCCGATCTTCTGGCCATGGCCCAGGATTTGTTCAACGTCGTTCTCTCAGGCAAGGTCAAGATCGAAGTCAACCAAACCTATCCTTTGAGGGATGCGGCCAAGGCCCATCAGGATCTGCAAGCGCGCAAGACCACCGGATCAACAATCCTGACGGTGTAACAGTTCGGCCCGACGGCTGGATAACGCCCGCCGGGAGAACAAGGCCGCTTGACAAGATCCGGATGCGGAATACGGCGTCCGCCTGAATCGTGCGTTGTACATGTGAGCCTTCACCGGCCAGCGGCCGGGCGGTGGCTCGTCTGTCATAAGGGCTCCCCGGTTCAGCGCTGAGGCGCGGCCAGCCCTTGCCAATGTTGGGGCTTGGTCCAAGTTTTCAACGGCGCAGCCAGAAACGGGGCCAATGCACGCGTCACAGCTCGGTGTCGACGGCCGGATTGGGCTTGGCGTCGGCGGGCGTCGCGTCTTTCACCGTGATCCTGACGGTGTGGCTCTCAACCTTGCCGCTGGCCGACTTGACCACGTAGCTGACCTCGTCGGCTCCCTTGTAGGTGGGGTTGGGCTTGTAGAAGACCCCCTGGGCTGTGGCCTCCAGCTTCGGGCAGCGCGAGATCCGCCCGGCTTTGAGCTTCCCGCTGCGCACGTTCAACTCGCCATGCTTCGGTGGGATCACCACCCGGACAGTCGGCAGCGGCCCCGGCGTGCAGTCCTTTTGCACGTTGCCGTAAACCCCCAGGCGATGCGGCTTGCCGGCAACCACATCCGTGCTCCGGTAAGCTGTATTGGGCTGAGCCAAGGCGGCAGTCCCGGACAGAACAAGGGCGCAGCCGATAGCGAAGACCGTAACCGCAGATTGCGAACAGTGCATTCGTGAACTCCTTGCTGGATGAATGACGCTGCAGGGCAGGTCGCCTTCCTGCGGGCGAGCCTCCCAATTACTGTTTGGGATCGGTGGCGGCCTTGCGTCGGGCCGCCCGCCTGGAGAGCATGTTGAGCCCCTCGATGAGGGCCGAGAACGCCATGGCGGCGTAGATGTAGCCTTTGGGCACATGCGCCCCAAAGCCTTCCGCGATCAGCGTCATGCCGATCATCAACAGGAAGCCCAGCGCCAGCATCACCACGGTCGGATTCCTGTTGATGAAGTTGGCCAGCGGGTTGGCGGCCAGCAGCATGACCGTCACGGCAGCGATCACCGCAATCACCATGATCATCACAATGTCGGTCATGCCGACCGCCGTGATGATGCTGTCGAGAGAGAACACGAGATCGAGCAGAAGGATCTGTCCAATGGCCGAACCGAAGGTCATGGTGGCCTTGCCGGTGTCGAACATGTCGTCGTTGGGAGTGGGATCCACGTTGTGGTGGATCTCCTTCGTGGCCTTCCAGACCAGGAAGAGACCGCCGCCGATCAGGATGAGATCCCGCCAGGAGAAGGCATGTCCGAACAAAGTGAAGATCGGTTCGGTCAGCGTCACGATCACCGCGATGGTGCCGAGCAGTCCGAGACGCAGGATCAATGCGAGACCGATGCCGATGCGGCGGGCTTTCGAGCGCTGATGCTCAGGCAGCTTGTTGGTGAGAATCGAGATGAAGATGAGGTTGTCGATGCCGAGCACCACCTCCATCACGATCAGGGTCGCCAGCGCCACCACGGCCGTCGGGTCGGAGAGCCACGTCAAGTCCATGCAATGTTCCTTTTGGTCCCAACCGGGAGAGTGCGTTCGTCTAGAGCATCGGACAGGAAAAGTGGATTGGCACTTTTGCGACAAATCCGATGCTTCCTTTCTTCAAGGGGCGCATCGTTTTGAGCGGAAAACCGGGTCCCCATTTCGCTGACGCGGCCCTTCGGTTCCGCACGATGCGCTAGCCGGGAGCCGGGCAACGCTGCTGCTTCGCCGGTGTTCCGTTCCTGGCAGGATGATTTGAGGAGCTTGAAGAATGCGGCGGTGCGGATCCGCACCGAAAATCCTGGATGCCCCGTCAGGACAGCGTCATTCGGATCCGGAGGTTTGTCGTGGGGCGGCCACGTATCGGGGGGTGGCCGCCCCACAATTTCCTGGATCTAGATGTCTTCCTCGAAGCCGAAGTCGCCGCCGGCATCGCCGAAATCCTCGGCAGCGGCCTGCTGCGGCTCGGCCTGTCCAGCATCGGCAGCCTTTGCCCCGTCTCCGCCCGAGAAGGCGTTGGCAATCATGTTGCCGAGCAGCACGCCGCCGGCGACGCCCATGGCGGTCTGGGCCGCTCCGGCCAGGAAGCCGCCGCCTCCGCGGTGCTGAGCCATGCCGCCCATCATGCCGGGCGCCATATGAGGTGCCATGCCGTGCTGCGGCTGATAAGGCTGATGCGGCTGGTAGGAGGGCTGCGGCCGGGACTGCCCGCCGCCGAACAGGCCGGACAGGAAGCCGCCTCCGCCGGCGGGACGGCTGGCAAGCTCCTGCTCGAGCTGCTGAATCCGGCCGTGGGCGGCGCTCAGGGCCTGCTCCTGTACCACGATGGTCTGGGCCATGTAGTACGGAGCGTTTGGCTGCTGCGCGATGCGGGAGCGGATGAACTCCACCGCCTGCGCGTCCGGGGGCGCGGACTGATCCTCAACCTGGGCGATCTTGCCGAAGAGCTGCTCGATGGCCTGACGGTCCTGATGGTCCATAAATATCGATCCTTTCTGGCAATGGACGGGGTTACTCTTCCCGCTGGCCGGTGAGGCTGAGGAGCAGCTGGAACAGATTGATGAAGTTCAGGTAGAGCGAGAGCGCGCCGAACACGGCCATCTTGGTGTTGGCCTCATTGCCGAAGCCCTCGGCGTACTGCTCCTTGATCGACTGCGTGTCGTAGGCGGTCAGGCCCGTGAACACGAGAACGCCGATGATCGAGATCGCGAATTGCAAGGCGCTTGAGGCAAGGAAAATGTTGACCAGTGAGGCGATGATGATGCCGATCAGACCCATGATCAGGAACGAGCCGAATTTTGAGAGATCCCGCTTGGTCGTATAGCCGTAGAGGCTTGTGGCGCCGAACATGGTCGCGGTGATGAAGAACGTACGCGCGATGCTGGTTCCGGTGAACACCAGGAACACGGATGCCAGCGACAGGCCCATGACGGCTGAGAACACGAAGAAGGTCGCACGGGCGGATGCTGCCGTCATTCGTTCCATCCGGAATGAGAAGAAGAACACGAAGGCCAGCGGAGCCAACATGACGACCCACTTCAACGGCGTCTGGAAGAGCGGCACGTAGAGAGCAGGCGTCGAGGCGACGAAAAACGCCACGAGGCCCGTCACGACCAGGCCGATGCCCATGTAGTTGTAGACGCGCAGCATGTGCTGGCGCAGGCCCTCGTCGAAGAGAGCGCCGCTCGCGCGGGCCGTTGTGGCCTGCCAGGCGTAGGGTGTATTCATCGTTAGTCCTCCTGATTGGAATTACTGAAGCTTGCCGGACAGCCGGATCGCCGCCTGTTCAAGGTCTTTGTCGCTGCCGTTTCCGGTCAGCGCGTAGGTGAGTTTGCCGGTCTGCCAGTACACGGCCGTCACCTTCTCGAAGTGGGCCAGCGTTGGGGCAGCCACGTCGAAGGCCGGAGTCTGTGCGGCAAAGAGGGACACGCGGCCGAGACTGCCGGCGTCAATGGCCAGCTCGACGCTGTGGCCATGACGCGACGGGAAGATCTGCGCATCCCTGACCTGCCAGTCCTTGGGCAGCGGAGGCAGCTGGATTCCGGTCGCGGCTAGAATCTCGGCGGGGTTATAGTCCTCGACCTCCGGCTGCGAGGTCATGCGGGCGCGCAGAAGGCCTGTCTCGTGCGAGTGCAGAGCGTCCTCGACAAAGGCAGGCGGCTTGGGCGAGGCCTCACTGTCGGAAATCCCCAGGCCGACCTGTCCATGGGCAAACCAGCCGAACCCGATCAGGGCCGCGACGGCGGCGATCCGACGAAGCTTCGTGCCGATTTCGCGCCAGGCGAGAGCCCGCTCGAGCCGAACCGCAAGTTTGAGGGTATTCTCCGACGGGCGTGACAGGGGAGCGGCATGGATCAGTCGGAGGGCGTCCCGGTCCTTCAGATCGGCCATGATGCGCGCGGCCGCTTCCGGGTCTCGTGCGAGATGCTCCTCGACCTCGATCCGCCTTGCGGGAGCGAGCTGATCGTCCACGTAGGCTAGGAGGTCCGATTCGGTGATGGGGTCAGACATCGGATCCTCCTACGATGCGAAGACTTGGGGACTTGTTCTGGGCCGGCCGCGACAGGTCGGAGCCAGCCTCGAATCCGCGCAGGGCCGCGCGGGCGCGGCCTAGGCGGGACATGAGGGTGCCGACCGGGATCTTCAGCGCATCGGCCGCTTCCTGGTAGGGCAGGCCCTCAATGGCCACGAGATGCAGGGCGGCACGCTGCTCGTCCGGCAGGCTCATGAAGGCGGTCTGGACCTGCTGAAGCCGCACCCTGCTTTCCTGTTCGGGCGGGGCCTCGGTGTCGACGAAGGCCGCCGCCTGCTCCAGGCGGCGATATTCCGCAACATGACGACGTCGCTGATCAATGAAGGTGTTGTGCAGGATCGAGAGCAGCCAGCCGCGCAGGTTGCCGCCTGAGCGGAAGGAGGCGCGGCGCTCATAGGCGCGGACAAGCGTGTCCTGCACGAGATCCTCGGCCTGGGTCTCGTCGCGGGTCAGGGAGCGGGCGTAGCGCCGCAAGGGGCCGAGCAGGCCGATCACGTCCATGCGCTTGGTGTCGTTCATGCCGGGTATACGAAGCTGCTGGCGGACTTAATCCGAGCGGCGGTCACATTTTCCGGTTTCGGCGGTGTCGTGGCCGCCACGCAGGACCTGGAATGAGGACATGCCGCTGCTCCAAAATATCGCGGGTTCCACTTTCCAGCGCATGATAACCCTCGTCGAGAAAGCGCTGAGCGCAACGGATGGTACGGGGCAAGAAAAGATTGCGGTTCTCAACGAAATTGCCAGGACGGAGTTCAACTAAATGTCGTGTGTCGCATTCAATGACTGAACGAATCCTCTCAAACACAGGGATAGAAGACGACCATGGGAGGTCGGGAAGAAAGAACTCATCGAGCGCAGCATTCCGTTTCTTCAGGAGGTCAAGGATATGACCCCCGGCGCGGATATGGAGAAGGGGCTCAATGAGAAGTACGGCGAAAACAGTGATCTGTATTGAGAGCTGTCGCGCCTGATCAAGATCGGTGTCGCGGAAGGCCGGACCGCCAACCGGGAGGTCGACGGGCCGAACTACCGGCGCAGCCGTATCTTGGAGCCGTCCCCGGAAACCTTCCGGTTCAGCATTACGGCCGTGTCCATGAACGGCAAGGATCCTCAGCGCTTCAAGGATGACGACAATGAAGTCCTGCAGGGTCCAGGGTGGACGGCGCCTGATCCCGGAAGTCGGCATTATCCGGAGGTCCGGGGAGGGGCGGTCATCGCCTGTTCTATCCTCCGGCGGGCCGCATCTCCCATGATCTCAGTCCGCCAACCTGATCGCGACCGGTCCAGGTGAGGCTGGACTTTTGTCAGGCTGGGGCGGCACGAGCCGTCCCGGTTAGGCGTTCCGCGGCAGGGCGGTGTAGACCCTGACGATGAACTGGTGAAACTCCGCCATGTACTTGCGCAGGAACTCGGCCGTTGACTCGTTGGTGACCTCGCCCTCGTCGGTGATCAGCCCTGGCTTGAACTGGATGTAAGCCTCCGGCGCATTCATCTGCGGCGAGTTGCAGAAGCTGAGCACGCTGCGCAATTGCTGCTGGGCGACGGCGGTGCCGATGGCTCCTGGTGAGGTGCCTATCACGGCCGAGGGCTTGCGGGTGAACGCGTTCTGGCCGTAGGGGCGGCTCGCCCAGTCAATGGCGTTCTTCAGTCCGCCCGGGATCGAGCGGTTGTATTCGGGCGTGACGAACAGCACAGCATCGACGCCCCCGATGGCGTCCTTGAAGGCTCTGGCGACCGGCGGGAAGTCGGCGTCGTAGTCGTAGCTGTAGAGCGGCAGGTCCCGGATCGGAATCTCGGTGAACTCCAGGTGCTCCGGCGCAAGGCCGATCAGTGCCTTGGCGAGCTTGCGGTTGATCGATTCCTTGGCAAGGCTGCCGACCAGATAGCCGACCTTGAACGTGGTCATGGGATTCTCCCTGACATGAAGATTTTGGCGGGATCGGTCTGTCAGCCGCTAAGACAACTCTTTCGGCCTTGGGACGGTTGCCCGATGATTCCAAGCTATGCCGGCAGCGCTTTCGCGACGGCCCGATCGGACGTGCTCCCGGGAAGGACTTCCGGCGCCGGCGACATCGAGCACCTTCACACCAGGCAGGGACAGGATGCCCAAGGCCGCTGGATGCTCTACCGACATGACCGCAAACCCGAGGCAATTGACTGGACCAACCTGCCGCCCGAACTGATCGGGCGAGGGCAGGTGATCGGCGGCGTGTTGAGGCGACCGGAGGAGTGATGCGTGTTCGTCTTTCCCGTCATCCCCGGGCTCGTCCCGGGGATCCACGTCTTAAAAACACCGTTGCAAAAAGACGTGGATGGCCGTGACAAGCACGGCCATGACGGTGGAGCGGCGTGAGCGGGCGCGTATCATCGCCCTATGCAGAAGGGCGGTTGGGTCTACCTCATGACGAACCGGCGCAACGGCACGCTCTATTGCGGCGTGACGAGCGATCTCGCCCGACGCGCATGGCAGCACCGCGAGAGCCTGATCGACGGCTTCACGAAGCAATACGGACTCACGCGTCTCGTCTGGTACGAGTGGCACGACGACATCCGCCTTGCGATCCACCGCGAGAAAACCATGAAGCACTGGCCTAGGGCCTGGAAAGTGCGCCTCATCCACGCCATGAACCCGGAGTGGGACGATCTCTACGAGACGCTGAACCAGTAGGCGCGGACGCTCTCGCACCCTCATCGTCATGCCCGGGCTTGATCCGGGCATCCACGTCTTTGCTCCGCGTGTAACCACAAGCACCTCGTCATCCCCGGACTTGATCCGGGGATCCACGGCTTTTCGCGCCGTACCCTTACATCGGGAAACGCGCCGTCATGGCCGCACTTGGTTCAAGGCCATCCACGTCTTGGAGACCTCGATGGATTGAAGACGTGGATGGCCGGGACAAGGCCGGCCATGACGAAGAGGCTCATGTGTCAGGATGGGAATAGGGCAGGGCGTCGATGCTCTCGTCTAGCGCAACGCCGACACTCTCCGATGCGACGCTTTTCTGCGCGCGCTGCCGGAAAGGGTGAGAAGCTGGGTGGTGGACTAGCGACTAAGGATTAGTCGCTCTCAAATCTTGATAGAATCTGTTTGATATTCTCTTCGATAGCACGGAGCGACTGTTCATCTGGCTCGCCGACTTCGGCAGCTGCAGTCGGGGCTGATCCTTCTCCGACGCTCTCAGACTCTACAAGCTCACGCTGCTCATTCTCTTTGGCTTGAGCGTGCCATGCATCTTTGAATGCTAAGTATATCTCGGGCAAATCAGTAGAGGATACTGTGCTTCCATGTCCTAAGAGCAAAGGCTTGACTAGCTCTTCATCACTCATAAAGGCCTCTAGGAAATTCCGAAGCAGATGGTGATCTACTTCTTTTTCTCCAGTCATTGCGCGCTCAAGTGCCCGAACCTCACGTCGGGAATATTTGCGTTCAGTATCTATCCAAACCAAAGGGTAGGGACGTCCGCCAATTACGCCTTTCATGGTGTCGCGCCCCGAGTATGAGAAGCGGAAGTTTTGTTTTCCTTCTGCGCAGACTGATGCAAGCAGATAAGCAAGCTCTACTGATAAAGCTAAACGATCAGAGCCAGAATGTTTGGCGATGCGAAAACCAGTGTCGATATCCTTTCCAAGAAAGTCATATCGGCTCGGTTCTTTCTCAGCGAGCGCTTCCATTGCCTCATCCGTCTCAAGGCCAAGAGCGGCCTCCGTAGGTTCTGAATATATATCAGAAACCGGTACCGTGATGTTTGGTGTTGGAAAGGCAGCAACCCACGCTGCCCCTTTAACATCCAAAGGAATATCAGCTTTTTCTAAGTCATCACCGTATTGTTCAAGAGTTCGCAAGAATGCGTCTACGCAAAGGGCTAAATGCTCGGTGCTCTGTAAGCGGACGCAGAAAATTATTTCGTCTCCAATTGTTTTCCAGACATTAGGGATGTGATCGCGCGAGTCAGGATGGTCCGCCTCGGCTCGTCTCTCGAACTCGCGACTCAACTGCTTGGGAAATTCACGGTAAAAATGTCCAATTCGATTAACCCAAATGGGAAAAGGAGATTGAACGGCTTCGTCCATATTGCCGCCGGCTCCCGCTTTGTATGCGGTTGAGCCTACAAGGTCGACAGAGAGAAAAAGTCTAATTCTATAATCTGGGCACAGCGGCACGTCAGGCTTAACCTTAGACTAGCTCAAGCGTCTTTGCTCTGACTTGCGCAGCATGTGCGCTCACACCGAAGTAGCTTGCGACGCTTCGAAAATCGCGTGCTCTCTTGCTGAACATGCGTTCAAATTCAATTCTTGGCATCAGGAATGCCGCTGCAAACCAATTTGCTTCCCATTCTGCTCGCCGTTGCTCTTCGTCGGTGTCGCTCACCCAACGTGTAGCAATCATCCCTGCATCAGGGTTGGCTTTTTTGATCTGCGGGAAGTGCAGAAAAAGGTGTCCAAGCTCATGCGCAATGGTGAAACGATCACGCTCTGCGGAAGTGATGCTTGATACGTAAATTGTAAACTTACGATCCGGCTCGACGCGGATAGCTTCGGAAAGCTGGTTTTCGCCAAACACGGGACTACGCAATGCTATGCGACCGCCCAGCTTGGCAACCAATGGTTCCATCGGGTCGCCAGGCCGGAACGAAAGCTGTTCAGCCACGCTTTCAGCAATGTCGTGTACCTTGCTCTTAAGCAGTCTTGCCGGAATAGGCTCAAGAAAGTTCAAGGTGCACCCCTTAGTGACTTAGTTAGTAACGCCTAGGCACTCCATAACGTCGATGAGAACATATCGTGAATTAACAGCAAAATCAAGGGATTCTGAAATAAAATAACAAAAGCCCGCCTCATTAGAGGCGAGCCTTAGATTTATTGAAACTGTGCTCGGTTACGCTTACGAGCACCCAGTCGTTGAACCGCACGTATCGCACTTTAGGCAAGTCCCATTCCGCACCAGCGTGAAGTTCGCGCATTCGGGGCAGGCTTCGCCCACATAGCCCTTCATCTTGGCCTCGGCGCGCTTGTCGGCGATCGAGGGGGAGGCGGCGGGGGCGGAGAAGGCGAGCTTGGACATCTCGGCTTCGCCGACGACCTGCTCCTGCGCGGCGGGCTGGCTAAGTTCACCCTTCAGGGCATTCGCACCCACGGTCACCGTGCCCGTGCGCTGAGTGATGCCTGCGGCGCTGCCGCCACCGCCGGGGATCAGCATGAGGCGGTCCACGTTACCGCGGGTGAAGCCGCGGGAGACGATGGCCGTGGCGGGAGCCGCTTCCGGCGCCTTCGACTGGGCTTCGCCCTGGCCGATGGTGGTGGGGCCCAGCTCCGACGGATCCACGTGGGCAAGATCGTTGCGGCCGAGATAGGAGATCGCGAGCTCGCGGAACACGTAGTCGAGGATCGAGGTCGCGGACTTGATGCGCTCGTTGCCCTGCACGAAGCCGGCCGGCTCGAATCTCGTGAAGGTGAAGGCCTCCACGTATTCCTCCAGCGGCACGCCGTATTGCAGGCCGAGCGAGATCGCGATGGCGAAGTTGTTCATCATCGCACGGAAGGCGGCGCCTTCCTTGTGCATGTCGATGAAGATCTCGCCCAGACGACCGTCGTCGTATTCGCCGGTACGCAAGTAAACTTTGTGGCCACCGACGACGGCCTTCTGGGTGTAGCCCTTGCGGCGGTCGGGCATCTTCTCGCGCTCGCGCAGAGCCACGACGCGCTCGACGATTTTTTCCACGATCTTTTCCGATACGTGGGCTGCCTTCGCCGCAGTTGGCATGGCGGCGATGGTTTCGGCGGCGTCCTCCGCATCGTCCTCCTCATCGGCGATGAGAGCGGAGTTCAGCGGCTGCGAGAGCTTGGAGCCGTCGCGGTAGAGAGCATTCGCCTTGAGCGCCAGCTTCCAGGAGAGCATGTAGGCGTTCTTGCAATCCTCGACGGTGGCGTCGTTGGGCATGTTGATGGTCTTGGAGATCGCGCCCGAGATGAAGGGCTGCGCCGCCGCCATCATGCGAATGTGGCTCTCGACCGAGAGATAACGCTTGCCGATCTTGCCGCACGGATTGGCGCAGTCGAACACCGCATAATGCTCGAGCTTCAGGAACGGCGCGCCCTCCAACGTCATCGCACCGCAGATGTGGATGTTCGCGGCCTCGATGTCGGCCTTCGAGAAGCCCAGGTGCTGGAGCAGGTCGAAGGACGGATCGTTGAGCTTTTCCGCAGGCACCTTGAGCGTGCCGGTGAGGAAATCCTCGCCGAGCGTCCAGCGGTTGAAGACGAACTTGATGTCGAAAGCGGTCTTCAGACCCTTCTCGACCGCCTCGATCTTCTCATCCGTGAAGCCCTTGGCGCGCAGCGAGCCTGGGTTGATGGCGGGGGCCTGCTTCATGGAGCCGTGGCCGACCGCATAGGCCTCGATCTCGGCGATCTCAGACTCGCGGTACCCCAAGGCACGAAGGGCGTCGGGCACTGCCCGATTGATGATCTTCCAGTAGCCGCCGCCGGCGAGCTTCTTGAACTTCACGAGAGCGAAGTCGGGCTCGATGCCGGTGGTGTCGCAATCCATCACGAGGCCGATCGTGCCGGTGGGCGCGATCACGGTCGACTGCGCGTTGCGGTAGCCGTTCTTTTCGCCGAGTTCGAGCGCCTTGTCCCAGACGGCCTTCGCATGAGCGATCAGGTCGGCGTCGGGGCAAGAGGCGTGATCGAGCGGCACCGGATTGACGGAGAGGCCCTCGTAGCCTTCCGACACGCCATGCGCCGCGCGGCGATGATTGCGGATCACGCGCAGCATCGACTTCGCGTTGGCCTTGTAGTTCGGGAACGCGCCGAGCTCGCCCGCCATCTCGGCGGAGGTGGCATAGGAGACGCCGGTCATGATCGCGGTGATCGCGCCGCAGAGCGAGCGGCCCGCGTTGGAATCATAAGGCAGGCCCATGGTCATGAGCAGGCCGCCGATATTCGCGTAGCCGAGGCCGAGCGTGCGGTACTCGTACGAGAGCTGCGCGATCTCCTTGGACGGGAACTGCGCCATCATCACGGAGATTTCGAGCACCACGGTCCAGAGACGGCAGGCATGCTCGAAGGACTCGGCGTCGAACTTATGCGCGGCGCGATCGAAGAACTGCAGCAGGTTGGCGGAGGCGAGATTGCAGGCCGTGTCGTCCAGGAACATGTATTCCGAGCAGGGGTTCGACGCCCGGATGCGGCCACCGGCGGGGCTGGTGTGCCAGTCGTTCATGGTGGTGTTGAAGTGCAGGCCCGGATCGGCGGAGGCCCAGGCGGCATGGCCGATCTGCTCCCACAGGTCGCGGGCCTTGAGGGTCTTCAGAACCTTGCCGTCCTTGCGGGCCGTGAGCTTCCACTCGCCGTCGGCTTCCACCGCGCGCAGGAACTCGTCCGTGACTGATACGGAGTTGTTGGAGTTCTGGCCCGAGACCGTGAGGTAGGCTTCCGAGTCCCAGTCCGTGTCGTAGACGGGGAAGTCGATGTCGGTGTAGCCCTGCTTGGCGAACTGGATGACGCGCTTGATGTAGTTGTCCGGGATCTGGACCCGGCGGGCGAGCTTGATCTCCTTCTTCAGAGCCGGGTTCTTCTCCGGATCGAAGCAGGCGTCACCGGGCGCTTCGCAGTTCACACAGGCCTTCATGATGGCCTTGAGGTGCTTGGAGGCGAGCTTGGAGCCGGCCACAAGGGCTGCGACCTTCTGCTCTTCCTTCACCTTCCAGTCGATGTAGCTCTCAATGTCCGGGTGATCGACGTCGACGACGACCATCTTCGCCGCGCGGCGGGTGGTGCCGCCCGACTTGATCGCGCCGGCCGCGCGGTCGCCGATCTTGAGGAAGGACATCAGGCCCGAGGAACGGCCGCCGCCGGAGAGCTTCTCGCCCTCGCCACGCAGCTTCGAGAAGTTGGAGCCCGTACCCGAGCCGTACTTGAACAGACGCGCCTCGCGGACCCACAGGTCCATGATGCCGCCTTCGTTCACCAGGTCGTCCTCGACGCTCTGGATGAAGCAGGCATGCGGCTGCGGATGCTCGTAGGCCGATTTCGACTTCGTCAGCTTGCCGGTCTTGTAGTCCACATAATAGTGGCCCTGGCCGGGACCATCGATGCCGTAGGCCCAGTGCAGGCCGGTGTTGAACCATTGCGGGGAGTTCGGCGCCACCATCTGGTTGGCGAGCATGTAGCGCAGCTCGTCGTAGAAGGCCTGGGCGTCTTCTTCCGATGAGAAGTAGCCGCCCTTCCAGCCCCAATAGGTCCAGCAGCCGGCAAGCCGGTCGAAGACCTGCTTGGAGGAAATCTCGGAGCCGAAGCGGCTCTCTTCCGACAGCTCGGCAAGGGCTGCCTCGTCGGGCACCGAGCGCCAGAGCCAGGAGGGAACGTCGTTCTCCTCGACCTTCTTCAGGCGGGCCGGGACACCGGCCTTACGGAAATACTTCTGAGCGAGAACGTCGGACGCGACCTGGCTCCAGGTCTCCGGCACCTCGATGTTCTCGAGCTTAAAGACGACAGAGCCGTCCGGATTGCGGATCTCGCTCGTGGCGAGCCGGAAGGCGAGGGAGGAATAAGGCGACTGCCCAGCTTTGGTGTAACGCCGCTCGATCCGCATCTTTTATATCCTCAAGTTTGGAGACAAACGTCCCCTTGGCCACAAGTTGCCCCTGTGGCTCTTCAGCCCCAAAAAACTTTGTTCGACACCCCAGCGATCCTTTTTCCGGATCGCCACACGCAACACGCCCGAGTTACGGACTCCTTCAGACACCATGGGTCGCGCAGCAACGAGGTTGCCGCGGGCTCTGGACGCTTACTCGGGGGAGATTTCGACCGCCCTTTCGGGCCGGTCGCCGGTCTCGGATCGGAACCCCGGCAAGCTAGTCGTGTTGCGAGCCTCACGTCAAGAACTTGTGCTGAGCGTTCTTGTTCCCTCTATATATAGTGGGCAAGTGTTAAGAATGTGGAAAACTAGCTAAGCCTTGGAGACTCCTTTCAGATTCCAAATCCGATTTTTCAAATGGCTAAGGTTGGCCGGCTCAGATTTGCAATTTTGCCATGCACAGGAGCGGACAGATGTTGTGCCGGCGCATCAATGTGCGGCGGGAGCGAACGGGCGGGACAAAAATTGATTCAGGCGCTGAAATCCCGTGAATCCCGGAAAATCCGCCTCAGAATCGCCCAAGTGGAATCGGCGCAGAATCAGTTGGCCGAGGTGCACTGGCCGCGCAGCCGACCTCTCGTGCGGGATGGACAGCGAATGGGGCCAGGGATTGTCGCCACAGGGGCGGGTTTCGACTCAAGATGATTCTCTGCTGATCCAGAACTTCACGGTGAGATGGGAAACCATGGAGCCGACGAGAGAACCGAGCCGGAGTGGTTCGTATCATGCGAAGGTGTCGGCGGGAACGAGCAAGGACAAGTTGCACAAAGAGCATAGGGCGCTTCTGAATGGGGTGCTCGGCCTGCTGCGCAACCGATGCGCGTAGGTTTTGCCTGCTGCAACTTGGGTGCTCTGGAAGCTTCAGTGAAAAGTTATAACGTAAAATTACGAGGTGGTCCACGCCGGGAATTGTCCGACGCTCGTATACCTCGTTGATCAGGGGGACGTCGTATGAGCTTCAATATTTGGCAGGCATTTGCCGAGTTTTGGGATAACAGCGGTGGTGGCGGTGTGGTCTACGGGGGAACCGGCACAGGTGCCAACGTCACCGGAAACGTCACCGGCGGTTCGGGAACAGGCTCATCGTATAAAGTTGAAATTCATCCTCACGATCAACCGATGGATAGCGATCCTAGCATCCAGGATTCTCCCGCGAGCGACGGCCTTCCTGAAGGCAGCTACTGGGATGAGGACGGTAACCTCGTCTATGTGGACATACACATCCGAGCGCCAGAGCTGAGGCCGGGTGAAGAACCCGGATTCCTCGACTCGATGAGGACCGATCTCGATCGCCTGGAATATCGATACGACCAGTGGCTCTACGGAACGTCTGACATCATACCCTATTGGCTCTATGAGACCTACGGAGAGCATTTCTCGGAAGGGCATATCCACGTAGACCCTGTGTATGGGAACGAAGACGGGGAAAACTCGACAGGGGAAAATGCTACAAATGAAGTGTCGAGCTTTACGCTTCGGGTGAGATCCGGCTCATCTGGCAATGCTCCCATCCAGGACTATGGCGTCGTCCTAGGAGGATCTGACAACGACGCTGTCTCTGGTGGCGCCGCTTCCGACATGCTGAGCGGCGGTGGCGGCGATGACATGCTGACGGGTGGCGATGGCGACGACCTTCTCATCGGCGGCTCTGGCAACGACATGCTGATGGGCGGAGACGGGTCCGATGTGCTGGACGGCGGCGAAGGCTTCGACATTGCCTCGTATGCCGATGCCACGGCGGGCGTGACGATCAGCCTGGGGGTCGGCGCCTCCGGCGTGGACGTGCTGATCGATATCGAGGGCCTGTCGGGTTCGGAACTCGACGATGTGCTCAGCGATACCCAGTCGGGCCTGCAAAGCGCCAATGCCTTCTTTGGGAGGGGCGGCAACGACCGTCTCGTTGCCTATGATGGCGACGACACGCTTGACGGCGGCGAGGGCAACGACACCCTGTCAGCTGGCCAAGGCGGAGATCTTCTGATCGGTGGGTCCGGATTCGATGAAGTGTCGTATGCCTGGTCCTACTCACCGATCAATGTGAGCTTGGCCTTCGGTGCTGGCACGGCTGGTGATGCGGCAGGAGACGTGCTGGTCGGGATCGAGGCCTTGACCGGCTCGCTTTACGGCGCGGATCGGCTGATCGGCGATGGCGGGGCTAACCGTCTCTCGGGCCTCGGGGGTGATGACATCCTGGAGGGTGGAAATGGTGCCGACACACTGATCGGGGGCGACGGCGTCGACGTAGCCACCTATGAGAACGCTCTGTCGGGCGTCGTGGTGAGCTTGGCATCCGGCGGCACGCGCGGGGACGCCGCGGGCGATACACTCAGCGGCATCGAAGGATTGATCGGCTCTAATCACGCCGACCGTCTCACGGGCGATACTGCTGCCAACGTGCTGAACGGCGGCTTCGGCTCCGACACATTGGAAGGCGGTCTCGGCGCCGATACGCTGATTGGTGGGAATGGTCGCGACATGGCGTCTTATGAGAACGCGGTGTCGGGCGTTGTTGCGAGCTTGGCGACGGGCGGCAGCGGCGGCGAGGCGTTCGGCGATAGCCTCGTGGACATCGAGGATCTGGTGGGCTCCGCTTATGGCGACGTCCTGTCTGGCGACGCGGCAGCGAACGCGCTGCTGGGCCAAGCCGGCAATGATCTGCTGTCGGAGGAGGCGGGCAACGACACACTGGACGGCGGCGAGGGACACGACACACTCGTCGGCGGTCTCGGCGCCGACATGCTGAGCGGCGGTGAGGGCTTCGATACGGTGTCTTATGCGGATGCTGCGTCCGGAGTGGAGGCAAGCGTTGCGAGCGGCGGCAGCCTCGGCGAGGCGGCGGGCGATACGTTCAACGGTATCGAAAGCCTGATCGGCTCGGCCTTCGGCGATCGCCTGACGGGCGATGCCGGCGCGAACCTTCTCTCTGGTCTGGACGGCAATGACACGCTGACTGGTGGTCTGGGCGCCGACATGCTGATCGGCGGCGGCGACTTCGATGTGGCCTCCTATGAGAACGCTCTGTCGGGCGTCGTGGCGAACCTGGTGCTCGGCGGCACAGGCGGCGAGGCGACGGGCGATACGTTCAGCGGCGTTGAGGCCCTGGTCGGCTCGGCCTTTGGCGACAACCTGACGGGCGATGCCGGCGCCAATGTTCTGATGGGCAACGGTGGCAACGATACGCTCGTCGGCGGCCTCGGGGCCGACAGCCTCGTCGGCGGCAATGGCTTCGACGTGGCGTCCTACGAGAATGCCACGTCCGGCGTAACCGCGAGCCTGGTGTCCGGCGGCAGCCTCGGTGAGGCAGCGGGTGATACGTTCAGCGGCATCGAGGGACTGATCGGCTCCAACGATGGCGACCAACTCACCGGCGATGCCGGCGCCAATACGCTGCTGGGCCAGGGCGGCAGCGACGTTCTCTCCGGTGGCGACGGCAACGACGTCCTTGATGGCGGAGCTGGCGATGACCTTCTCGTGGGCGGGCTCGGCTTCGACACGCTCACGGGCGGATCGGGGATCGACACCGCGTCCTATGCAGGTGCCGCTGGCGGCGTGGTGATCGATCTGGGGGTCGGCTACGGCTACGGCGACGGCGACGAGGCGGCGGGCGACCGCTTTAGCGGCGTGGAGAACCTGATGGGCTCCGCTTACAACGACCAGCTTGCGGGCGATGCGGGCGCCAACAGCCTGATCGGGAATGCCGGCAACGACGTGCTGAGCGGCAGGGATGGTTTCGACACCCTGGATGGCGGCTTGGGCGACGACGTGCTCTCCGGCGGCAGCGGTGGGGACGTTCTGCTGGGCGGGGCGGGGCGTGACTTGGCCGATTACAGCGATGCGTCTTCCGGCGTGGTGGCGAGCCTGTCGGGGGCATCTCTCAACACCGGGGATGCGGCAGGCGACAGCTACAACTCGATCGAGGGCTTGAGGGGATCAGCTTATGCGGATCGTTTGAGCGGCGACGAGAGCGCCAACAGCCTGATCGGCAATGCCGGCAACGACACGCTGGATGGCGGGGCCGGGAACGACACGCTGGATGGCGGGGCAGGCAACGACGTGTTCGTGTTCGATACGGCGCTCAGCGGGACGTACAATGTAGACAGGATCCTCAATTTCGATGGGTTTGCGGATCGGATTGAACTTGACGTGAACGTGTTCACGGCCCTCGTGGCGGGGGCCTTGGCTGCGGATGCGTTCGGCTATGGCAGCACGGCCACGACAGAGGAGCAGCGGCTCGTCTACGACAGCGCGACAGGTAACCTGTGGTACGACGCGGATGGGACGGGCCGTCAGGCGCAGATCAAGGTTGCGGTTCTCGACGCGGGAGCCTACCTGACCGCCGCCCAGTTCACTGTCACCGGCTATGCCCCGCCACCAACAGGTGACGACGAGTGGTTCTGAAGCCGGGCTTTATCCCGTTCTTCCGCCAGGATCCAAGGCAAGGGGCTTTCAAGCCCCTTGCCTGCTTTTGAGTTCAAAGTGATCGGAAGGGCCGCTTCTCAGGTTTTTGCGGATTTTGGGCGGTGCTTTCAGCGGGCATCTTCATGCTCGGTTTCTTCAAACTCAGGCCCCATATTCCGCGCGACCTAACGCCCCCCCTCGGCACCCGATTCTTCACGTGGTGCAAGGGGCAGTTCGTGGGCCAGGACGAGTTCGGCAGCGGATATCACCTCCACAATGGGATTCAGCGACAAAGGTTGTTTTTGCAATATAATCAACCAATAGTATTGGATTGTAAATAATGATCATTTACAATAGAAAGATATAGAAATGCTCTTCCGTAAGATTAGTATAGTTTATAAAACTTTCAATAAATAGTCGGCAATAATTAAACTAAACTTATTGTGAAAAGCTTTTGTGTTCTGCAATTGCCGGTTGTGGCAAGCGCGTGTGAAATGTTACATCACATAAAAAGCGATGAGACCAGTCTTGGCTCGGGGGCAGACTTCCACGGTCTGGCTCCGGAGCAAGTACGACCGGACGGTTAGAGACCGGCGTGCGAGCTTCAATGCAATGACTGGTAACGGAGAAAACGAATGACGTTTTCGCTCGAACAAGCGCTAAGCGAATTTTTCAACGGCAGTGGGGGCGGTATCGCTTATGGCGGCACCGAGCTGTCTTCAGGCCCCATCACAGGCGACTCGGGGGATGCTTCCGACGGCGGTGATGGAGTAGGTCCAGATGATCCAACGGATCGTCCTGACTATCCGATCATCAATGACGATCCATGGGAGCATGGGGAGTGGGCCTTGGATTGGTCTCTCTATGATGGAGGATACGACAGGCCCTACCAGCTGTTTTACAATGACGGTACGCCACCTTGGCATCTCCTTCATGAATTCTATCCCGACCTAATTCCTCCCCCTCCGGAAAATATCGAGGATGTCGGCGAGGAGAGCCTCGATGAAGTCGAGAAGGTCGCTTTGGTCTATCAGGGTGGGACGGGTTCCGTGCTCGTCACGGCCAGTCTTGGCACTGCCAGGAGTGATGTCATCACCGCAGGCGGAATCCTGCATGGCGGTGGCGGTGACGATACGCTCGTCGGGAGCCGAGGCTTCGATATCCTAAAGGGCGATGAGGGCAACGACCATCTTAATGGTGGCGCTGGCGACGACGCGCTTTACGGCGGCACGGGCCAGGACACGCTGTGGGGCAGCTTCGGCAATGACACGCTTTACGGTGAGGACGGCAACGACTTCCTGGCCGGTGGTGAGGACGGTGACGACGTTCTCGACGGCGGCGCCGGCGATGATAATCTCTGGGGCGGCATGGGCGACGACCGGATCTTCGGCGGCTTGGGCAATGACGTGCTTGTGGGCGAGCAGGGCCGAGATACCTTCGTGTTCGCCACCACCCTGAGTGCTACCGGCAACGTCGATCGGATCCTCGACTTCAACGTCGCGGAGGACCGGATCGAGCTGAGCCGCGCTGTCTTCGGCGGGTTCGGCGCTTCCGTGTCCCTCGCCGTGGGGGCGAGCGCCACGGCTGGAGGAGCCCAGATCGTCTACAACAGCGCTACGGGTGATCTGTCCTACGATGCGGACGGCATTGGCGGGGCGGCGCAGATCAAGTTTGCCCAGCTGGCGGCTGATCTGGCGCTGAGCGCGAGCAACTTCCTCCTGGTCTAAGTCAGAGCTGAAGCGCTCAACATGCAAAGGAGAGTCGGTCGAAAGACCGGCTCTTTGTCCTTCACGAGGGAGCCACTCGCGTCTTTGGGCCACTTCCTCGGCCGAGGATTCGAGCGAATCCGTCCAGGGGACCAGCTGCCTGAGAGAGAAGAGCGGCAAGCCGCCCGTCAGAGGAGGCCGGTAATCACACCCACAAGGGCGGAGCAGATATCTTTATTCTCGACTTCTTCAATCTCAGGCGCCATATTCCGCGCGACCTAACGAACCCCCTCGGCGGTAGCGATGAAACAGTTTTTGATTCAGTTCTTTACCTGGTGGAACGGACAAACCCTCGGCACCCGATTCTTCACGTGGCGCAAGGGGCAGTTCGTGGGCCAGGACGAGTTCGGCAACCGCTACTACCGCTATACTCAGGCTCAGCCGATCGACTCGAATGTGGGTGCCGAGCGCCGCTGGGTCATCTACAACGGCGATGCCGATGCTTCCCGGGTTCCTCCGGGCTGGCGCGCGTGGCTCTGTCACAACGGCGATATTCCTCCGAGCGAGGAGAACTATCAGCCGCGCTCCTGGGAGAGGCCCTACGTGCCGAACATGACGGGTACGCCCCAGGCCTACCGTCCGCAGGGCTCGCAGCTGTCGGCCGGGCGGCGCCCCGCAGCCACCGGTGACTATGTTCCATGGACGCCGGGTGAGTAAGGCCGTTCCGGCCTTGCCCCTGATCCTGTCATGCTGAACCGAACGAACTCCCGCGCCTGCGTCGAGTGTGGCCTGCCGTACGGGCATACGGATTTCGCATATCACGCCGGCAAGATCGAGAACGGCCCGTCCTACTGGTCGGATCGCGGATTGCTGTGCTCCGTGACCTGCTCCACTGCTCATTATGAGAAGAGGGAGAAAGAGGGCGCTCCCATGAAGGAGCCTGCGCCGAATCCCCTGGAGCGCGGCTTTCGGTAGGCGCTGCCCTTAAAAGGCGCGGCGTAATGGGCTTTCTGGTCTCGCTTGCCCTTTTTCCATCATGGTTCGCGTGTTATCGCGTTGCCGGAACCCGACAGCGGCCGTGCTCGGCCGCTTAGCCAGCTCACAAGGGGCATGGATCAACAATGAAGTTCGAATGGACGCGGGCAGCTCTGGTGCTCGCATCGCTCATCGGCACAGCGGGCGCAGCCCAGGCGGACAGAATCAAGAATCCGACGGCTGTCTTTTCCGGCCTCGACAAGATCACCGGACGCATCGTGTCGTTCGAGGTGAAAGTCGATGAGACGGTGCAGTTCGGCGCTCTGCAGATGACGCCGCGCGTCTGCTTTACCAAGCCGCAGACCGAGACCCCGAACACCACGTCCTTCGTCGAGGTGGAGGAAACCGGAACGGACGGAGCGCCCCGCAAGGTGTTTTCCGGCTGGATGTTCGCATCGAGCCCCGGCCTGCACGGCATTGAACACCCGGTCTACGATATCTGGCTCGTGGACTGCAAAGGCGGCACTGAGGTGATCGCCGAGCCCAAGGAAGAGGTGGAAGAGCCGCCGCCGATCGAGCCGACCACGCAGCGCACGCCGGCGGCGGAAGCTGCCCGACCCGGCAACATCATCGCGCCAGCAGATTCAGCCCAGCCTCTGCCGCCTGCACCGCCACTCAGCACGGCTCCGCTGCAGCCGCGCCAGCCCGCGCAGCGTTCGATCCGGGATTTCAACCGGAACGCTCCTCTCATCAATACCGACCGTTAAGCGGGTCTAGATCGCGGCGAGAATTTCCTCGCCGCTCACGTTTCGGCCTTTGGGCCAGACATACCAATGGCCCTCGTGGTCCATGGCCGCGCGCAGCATCTGCTTGTAGGTGCGCCGGGGAACCTCGACGGCGCCGAATTGGGCAAGATGCGAGGTGACGAACTGGGTATCGAGAAGCGTGAAGCCGCCGCGCTTCAACCGGGCGACGAGATGCACGAGAGCGACCTTCGAGGCATCGCGCTCGGTATGAAACATGCTCTCGCCGAAAAAAGCGCCTTTCAGGCGCACGCCATAGAGCCCGCCGACGAGGCGACCGTCCCGATAGACCTCGACCGTGTGGCAGAAGCCGGCCTCGAACAATTGCCCGTAGAGATCCCGGATCCGCCGGTTGATCCAGGTCTTCTCCCGATCCGCCGCTGGCGCCGCGCAACCGGCAATGACCGCATCGAAATCCCGGTCCACCCGGACCTCGAATTCATCCGAGCGGATCGTTCGAGCCAGCCGCTTGGGAAGATGAAAGCCGTCGAGGGGAAGGATGCCCCTCTCGCGTGGTTCGACCCAGAAGAGGGAGGGATCGTCAGCATCCTCCGCCATGGGGAAGATGCCGGCTGCATAGGCTTTCAGCAGGATCTCAGGCGTGATGGTGATGGTATCTTCGGAAGACTGGGTCATTCACCAGCATGTCCAATCTTTCGGGCCATGTCAGCACACATAGTACGGCCAGTGCCTAAGGTTAGATCAGGGCGATATAGATTTTGCCGAGAGCTTACAGCTCTTCTTCCGTCTTAAGAAACTTCGTCACGACCACGGACCGCTTTAAAGGCTACGGGTCCTTCGTGCGGGTCAAGATGCTCGACGTTACGGGATGGGAACACCGCGTCGAAGTTGCCGGATTCGATTGTCGCGAGTTCCGGCAGCCTGTCGATGACATCGGCATTCATGCGCTCGTCGATATCGGGCGTGACGTCCTCCCGCTCCGGCGGCGTGAAGGGCAGGGTGGTTGATCCTTGCGCTTCTGGCCGCAGCCGACGTGGAGAAAGCGGAGCACCGGTTACGCTTCTTCCAGTCCGCCTGTCTTCAGGAAATTCTCGAGCCAGTGAATATCGTACTGACCGTTCTGAATGTCCGGATTGCGCACGAGGGTACGGAAGAGCGGCAGCGTCGTATCCACACCGTCCACCACGAACTCGTCCAGCGCCCGGCGCAGGCGCATGAGGCACTCGTTGCGGGTGCGTCCATGCACGATGAGCTTGCCCACGAGGGAATCGTAATGCGGCGGGATGCGGTAGCCTTGGTAGGCCGCCGAATCGACGCGCACGCCGAGGCCGCCCGGTGGGTGGAAGTAGCTGATCGTGCCGGGCGAGGGGCGGAAGGTCGAGGGATGCTCGGCATTCACGCGGCACTCGATGGCATGGCCTTCGATCTTGATGTCTTCCTGCCTGACCGAGAGCGGATGGCCTGCCGCCACGCGGATCTGCTCGTTCACCAGGTCGATGCCGGTGATCATCTCCGTGACCGGGTGCTCCACCTGGATGCGGGTGTTCATCTCGATGAAGTAGAACTCGCCATCCTCGTAGAGGAACTCGATGGTGCCGGCGCCGGCATATTGCAGCTCCTGCATGGCCTTTGCCACGACACCGCCGATGCGCTCGCGCATCTCGACATTGAGAGCCGGCGAGGGGCCTTCCTCCCAGACCTTCTGGTGGCGGCGCTGAAGCGAGCAGTCGCGCTCGCCGAGATGAATCGCGCCGCCCTTGCCGTCGCCGAGAACCTGGATCTCGATGTGGCGGGGCTTCTCGAGATATTTCTCGATGTAGACCGCATCGTCGCCGAAGGCGGCTTTCGCCTCGGTCTTGGCCGTCTGCAGCGCATGGACGAGGTCCGCCTCGTTGCGGGCGACCTTCATGCCGCGCCCGCCGCCGCCGGCGGCAGCCTTGATGATGACCGGATAGCCGATATCGCCTGCGACGCGCTTGGCCTCATCCTCATCGGAGATGCCGCCCTCGGAGCCCGGCACGCAGGGAATGCCGAGGCGCTTGGCGGTGCGTTTCGCCTCGATCTTGTCGCCCATGATGCGGATATGCTCCGCCTTGGGGCCGATGAAGGTGATGCGGTGATGCTCCAGCACCTCAGCGAAGCGGGCGTTCTCGGAGAGGAAACCGTAGCCGGGGTGGATGGCATCCGCGCCGGTGATCTCGCAGGCGGCGATCAGGGCGGGGATGTTGAGATAGCTGTCGCGGGCCGCGGGCGGGCCGATGCAGACGCTCTCGTCGGCGAGGCGCACATGCATGGCGTCCGCGTCCGCGGTGGAATGCACAGCGACGGTGGCGATGCCGAGCTCCTTCGCCGCGCGCAGGATGCGCAGGGCGATCTCGCCTCGGTTGGCAATGAGGATCTTATCGAACATGTCGCGCCTTACTCGATGACGAGGAGGGGTTCGCCGTATTCAACAGGGGTTCCGTCTTCGACATAGATGGCGGTCACGGTGCCAGCGCGCGGGGCGACGATCTCGTTGAAGGTCTTCATGGCCTCGACGAGCAATACCTTGTCGCCGGCCTGGACCTTGGAGCCGATCTCCACGAAGGCCTTCGCATCTGGCGAGGGCTTGCGGTAGGCGGTGCCGACCATCGGGGAGAGCACGGCACCCGGATGGGGAGCGCTGGGCTTGGCAGCGGCAGCAGCGTCAGAAGCCGCTGGGGGCGGGGCCACGACAGGGGCCGGAGCAAGTGCTGCGGGGGCAGCAACCGGAACCGTCACGGCTGCCTGGATCACGCGCGCCACGCGGATGCGAAGGTCGCCCTTCTCCACTTCGATCTCGCTGAGATTCGTATCGGCGATCAGGTTCGCCAGCTCCCGGACGAGATCGGGATCGAAAGGGTTTTCCTTGGCCATGGGGCTCACCTCTTTATTGTGAGGAACTAGTGCTGGGAGGGCTTCTGAAGCCGTGCCCGTTCCACCATGACATGGTGAACCGCTTCGAGGCCGAGCAGATAGCTCATGGGGCCGAAACCGCAGATCACGCCGACTGACACGGGTGCGATGAACGAGCGATGGCGAAAGCCTTCGCGAGCATGAACATTGGAAAGATGGATCTCGACCGTCGGAGCGCCGCTGCCGGCGATGGCATCACGCAGCGCGATCGAGGTGTGGGTGTAAGCGCCGGCATTGATGACGACGCCTGCGCCCTGGGCTCCTGCTTCCTGGATCCAGTCGACCAGCTGTCCTTCGTGGTTGGACTGGCGGAACGTGATCGCTGCCCCCAGGGTCTCAGCCTTGTCTCGTACGAGCTTCTCGATATCCGCCAGCGTGGTGCTGCCGTAAATCTGGGGCTCTCTGCGGCCGAGCAGGTTGATGTTGGGTCCGTTGAGGACGTGGACGTTGATCATCGCAAAAGGAGCGTTCCGTGAAACTCCGTCAGGCGGAGCCGAAACGCCCTCTTAGCCAAAAGGAGGGCATGGGGGAAGGGGAAAACCAAGCCTTTCCAGAACTTGGCGATATTTCCCTAAGGAGAGGAGCGCCGATTTTCGCGGAAGGAGCCTCTTTAAGGGCCTTCGTTCGTCATGGCCGGGCTTGTCCCGGCCATCCACGTTTTGGGAAACACCGCCCTCATTCTGAGGATCAGCCGTGAGGCTGCGTCTCGAAGGAAGATCAAGAGGGCGTTGGAGACGCCTCGCCCTTCGAGACGGATTGCTCTCGCAATCCCCAGGGTGAGGCTGCGGTGGGCACGGGGCCGGTGATGACGTGGTGTAGCGGCTCAGCCTATCCGCAGGTGGCCTTGCCGCAGGAGCGCACGTTGTCGACGACCTGCTTCAGAGGCTCGAGGCCGACCGCTCCCGGGATCACCGTCTCGCCGATTATGAAGGCCGGGGTGCCGGTGAGATTGAGCTTGTCGCCGAGAGCCATGTTCTCCTGCAGGGCGGCGCGCAGCTCGGGACTGTCCATGTCCTTCTGGAGCTTGGCCATGTCGACGCCCATCTCCTTGGCGACGGCCATGGCGCGCTCCCCGCCCACGCGACCGCGGGTTTCCAGAACCTTCACGTGGTAATCGAAGAGCTTCTGGCCCTGCAGCTGGTTCTTCACCGCGAGGGCAACGCGGCTCGCCTCAACGGAATCGGGGCCGAGAACGGGGAAGTCCTTCAGCACGACGCGCAGCTTGGGATCGCTCTTCAGGAGTGTCTGTACGTCGGAGAGAGCCTTTTTGCAGTAGCCGCAATTATAGTCGAAGAACTCGACCAGGGTGACGTCGCCCGACGGATTGCCCGCCACATAGGAATGGGGCGCGTTCAGAAGCGTCTGCTTCGTCTCCTTCACGGCGCTGGCCTGGGCCGTCTGCTGGGCCTCGGCCTGGCGCTTTTCGAGTTCGCTGATGACCTCGGCCAGAACCTCGGGATTCTTGAGCAGGTACTCCCGCACGACCTCGCCGATGGCCTGCTTCTGCTGCTCGTTGAAGACGGCGTTCTGAGCCTGGGCGGCAGGTGCCACGGCAAGAGCACCGAACAGAGCCACGGCCTGGCAGGTTTTGAGAAGCGAGAAGCGCATATCCGATCCTTTGGGGAGTTTCCCGTACAATATCTGGGGTGAGTTAGCGGCTTGGGGAGCGCGGCGTCAAATCACGCCTTCGTTTTGCGAACCCGGCTCGTCATCCCCGGGATTGTTCCGGGGATCCACGTCTTCAACGCGGAAAAGGCGTGGATGGCCGCAGCAAGTGCGGCCATGACGGCTCAAACATGGTTCTTGAGACCGGCTTTCCAAAGGGCTACGAGCCTTCCCATGACAAAATCGATTGCCGATCAGAATCCGCCCCTCATCGCCCGCCGCATGGACCGGGTCGCGTCCTTCCTGGCCATGGATGTGTTGAGCGCCGCTGCGGCGAAAGAAAGGCGAGGGGACAGCGTGATCCATATGGAGGTGGGCCAGCCCTCCGCCGCCGCGCCCCGCGCCGCTCGCGAGGCGGCCAAGGCTGCGCTGAATCTCGGGCGAATCGGCTATACGGAAGCGCTCGGCATCGCTTCCTTGAGAGAGCGGATCGCCAAGCACTACCGGGACACTTACGGCGTCTCCATCGCGCCCGAGCGCGTGGTCGTGACGACGGGCTCCTCGGCCGGTTTCGTGCTGGCTTTTCTGAGCCTTTTCGATGTGGGCCAGCGCGTCGCCATCACGGCGCCGGGCTATCCGGCCTATCGCAACATTCTCGAAGCTCTCGGCATCGAACCCGTCGTCGTTCCGCTCGCTAAGGCCGATGGCTGGATCATGACCGCCAAAGCCATCGAGAAGGCCCATGCGGAAAAGCCGCTCCACGGCATCCTCGCCATGAGCCCCGCGAACCCCTCCGGCACGATGATCGGGCGCAAGGCGCTGGCGGAGCTTGGAGAAACCTGCCGCCGCCTCGGCCTCTGGTTCGTCTCGGACGAAATCTATCACGGTCTGACCTATGGCGAGGCGGCCTCCACGGCGCTTGCCTCGGACGACGATGCAATCGTGATCAACTCGTTCTCGAAGTATTATTGCATGACGGGCTGGCGCATCGGCTGGATCGTAGTGCCCGAGCGACTGGTCCGCCCCATCGAGCGGCTGGCGCAGAATCTCTACATCTCGCCGCCCTATCTCTCGCAGGTAGCGGCGCTCGCGGCTTTCGACGCTATCGAAGAGCTGGAAGCGGTGAAGGCCGGGTACGCGCGCAACCGCGCCTATCTCCTGGAAGAGCTGCCCAAGATCGGTATCGCCGAGATGCACCCGGTGGACGGCGCCTTCTACATCTATGCCGACATCGCCCGCTACACGAACGATTCCATCGGCTTCTGCAAACGCATGCTGGAGGAGACGGGCGTCGCGGCTACCCCCGGCCTCGACTTCGACCCCATCGAAGGCTCGCACTACATGCGCCTGTCCTTCGCGGGTTCGGAGCAGGATTGTCGGGAGACGGTGGAACGGCTGAAGAGATGGCTTTGAGACGTGCTCGTCTATTGAAGTTTGGTCCTGTTCTTTAGTTCATTCCAAACCTTGTACCCTTTCGGAAACAAGGGCAGGCCTGCAAGCACGGCTTCTTCCAATGCCGAAAGATTCGGACTGCCCTTAGACGTGCCAACATCAAAAGGTCCGAGCCAGCCTATCGCGCCTTCATGATTGCCCCAGGGGACGGTGACGAGCGCAATGTCACCGTTGTGCCAGAAAACCTGAATCACGATCACACGTTGCTGCGCGCCTTCTTCTGAGGTCTCGACCCCTTGGTAGGCTAGGCAGCAGATCGAAGCTCCCTCGTCGAAACGTCGAGGAACGAAGTTGCGGGCGTGCTGAATGGCATCGAGATAGTCATCCGTATCGAAGGAGGCGACCTTCGGTTTTTCACCAGGGTGGACTGAGAACAGATCCGGCTCGATTCGGCAGCGGAGCGATAAATCCCAGATCGCCATGGCAAGCGCCAGCCCTGCCACATGCTCGACTATGGAAAGTGGCTCTATGGGGGATTGTTGATGCGCATCGCTGATCATTATGCTGTTCCCCCGTGCTGCTTCTCTGTCTGTCTCGATGCAAGCAGGCGGCGCTCTTCTAAAACGTCATGGCCGGGACGAGCCCGGCCATGACGTTAAGATTGTGGCTTTTACGACCCGCTGAGGACCGACTTGGCCTTGGACCACCAGCCGGCGCGCTTCGGGCGCTCCGGGTCCGGCGGGGTGAGGACCACGGCCACCGGCTCCGGCTCGGGGACCACGGGGCGCGGGGCTTCCGCGGGTTCTTCGGCCGGCTGCGGAGCGGGCTGGGTCTCGATACGCTCTTCCGACGCGGCGGGCTCCGGAGCAGGGGCAGGCTCGCGCACCGGCTCCTCGTCCAGGGTGCTGACGGCCTCGGCCACAGCCTCGGTGGCGGCTACGAAACCTTCCTCCGTGGCAAAGGTCTCGATGGCCTCGTCGCGGCCACGGCCGCGACCACCGCGGCGGCCCCGACGACGGCGACGGCGGCCACGGTCTTCAGCGGTCTCTGAGCCCTCGGCAGCTTCATCCTCTTCGCCAGAGGCCTCGGCTTCTTCGCCTTCGAGTTCTTCACCTTCGCCGGCTTCGGTCTCGGCGCCTTCTTCGCCCTGGGCAGCACCTGCAAAAGCTTCGCGATCACGTCCACGACGGCGGCGGCGACGGCGGCGGCGGCGGCCTTCGCCTTCTTCACCGCGGCCTTCCTCGGAGGCGCGAGCCTCCTCTTCGGCCAGTTCCTCGTCCTCGGCCTCGATCTCGGGCTCGATCTCCTCCACTACGTCCGCGGGAGCGATGGCGTCGATCTGGATGCCGGTGGCGGCCGCCTTGTGCTCGAGGCGCAGCGCAGGCTCGCCGCGGTCGATCACGTAATTGGTCGTGCCGGTGAGTGAGTCGTCCGCGACGATGGAGATCGCCACACCGAAACGTGTCTCTAGGTCGCGCAGGTGAATGCGCTTCTGATTGAGGATGTAGAAGGCTGCCTCCATCCGCGTGCGGACGATGAGGTTGTAGCCTGAATTCTTGATGAGGGTTTCCTCGATCGAGCGCAGCACATGCAGCGCCACGGACGGCGTCGAGCGGACGAAACCGGTGCCGGCGCAGTGCGGGCAGGGGATGGAGGAGGATTCGAGAACGCCCGTGCGGATGCGCTGGCGCGACATCTCCAAAAGCCCGAAGGGCGAGATGCGCCCCACCTGGATACGGGCGCGGTCGTTCTTCAGGCACTCGTTCAGCTTCTTCTCGACTGCGCGGTTGTTGCGCTTCTCTTCCATGTCGATGAAGTCGATGACGACAAGGCCCGCGAGATCGCGCAGGCGAAGCTGGCGGGCGATTTCCTCCGCCGCTTCGAGGTTCGTGCGCAGCGCCGTGTCCTCGATATTGTGCTCGCGGGTGGATCTCCCTGAGTTCACGTCGATGGAAACCAGCGCTTCCGTCGGGTTGATGACGAGATAGCCGCCGGATTTCAGCGTCACGATATTGGAGAACATCGCGTCGAGTTGGGCTTCGACGCCGTATTTCGCAAAGAGCGGCTGCAGGTCGCGGTAGGGCTGGACGATCTTGGCATGGCTCGGCATGAGCATGCGCATGAAGTCCTTGGCCTCGCGATAGCCGTCCTCGCCGGAGACGAGAATGTCGTCGATCTCCTTGTTGTAGAGATCGCGGATGGCGCGCTTGATGAGCGAGCCTTCCTCATAGACCAGCGCGGGAGCCGACGAGTTGAGGGTGAGCTCGCGCACGCTTTCCCAGAGGCGCATCAGATATTCGTAGTCGCGCTTGATTTCCGGCTTGGTGCGCGACGCACCGGCCGTGCGCAGGATGATGCCCATTCCCTCGGGCACCTCCAGCTCCTGGGCGATTTCCTTCAGGCGCTTGCGGTCGGCCGCATTCGTGATCTTGCGCGAGATGCCGCCGCCACGACCCGTGTTGGGCATGAGCACCGAATAGCGGCCGGCGAGGGACAGGTAGGTGGTGAGAGCCGCGCCCTTGTTGCCGCGCTCTTCCTTCACGACCTGAACCAGCAGAATCTGACGGCGCTTGATGACTTCCTGGATCTTGTACTGCTTGCGCGGGACGCGGCGCTGGGGAACGTCCTCCAACGCATCGCCGCCACCGAGCTGCTCGACGTGGTCCTCGTCCTCACCCTCGGCGTTCTCGTCGTCGCCCTCTTCCTCGTCCTCGTCTTCCTCGCCGGAAGTCTCGGCTTCTTGAGCCTCGGAGGCCTCTGCGGTCTCCTGGGACTCAGCCGGAGCTTCCTGGTCCGCGGCAGAGGCCTTCACCTCCTCGGCGCCCTCAGCGGTCTGAACAGGCTCGGCTGGCTCGCCGGAGGCAAGCTCGAAATCACCGCCGGCGGCGATCAGGTCGATGGTCTCTTCGGTGCTCTCCGCAGGGGCCTGAGCCTCGGCGCCTTCTTCCGTAACGGCCTCGGCTTCGGAGGAAACAACCGCGTCGCTTGCCGTGCGGCGCTGGGCGGAGCGGCGGCGGCGGTTGCGGCGGCGCTCTTCCTCGCGCTCTTCTTCGGCCTGCGCCTCGGCTTCGGCCTCGAGCAGAGCCTGACGGTCGGCGACCGGGATCTGGTAATAGTCGGGATGGATTTCGCTGAAGGCGAGGAAGCCGTGGCGGTTTCCACCATATTCGACGAAGGCCGCCTGGAGCGACGGCTCTACGCGGGTCACTTTCGCGAGATAGATGTTCCCGCGCAGTTGCTTCCTGTTAGCGGATTCGAAGTCGAATTCTTCGACCTTCTGACCACGTACCACCACAACCCGGGTTTCTTCCGGGTGGGAGGCATCGATAAGCATCTTGTTTGCCATGTTGAACTCTCGACATGGCGATCGAGGGCAGGACCTGAGGCATTAGCCGCAGTGAAGGCGGGTGGCCACGCCGCAAGAAGAAGCGGCGGGCTGGAATTGCGTTCGGATTGCTGTCGATCGCCATCGTGCGCCGCAGAGGGGCGCATTCTGGGTTGAAACGGGACGGCTTTGAGCCGGATGAGGTGAGGGAAGGGCGAGCGCGAAAAGAAACGCGCGCTTCGAACGGTGCCGGAACGAGAGTCAAAGCTGACTTCGTATTCGCAACCATTCAAGGCGGCCCTTTCTAGGAATCGATGGACCGAACGAGATCCGGCCATCGGCAAAATGCGGCGATCTGTATCGCCCACTGAACCCCTCCGAGCGCCTGTCGAGGGTGACGGGATCCTCAGAGGACTGGTCAACACAACCATCTCCTCTGGTTCGCCGTCAGATTCGGCCATGCCGGACGGGGTCATGATCATTACAGATCGAATGGGGCATTTGGCAAGATGCCGAGGCAATGTGTCGTTAATGCAACAGTATCTCGACAATGAGCGTCCACAGGAGAAGCTTCGTTAACCAAATGCCTTCTAATGAGGTAGGGAAGGAGGCGCGAAACTTCCAGCGGCAGCATGAGAATCAAAGCTTTCATACGCCTGATCTGCGTGGGTCTCCTTGTGAGCCTCGTGGCGACCCTCGTCGCCTCGGGGGCTGGCCCCGCATGGGCTTCGGGAAACGATGCCGGCAAGGCTGCTCCCGTGATCGCGGCAGATGTCTCGGTCGAGGTTGAGGGCGCTAAAACCCGGTTCCGGATTGCTCTCTCCAAGCCCGTGACGGCTCAGGCTTCACTCATGGAGAAGCCGGACCGCCTCATCATCGACCTGCCGGAGGTGGCGTTTCACCTGCCGCCCGAGACCGGACGCCAGAAGGCGGGACTGATTTCCTCCTATCGCTACGGCCTTTTCGCTCCCGGCCGCTCCCGGGTCGTGATGGAGCTCTCCCAGCCGGCCATCGTCTCCGGCATGACCGTTGACGCGAATGCCGCCGGCGGCACGGCGCTTCTGACCATCGAGCTGACCCGTACTGAGCGCGTTGATTTCCATCGCGCGGCGGTTGACACTGCGGCTAAGGCAGCCGAGGTCACCGCGCAAGAGCCTGCTCCGCTCACCAAGGATGCCCGTCCGGTCATCGTGATCGATCCCGGCCATGGGGGCATTGACCCCGGTGCCAATTCCGTGGGGGGCGTGTTCGAGAAGGACCTCGTCCTTTCCTTTGCCCAGAAGCTGCAGAAGGCATTGGAAGCGAGCGGGCGCTACAAGGTTCTGATGACCCGCGACAAGGACGTGTTCATCTCCCTCGGAGACCGCGTCCGCGCCGCCCGCAATGCTCAGGCCGATCTCTTCATCTCCATCCACGCGGATTCGATCTCCGGAGGCCAGGAGGTGCGAGGGCTGACCGTCTATACAGGGGCGGAGAGGGCGTCCGACGCCGACTCGGCCCGGCTCGCCGAGCGGGAAAACAAGGCCGACGCGGTCGCGGGCATTGAAAGCACCGAAATTCCGGATGACGTGTCGGATATTCTGGTGGAGCTGACCTTACGTGAGACGCGCAATTTCTCCCATGGCTTCGCCACCCGTCTGGTCGGCGCGTTCGATTCGATCGCCCGTCTGAACAAGAACCCGCACCGTCAGGCCCGCTTCCAGGTGCTGCGGGCCCATGACGTGCCCTCCGTCCTGGTGGAGCTGGGCTATCTTTCGAGCAAGCAGGATCTCGATCTGCTCATGTCCGAGGAGTGGCGCGGCAAAATGGTCTCCGCCATGAGTGCGGCGGTGGATCGCTTTTTTGCACCACGCTTCGCTCGGCAGGGTGCTGCCGCAGTTTTACCATAGATAGAGTGTGGATACCCGTAGCGGGGGCGCGATTCCTCGGTTAACAGAGCGGGGCAGATTTGAGCGCCGTTCCTGTTCCGATGGGAAACGGCGTTCGAGATTTGCATAAACGGGTGCTTCCAAGCGCCGACAACGGAATATCTTCGGATGCGTTTTGTCCTACGATTCTTCGGGTTCCTGTTCAGCATCGGGGCGATCTTCTTTCTGATCGGCGCCGTCGGGCTGGCCTATGGATTCTGGTTCTACTCCAAGGACCTGCCGGATCACGCGCAGCTCGCCAATTACGAGCCGCCGGTGATGACCCGCGTCCACGCCTCGGACGGCAGCCTGATCGCGGAATATGCCCGCGAGCGCCGCCTCTACGTGCCGATCCAGGCCATGCCGAAGCTGGTGAAGGCCGCCTTCCTGTCCGCCGAGGACAAGAACTTCTACAAGCACCCGGGCATCGACCCCGAGGGCGTCATTCGCGCGATCCTGGTCAACGTCAAGTCGGGCGGCAAGCGCGAGCAGGGCGCGTCCACCATCACCCAGCAGGTGGCCAAGAACTTCCTCGTCGGCAACGAGAGGAGCTACGAGCGCAAGATCCGCGAAGCGCTCATTGCCCTTCGCATGGAATCGACCTTCTCGAAGGACAAGATCCTCGAACTCTATCTCAACGAGATCTATCTCGGTCTCGGCAATTACGGCGTCGCCGCCTCGGCGCTGAACTATTTCGGCAAGTCGCTCCACGAGCTCGATATTGCCGAGGTGGCGTATCTGGCTGCTCTTCCGAAGGCGCCGAACAACTATCATCCGTTCCGCCAGCGCCAAGCCGCCATCGAGCGCCGCAACTGGGTGATCGGCCGCATGGCCGAGAACGGCTACATCACGCCGGAGCAGGCGGAAGCGGCCAAGAAACAGCCGCTCAACGTCACGCCGCGCGTCGTGTCGCCCAACAGCATCGCCTCAGGCTACTTCGCCGAGGGCGTGCGTCGCGATATTGCCGAGCGTTACGGTGAAGAGAAGCTCTACGAAGGCGGTCTCCTGATCCGTGCGACCCTCGACCCCAAGATGCAGGCCATGGCCCGTAAGGCCCTGGTCGACGGTCTTGTGCGCTTCGACGAGGCGCGCGGCTGGCGCGGTGCACAGCAAAAGCTCGACTTGGCAGGCCGTGAATGGGGCCAGGCACTGGCCGAGGTCCAGTCCATGGGCGACGTGCAGCCCTGGCGTCTGGCCGTGGTGCTCGACGTTGCCAGCGGACGTGCCCGCATCGGCCTGCAGCCGAAGAAGGAATCCTCAGGGCAGCTGTCTCGTGACCGCGAGACCGGCTTCGTGACCGCCGACGGTGTGAAGTGGACGCGCCGCGCCGTTGAGAAGGCGCTTGCTGTCGGCGACGTGGTCTATGTGGAGCCCATCGATGGCAAGCAGGGCCAGTACCGTCTGCGCCAGGTGCCTGAAATTTCCGGCGCCATCGTCGCCATGGATCCCCAGACGGGCCGCGTCCATGCGATGGTCGGCGGCTTCTCCTTCGATCAGAGCGAGTTCAACCGCGCGACGCAGGCGATGCGCCAGCCGGGTTCCTCATTCAAGCCGATCGTCTATGCGACGGCTCTCGACAACGGCTATACGCCTTCGTCCCAGATCATGGACTCGCCCTTCGTGCTCGACATGGGCCCGGGACAGGCGGCCTGGGCGCCGTCGAACTACGACGGCAAGTCTGCGGGCCTGCGCACGCTTCGCTACGGCGTCGAGCACTCGAAGAACCTGATGACGGTGCGCTTGGCCAACGAGATCGGCATGCCGGTCGTCACCGAATATGCGCGCCGCTTCGGCGTCTATGACGACATGCTGCCGCTGCTCTCCATGTCGCTCGGCGCTGGCGAGACCACGGTCATGCGCATGACGGCGGCCTATTCCATGTTCGTGAACGGCGGCCGCCGGATCAAGCCGACGCTGATCGACCAGATTCAGGATCGCAACGGCCGCACGATCTATCGCCACGACGATCGCAAATGCGCCACCTGCGACGCGGAGAAATGGGACGGCAGCGCCGCGCCCAAGCTCACCGATAATCGCGAGCAGGTGCTCGACCCTCTGACCGCCTATCAGATGACCTCGATCCTCGAAGGCGTGGTGCAGCGCGGCACCGCCCAGTCGGTCAAGGCCGTCGGCAAGCCGCTCGCCGGCAAGACCGGCACCACCAACGACGCGAAGGACGTATGGTTCGTGGGCTTCTCGCCCGACCTCGCTGTCGGCGTGTTCCTCGGCTATGACCAGCCGAAGTCCCTCGGCAATGCGGCGACCGCCGGCCAATATGCTGCGCCCGTGTTCCGTGACTTCATGCAGATGGCCCTGAAGGACAAGCCTGCGACGCCGTTCCGCGTGCCCCCGGGCATCAAGCTGATCCGGGTCAGCGCTGCCACCGGCACCCGCGCCGGAGGCGAGGGCGCCGGCACGATCCTGGAGGCCTTCAAGCCCGGCCAGTCGCCGCCGGAATACTATGCTCCTCCGGAGGAGGAAGCGGTGCCGCAGGCCGAGTACTCGCCGGCTCCTCCACCACAGCGGGCGGTGGGAGCAAATCCGGGCGGATTGTATTGATCCGTCTTCCTCACCATATGAAGTGCGCTTCCTGACAAGCACGAGAACGCATGAGCACTGCAGACGCGAAGGTGACTGCAGTGCTCGGCAGTTTGCGGGAAGGCTTCTTTACACCGTGGGGCAGTCCCCTTAAGACGCCCTCGAACTCAAGGCACAGACAGCAAGACAAAATGCGCGCCGAAATCGAACACCTCGTAGAAGAGACCAAGCAGTCAGTCGGGCTGCTGAGGAGGCATCTTTGACTGGGAGAATGCCCAGCGCCGCCTCGCCGAACTGAACGCCCAAGCCGAAGACCCGAACCTCTGGAACGATGCGGAGGCCGCGCAGAAGATCATGCGCGAACGCACTTCGCTGGAGGATCAGATTTCCGCCATCAAGCGCATGGAGCAGGAGCTTGATGACGCGGTCACGCTGATCGAACTCGGCGAGATGGAAGGCGACGAAGGCACCATCAAGGAAGGCGAGGAGACGATCCGCGCTCTTCAGGAAGAGGCTGCACGCCGTCAGGTGGAAACCCTGCTCTCGGGCGAGGCCGACGCCAACGATACCTATCTCGAAGTGCACTCGGGTGCCGGTGGCACGGAAAGTCAGGACTGGGCCTCCATGCTCCAGCGCATGTATGCCCGCTGGGCCGAGCGCCGGAAGTTCAAGGTCGAGCTCCTCGAAATCACCGATGGTGAAGAAGCCGGCATCAAGAGCGCCACGCTTCTGATCAAGGGCCACAACGCCTATGGCTGGCTCAAGACCGAGTCGGGCGTGCACCGTCTGGTGCGCATCTCCCCCTACGACTCGAACGCGCGCCGCCATACGAGCTTTGCCTCGGTGTGGGTCTATCCGGTCGTGGATGACCGCATCAACATCGAGATCAAGGAATCCGACTGCCGTATTGATACGTTCCGCTCCTCGGGTGCGGGCGGCCAGCACGTGAACACCACGGACTCGGCGGTGCGCATCACGCACATCCCGAGCGGCATCGTCGTGGCGTGTCAGCAGGAGCGTTCGCAGCACAAGAACCGCGCGACCGCCTGGAACATGCTGCGTGCGCGCCTTTACGAGGCCGAGCTGAAGAAGCGCGAGGAAAAGGCGAATGCTGAAGCTGCCGCCAAGACCGATATCGGCTGGGGCCATCAGATCCGCTCCTATGTGCTGCAGCCCTATCAGCTGGTGAAGGACCTGCGCACGGGCACTCAGTCCCAGAGCCCGCAGGACGTGCTCGACGGCGACCTCGACCCGTTCATGGAGGCCTCGCTCGCCCAGCGCGTCTATGGCGGCGGCGAAGAGGTCGAGGATATCGACTAAGAACTAAGGGCCGCTTCATCGAAGCGGCCTTTCATTTTGCTCTGGTTCAGAGAGTCCTGGCTGTCGCCAGAACTTCCTCCGCGTGGCCGGGCACCTTCACCTTGTTCCAGACCTTGGCGATTGTGCCGTCGCGGTCGATGAGCACCGTAGTACGCTCTACGCCCATATACTTACGGCCATACATGCTCTTCTCGACCCAAACGCCATAGGCCTCCAGCATGTTCTTTTCCTCATCGGAGGCGAGGGGGAATTCGAGGTCGTATTTGGTGCGGAACTTGTCGTGGCTCTTCACGGGATCGGGTGAGACACCGATGACCTCGGTGTCGGCGGCCTCGAACTCCTTGCGAAGGGCCTGGAAGTTCTGAGCCTCCAGAGTGCAGCCGCTCGTATCGTCCTTCGGGTAGAAATACAGCACCACCTTCTTGCCTTTGAGGCTCTCCAGGGAGATGTCCTTCCCTCCAGTAGCGGGCAAGGAGAAAGCGGGGGCTTGGGTTCCGGGTGTCAGTGCCATCGTTCGCCTTCCTTTTGGCGGATTGTCCTGATTGGAAGCCTCTTGGTGTGCACGACGGAGAAGAGGCGGTCGCGGGAGGCTGCCGGGACAGATAAGGTCCCTCAGTGATTCCTTCGCTGCCGCAGAAGCGCAAGAACCGAGTTGCCCGACATCACAAGAATGAAGTCACCGTTCCGTACCACGTTGTCCCGGCGAGAACCGGCCAAGAAGAGCCTTTGGCGCCGGGTGCTCCGCGGTACGCTCTACGTGAAGCTTGGGCTGATCGCTTTTCTCATTGTTGTTGCGGGGCTTTTTTACCTGCGCCTCTCCGTGGGACCCATGACCTTCGGACGCCTGCCCGAGCGCGTTGCCGAGGCCTTGGCCGCCCGCATTGGCCCCGGCTGGGCCGTGACGCTGCGCAACACGGCCATCGAGCTGCATGAAGGGACACCGGCCCTGCGGGCGAACGGCCTCGATATCCGAGCTCCTGGCGGAGGACTCGTTGTTCGGGCTCCGTATGCCCTTGTCAGTGTCGACTTCCTGTCGCTGCTCACAGCCAATCTGCAGCCCAAAGCCATCGAGGTGCGGGACCTGCAATTGCGGATTCTGGTCAACCGGGATGGTTCGCTGACCTTCTCGCCCGTGCAGACGACGGAAGAAGTGCATGCTGCGTTTGATGCGACAGCCGAACCCACTCCTTCCAAGGAAGCCGCTGCCGCCTTGGCGGCGAGCACCGATGGTCCGTCTCAGGTGTCGGGCACCGTAGGCTCTCTTTTCGAATTGGTCGTCGGCCCGGGAAGCGTCCTCAACTCTCTTGGACGCGCACAACTGACCAATGCTCAGCTCGTCTTCATCGATGCGGATCGTCGCGAACGGGCCAGATTCAAACGTGTCGACGCCACTTTCGACTGGTCGGTGGATGGTGGACGTCATTTCGCGGCGACCGTCGAAGGTCCTCAGGGACCCTGGCAGCTCAACGGCGATGCGAAGGCCGAGAGCAGCACGGCCTACCGCGCGGCAGTCGTCGCCGATTCCGCGCCGATCCAGGACATCCTGCTGCTCAGCGGGTTGTCAGGCCTTCCGGCTGCGACCGATCTCGAGTTCTCGGGGCGCTTCGACGTGGCCTATGCGGATGGCCGCGTGACGGAATTGAAGACCCGTCTCGACAGCAACAAGGGCATGATCCAGATCGAGGACAAGGATACCTCGGCTCTGCCGGTCGAGCGCGCCACGATCGTGGCCGATTGGGACGAAGCCAAGAAGACCCTCAACCTGCCGATTCTTGAGCTCAAAGGCGGCGAGACGCGCGTCAAGCTCCAAGGCGCGCTGTCGACGCCGACGGCGAATGCTCCCTGGCGCCTGCTCTTGAGCGGCAAGGATCTCGTCTGGTCGGGTGCGGCTCCCGGCGATGCCCCGCTCCAGGTTTCGCAGTTCGACGCCAACCTCTCCGGTCCCAATGGCGTCATGATCAACAGCATCAAGCTGCGCGGGCCCGACCTCACCACGGATATCAGCGGCGCCCTTGCGGATTCGGCCGATCCGAAGGGGCTGAAATTCGATGTGACGGCCACGCAGACTAATGTCCGATCCGCGCTGCGCGTCTGGCCGGAGGCCGTGGCTCCTCCAGTTCGGCGCTTCCTGGTGGCGAACCTCAAGAGCGGCACCCTTGAGAGATTCAAGCTCAAGGTAGCGATGACGGGGGGCGATGTGGAAAAGTCCATGTCCGGCGGACCCATCCCCGACGACTCCGTGAAGATCGATTTCCAGATCTCTCAGGGCACCCTTCAGGCTGCCGAGGGGTTGCCGCCGATCTCGAAGATGGATGTGACCGGGCAGGTGACCGGTACGAAGGTTGCCTTACGCGCTCCGACGGGGCGTATCGATATGGCCGGTAATTACAGCCTGAATGCCTCCGAAGGCTCTTTCGCTCTCGACAATTACTGGGACGACAATGCGGTTGCGCGCATCGACTTCCGCCTCATGGGCTCGGCGGATGGTGTCGGCGCCATGCTCCAGCAGCCTGTCGTCAAGGAGATCGCGGGGTTCCAGGTCGATCCCGCCACGATGAAGGGCAAGGCTGACCTGCGGGTTGGGATTGGGCTCGCCGTCAACAATATTCCCGCGATTGCCGATCTTCCGCTGAAGATCGCGGGAACGCTGAACGATCTCACTCTCGACAAGCTGTTCGGCAAGGAAAAGCTCGAAGGGGCCAACCTGACGATCGCCTACGACAAGGGGGACCTGTCGATCAAAGGCGACGGCAAGATGGGTGGCGGTCCGGCCAATATCGACGTGCAGAAGAACCGCCAGGGCGGCCAGGCGAATGTCTCCTTCGTTCTCGACGAGGCCGCGCGCAGCAAGCGAGGGCTCTCCTTCGGCTCGCAGTTGACGGGCAGTGTCGCGCTCAAGGTGGGCCTGCCTCTGGGCAAGCCCGACGCGCCCGATATGCTGATTGAGGCAGACTTCGCCAAAGCTGGTGTGGATCAGCTCATCCCCGGCTGGGTCAAGCCTGCAGGTCGGCCCGGCAAGCTGACCTTCGCGATGGTCGAGGGGACCGAAAATGAGATCCGCGATTTGCAACTCGACAGCGGAACGGTGCAGTTGCGCGGTACCGCGACTCTGTCGAAGGACGGAGAGATTGAGAAGGCGGATCTGCCCACCTTCAAGCTCTCGCCCGGCGACGATATGCGGGTGCAGATCGAGCAATCCGGGGGCATCTATAAGGTGAATGTGCGCGGCAATGTGGGCGATGCGCGCCCCTTTCTGAAAGGTTTCGGCTCGCAATCCTCGTCTCGTAGCGGAAACGCGCAGAAGGATTCCAAGGATGTCGACATCGACCTCGCGCTCAACATCCTCACCGGCTACAACGACGAGGCGATCACCAACGCCACGATCAAGGCGTCCGTGCGCAAGGACACCCTGCGCCAGCTCGATATGAAAGGCCGGCTCGGCTCCTCGAACATTGCCGCCCGCACGGATCCCCAGGGGAGGAGCGGCTCTGTCCTCATCATTCAGGCGGAGGATGCGGGGGCGCTCCTGCGCTTTACCGATGTGTACAAGCGCATGGCCGGGGGCGATCTCATCATCAACATGGCGACGGGCGAGGGGGCTCAGCCCGGGCTTCTGCTGCTGCGTTCCTTCACCCTGGTCAACGAGCCGGCCCTGCGCCGGATCATCCCGACCCAGACGCAAGTGATTGCCGGACAGGACAAAGCCGGCAATCCGCAATCCGTCCGGGTGGACGTCAACGAGGCGACCTTCGCCAGGGCAAGGGTCGACTTCACGCGGACGGCCGGCCGCATCGATTTCAGGGATGCCGCCATCTACGGCAATCAGATCGGCTTCACCCTCGGCGGTTTCATCGATTACGGCCGGGATCGCATGGATATCTCGGGCACCTTCGTGCCGGCTTATGGGCTGAACAACGCCTTTGCCAAGGTGCCGCTCTTCGGGCCTCTGCTCGGCGGCGGTCAGTATGAGGGATTATTTGCGGTCAACTTCCGCGCCATGGGTTCCACAAGCGCTCCGACGCTGACGGTCAATCCGCTTTCGGCGGTAGCGCCGGGCTTCCTGCGCAAGCTCTTCGGTGTGGGAACGGAGTCGCAGGGCGATGCACCGCCTGCGACCCCGGAGCGATAGAGCATCGGACGTAAAAAGTGGACTTGCACTTTTGGGATCCATCCGATGCTCACGCTTTATGCTGGCGCATCGTTGACTGCGGAAAACCGGGTCCACTTTTCGCTGATGCGGCCCTTCGGGTCACTGACGTGGCCCTTCGGGTCCGCACGATGCGCTAGAACCCAAGAATCCTCAACCAGATCCAAAGCGTCGCTCCGAGGTGGATCGCGTAAGCAATCCGTCTCGACGGGCGAGAGCTGGGCTTTTTAGATGGCCCGCAGAAGAACGTGCTTCTTCTTGCCGAAGGACAGCTTGATCACGCCTTCGCTCGTGAGGTCCGACAGATTGAGCGTGGCGCGCTCGTCGGAAACCGTCTGGTCGTTCACCTTCAGGCCGCCGCTCTTGACCTGACGGCGGGCCTCGCTCGATGACGGTACGAGCTTCGCATAATCCGGGCCAAAGGCGGTCAGCACGCCGAGGCCTTCCTTCAGGATGCCGGAAGCGACTTCGATGGTCGGCAGGCTCTCCGCCAGCGCACCCTGCTCGAAGGTCTTCTGCGCTGTCTCTGCGGCCAGTTCCGCGGCCTCGCGACCATGGAGGAGGGCGGTGGCCTCGGTGGCCAGCACCTTCTTCGCCTCGTTGATCTCGGCGCCCTGCAGAGCCGAGAGCTTGGCAATCTCGTCCATCGGCAGAATCGTGAACAGCTTGAGGAAGCGCGGAACGTCCGCATCCTCAGTGTTGCGCCAGAACTGCCAGTAATCGTAGGGACTGAGCATATCCGCATTGAGCCAGACCGCGCCGGAGGCGGTCTTGCCCATCTTGGCGCCAGAGGCCGTGGTCAGCAGCGGGCAGGTGACGGCGTAGAGCTGCGGCGTGCCGAGGCGGCGGCCGAGATCGATGCCGTTGACGATGTTGCCCCACTGATCCGAGCCGCCCATCTGCAGCACGCAGCCGTAGCGCTTGTTGAGCTCCACGAAGTCGTAGGCCTGGAGGATCATGTAGTTGAATTCCAGGAACGACAGTTCGTGTTCGCGCTCGAGGCGCAGCTTCACGCTGTCGAAGGACAGCATGCGATTGACCGAGAAGTGGCGGCCCACATCGCGCAGGAACTCGATGTAGTTGAGCTTGGTGAGCCACTCGGCGTTGTCGACCATCGTCGCGTCGGTCTTAGCCTCGCCGAAGCGGATGAAGCGCGAGAAGACGGTCTTGATGCTCTCCTTGTTGGCCTCGATCTGCTCGACGGTCAGGAGCTTGCGGCTCTCGTCCTTGCCGGACGGATCGCCCACACGGGTCGTGCCGCCGCCCATGAGGGTAATCGGCTTGCCGGCTCCCGTCTTCTGGAGCCAGTGCAGCATCATGATCGAGAGCAGGTGGCCCACATGGAGCGACGGGCCCGTGCAATCATAGCCCACATAGGTCGTCAGGCGATTTTCCAGAGCAGCCGCATCCACTCCCTCGAAATCGGAGGTCTGGTGAATGAAGCCTCGCTCGGTGAGGACCTTCAGGAATTCGGATCGGGGCGCAGTCATCACGGCACTCGTTGAGAGAAGAAATATCCCTGTAGCAGTTTTAGCCTCCGCCGCAACAATCGGCTTTCCTCCCAAGGCATAACCAACACCCCAGACGACGGTCTTCCTATGGGGAAGGTTGTGCCTGTCTTTATGATACATTATAACAAAATAAGAAACGTCCTAAAGGGAGGATCCATGCCCGAAAACAACGTCACCGCTCTGCTTTCAGGGCACTATTGGTCGTCACCCGTGATCGGCTACTTCTTCGCGGATTCCCTATCGGACTACCGGTACAGGAGCCCGCTTTTCGTGTATGGCTTTCAGCCAGTCGGGGACGCCCATCAGCTAGCCGTTCAGAATATTCTCGAGGGGAGCTCCTCCTCGCTCTTCAATGGCCAGTCTTATATGACGCTGAGCTCTGTGGAGGGCGTTTCGAGCCTGACGCTCTATTCGACTGGCGCAAGTCCCGAGACCATTGCCATCGGTCGTTCGACCATGCTGAGCCGGTCAACCGCCTACTATCCTGATCAGACATGGAGTGATATCCGCGCAGGCGACGTTTGGCTCAGCAATGACATCACAAGCGCTCAGCTGGGGAGTTTCGGCTATTATACAATCATGCACGAACTCGGACATGCTCTTGGGCTGAAGCATGGCCACGACCAAGACATTACCAGCAATCCTGTCGTACTGACCCCTGACCGCGACTCCATCGAATTCTCGGTCATGACCTACCGGACCTATGTGGGCGATCAGGACTTGACCACATTCGGTGCTTTGAACACGCCGCAGACACTCATGATGTACGATATTGCGGCGCTGCAACATCTCTACGGTGCTAATTTCAACACCAACAGGACAGATACGGTTTATCGGTGGGATGACTCGACCGGTGCACTCTACGTGAACGGAATCGAAGCCGGTCGCGGCCTTAGCATCTTCCTGACGGTCTGGGATGGCGGTGGTATCGATACCTATGACTTCAGCGATTTCGCAGATGAGATGACGATTGATCTCACGCCCGGGTCGTGGTCGACATTTTCCCCCGCGAGGCTCGCCAATCTCGGTGATAATCATTTCGCCCAGGGCAACATCTATAACGCACTTCAATTTGAAGGTGACGCCCGCTCATTGATCGAAAACGCCATTGGGGGAGATCTCGACGACAGAATAACCGGCAATGCTGCCGACAACATGCTGGTCGGTAACTTCGGCAACGACACCCTCATCGGCGGGAGCGGAACGGACACCCTCTATGGCGGGAGCGGAAACGACTATCTCGACATTGATGATAGCTCCAGTGCCGGTGCCGACGAACTCTATGGTGGCGACGGCAACGACGTCCTGGTTGGTGGAGGTATCGGCAGCAAGCTGACCGGAGGAGCAGACTATGATATCTTCTCGATCCGTCCTTGGGCCAAGACCACCATCACGGATTTCTACACGGGCCCGGGAGCACACGATCAGATTTATATCTGGAACAAGCCCCTGTTCCCGGATTTTACGGCAATGATGGCCGGGGCGCGTCAGGTTGGCAGTGACGTCGTCATTGCGAAGGATGATTTCAGTCTCACCCTGAGCAATACGCAGCTGTCGTCACTCGTCGCCAGCGACTTTGCTTTCCTCTGAAGGACATCGTGCTTACAAAAAGCAGAGCGTTTAGATGCTCTGCTTCCCCTTTTTGAGAAGTGTTCTCGAGCCGCCTCTTCGGTCCAGCCGAGGCGCCTGTCGAGATGATCGTCGACGACCACCATCAACTCATCGACCTCGCTGTCGAAGAAGTGGTTCGTGCCCTCCATGACCGCGCGCTCGCGCGTCACGAAGCCATTTACAAGTTGTGGTCAGGATGCAGCCTCGTCCTAGGGTGGTGAACTAGAGCGTTCGGTCTATTGCCAAGCTCAGTTGATGCAATAAAATATTATTTCATCAAACGTAGGGGGAGGTTCCTTCATGTGCTATGCTTGTGTTGCGGATCATAAGGGCGTTTCCTGGGCGTCGTTCTCTCATAGCCTGGAAAGGAAGCCTTCCTTCCTCTCTCCCGATGAGCACGATACCTATGGTGCAGGAAGCTCGGGATATTCCCAAAAAGGGACGACCGCTCTCACCGGGCCTGCAAAATGGGCATCCCTGGCGGCGGGTGCGCCATCCTTCAGCAGCGTGGGGTCGTGGCTCTCTTCCGCTTACGACTGGGTGAGCGACAATATCTCGGGCTTGCCGCTGAGCATATTCTCTGCGGCTGCCGCGGGGCTTCCGAATGTCGCGATCTTCGGCACGAAATATTATGCGCCGACCCATATCGATCAGGATGTGCTGGCGCTTTTCTCCGGGTCTCAATGGGCCTCCGGCACCATCACGTACAGCTTCCCGGATTCGCGTTGGGATTATGAGTGGATCAATCCGAGTGCCTCCGGCTTCAAGCCCGTCTCCCAGGCCACGCAAACGGCCTTCCACGGTATCTTCAAGGGCGCGGCCGGAGTCATGTCTCTGACCTCGCTTGAGTCGTTTACGAACGCCACATTCGTCTATGCGGGCCGGAACGGTGCCGATATCAAGCTGAGTGGCTTCCAGCCTGGCAGCGTCATCAATCGCAGCCACGGGTATTATCCCGGCGTTCCCGTTTACGGCGGCGATACCTGGATCACCAATGCCGACGAGACGCCAAATTTCAATATCCTTGGTACGTACCAATATTATCTGTTTCTGCATGAGCTCGGGCATTCACTCGGGATGAAGCACGCTCATGAAAGCGGCGGAAACCTGCCGAAAATGAGTGCCGAGCACGATTCGACCGAGTACACGGTCATGTCGTACAATGTCATCGGACATCCGCAAACGTTCATGATGTACGACATCGCCGCCCTGCAGGAGATGTATGGTGCCGACTTTACGACCAACGGCGGCAACACGGTTTACAAATGGAGCCAGCAGACCGGCGAAACCTTTGTCAACGGAGTCAGCCAAGGCAGGCCCGGCTATAACAATCAGATCTTCCTGACGATCTGGGATGGCGGCGGGATCGATACGTACAATTTCGAGAACTACAACACGAACCTCAAGATCGATCTGACGCCAGGTAGCTTCTCCGTCGCATCCGTTCACCAGTTGTCAGGCAGTGCAAAGGGCAACGTCTACAATGCTCTGCAATATCATGCAGATACACGCTCCCTGATCGAGAATGCTGTTGGCGGCTCAGGGAATGATACGATCACGGGCAATGTTGCCGACAATGTTCTTTCCGGTAATGCAGGCAACGATCACCTGAACGGCGGGCATGGCGACGACATACTCAATGGCGGCATGGGTGATGACACGCTATGGGGCAGCTGGGGCAATGACAAGCTTTATGGCAATGACGGTGACGATTTCATTGCAGGTGGTGAAGACGGCAACGACTCCCTGTACGGCGACAACGGTAACGACACGCTCTTTGGCGGTACGGATCATGACACCCTTTGGGGCGGCGTAGGTCAGGACAAGCTCTACGGTGAAAACGGCAACGACATCCTCTACGGCGACGGTGGCAACGATACCCTCATCGGCGGGAGCGGAACGGACATCCTCTACGGCGGGGCCGGAAACGACTATCTCGACATCGACGATAGTCCCAGCGCCGGTGCCGATTACCTCTATGGTGGCGACGGTGATGATGTTCTTGTCGGTGGGGGCGTCGGCAGCAGGCTGACCGGAGGGGCAGGGTGCGATATTTTCTCGATCCGTCCCTGGGCCAAAACCACCATCACGGACTTCTATACGGGCCCGGGCGCGCACGACCAGATTTATATCTGGAACAAGCCTCTGTTCGCGAATTTCTCTGCGATGATGGCCTATGCTCGCCAGATTGGCAGTGATGTCGTGATTGCGAAGGGCGAATTCAGTCTCACCTTGAGCAACAAGCAGCTTTCATCGCTTGTTGCGAGTGATTTTGCCTTCCTCTGACAGGCTGACCGAACTCACCAAAAAGGCAGGGCGTTCTGACGCCCTGCCTTTTCTCGTCCGGCGAGGTGTTCTCAAGCGTTCTCTTCGATCGAACCCAGGCGCTTGTCCAGATACTTGTCCACGGCCACCATGAGCTCGTCGACCCTGCCGTCGAAGAAGTGGTTGGCGCCTTCCACGACCGCGTGCTCGAGCTGCACGCCCTTCTGGGTCTTCACCTTCTCGATGACGCTGACCACATCCTTGACCGGCGCCACGCGATCCTCGGAGCCGTGCACGAAGAGGCCCGAGGAGGGGCAGGGGGCGAGGAAGGAGAAGTCATAGCGGTTCGCCATGGCGGCAATCGAGATGAAGCCCTCGATCTCCGGACGGCGCATGAGGAGCTGCATGCCGATCCAGGCGCCGAAGGACACGCCGGCAATCCAGCAGGCGCGTGCGTCAGGATTCATGGCCTGGGCCCAATCGAGGGCCGCAGCAGCATCCGAGAGCTCGCCTTGGCCATGGTCGAAGGCGCCCTGGCTGCGGCCCACGCCGCGGAAGTTGAAGCGCAGGACCGAGAAGCCACGCTTCACAAAGTCATAATACAGGTTGTAGACGATCTGGTTGTTCATCGTCCCGCCGAATTGCGGATGCGGGTGCAGGATGATGGCGATGGGTGCGCCTTTCTCCTTGGCAGGCTGATAGCGCCCCTCGATACGACCGGCGGGACCCGTGAAGATGACTTCAGGCATATACGCAAACCTCTTGAGCACCTCTCTGTAAGGAGAGGGAAAACCCCGTGCGACCTTGACTCCAGGTCTTGAGTTCCCTTAAACAGAAACCCTTAGAATTCTTCTAAAATGCTCCATTGTTTCAAAAAAGTTCCGGCGGTTTGAGCCTTCGGGGAAACACGGGAGACATGTGGTTGCGGTGCTTTAACACAGCAACCAGGGTCAATTGCAAGAAATTCGTGAGGCTTGAGACGGACAGCCATGGCGATCGGCCAGCGCACATATCTCGACCACAACGCCACGTCGCCCTTGCGGCCGGAGGTGGCGGAGGCGGTCCTGCGCGCCATGCAGCTGCCGGGCAATGCTTCCTCGATTCATACCGAGGGCCGTGCCGCTCGGGCTGAAATCGAGACGGCTCGGGTTGCTGTCGCCAAGCTCGTCGGTGCCAGGGCGAAAAACGTGTTCTTTACGAGTGGAGGCACGGAGGCCGCAAATCTCGTGCTCACGCCGTCCCTCCGCCGCTTGGGCCAGTCGGGGGCGGCGCGGCTCTTCGTCGGCGCAACCGAGCATCCCTGCGTTTTGAACGGTCATCGTTTTCTGGCCAGCAAGGTCGACGTTATTCCGGTCAACGAGCACGGAATCCTTGACCTCGCCTGGCTCAAGACCCGCCTGGAGGGCGCCGGGGACGAGCGGGTTTTGGTGTCCGTCCAGCTTGCCAATAATGAGACCGGCGTCCTTCAGCCTATGGCCGAGATTGCCCGGCTGGTTCGCGAGCATGGCGGGCTCATCCATACCGATGCGGTGCAGGCGGCAGGCCGGATTTCGGTCGATCTTGCCGGTCTCGGCGTCGATGCGCTGACACTCTCGGCCCACAAGCTCGGGGGGCCAAAGGGGGCAGGGGCCCTGGTTCTCGCCTCCGATCAATACGAGATTGGCGAACGCCTGATCCGCGGTGGCGGGCAGGAAAAGAACTATCGGGCCGGCACCGAGAACGTGGCGGCCATTGCCGGTTTTGGAGCTGCGGCCGAGCTCGCCCTGGCAGGGCTGGAGCGGGAAGCCGAGCGGTTACGGCAGTTGCGCGACGAGGCTGAGGCCCATGTGCGCCGGATTGCGCCGGACGCCCTTGTTGTGGGCTCTGACGCTGAGCGGTTGCCTAATACCTTCGCCTTTGCCATACCCGGCCTCAAGGCCGAGACGGCATTGATCGCGTTCGATCTTGCGGGCATTGCCCTGTCCTCCGGTTCGGCCTGCTCGTCCGGAAAGGTCAAGCGTTCGCATGTGCTCGACGCCATGGGCATGGAGCCGGCCCTTGCCGAGGGCGTTTTGCGTGTGAGTTTGGGGTGGACGACCACGAAAGAGGACGTGATCCGCTTTGCGGAGGCGTGCGAAAAGGTGGTTGGCACCTTATATAAGCGGAGGGCGAGCGCGGCCTGAAGGCTTCGTTTCGCATTCCATGTCATCAACCCGCGGTCCTTGAAACCGTGAGCGGTGGGAGAGACAGATGCCTGCAGTGCAGGAGACGATCGACCAGGTCCGGTCGATTGACGTCGATCAGTATAAGTATGGCTTCGAAACCGAAGTCGAAATGGAGAAGGCTCCGAAAGGCCTCTCCGAGGATGTGATCCGCTTCATCTCGGCCAAGAAGGGCGAGCCCGAGTGGATGCTCCAGTGGCGTCTTGATGCCTATAAGCGTTGGCTTACCATGAAGGAGCCAACCTGGGCGCGCGTGTCGTACGACAAGATCGACTACAACGACATTTACTACTACGCCGCCCCGAAGAAGAACCCGGCGCCGAAGTCCCTCGACGAGGTGGATCCCGAGATTCTCAAGACCTATGAGAAGCTCGGCATCCCGCTGCGCGAACAGGAAATTCTGGCCGGAGTCGAGCCGCAGAGCCGTGTGGCCGTGGACGCGGTGTTCGATAGCGTGTCGGTCGCCACGACCTTCAAGGAAGAGCTGAAGAAGGCCGGCGTGATCTTCATGCCGATCTCGGAGGCCATCCGCGAATATCCGGACCTCGTGCGCCAGTATCTCGGCTCGGTCGTGCCGGTGACGGACAACTTCTTCGCGACGCTGAACTCGGCGGTCTTCACCGACGGTTCGTTCGTCTACGTGCCGCCGGGCGTGCGCTGCCCGATGGAGCTGTCCACGTACTTCCGCATCAACGAGAAGAATACGGGTCAGTTCGAGCGCACCCTCATCATCGCGGACAAGGGTTCCTACGTCTCGTATCTCGAAGGCTGCACGGCGCCCAAGCGCGACGAGAACCAGCTTCATGCCGCTGTGGTCGAGCTGATCGCGCTCGACGATGCCGAGATCAAGTACTCCACGGTGCAGAACTGGTATCCGGGCGACGCCGAGGGCCGGGGCGGCATCTACAACTTCGTGACCAAGCGCGGCGATTGCCGTGGGCGCAACTCGGTCATCACCTGGACCCAGGTCGAGACGGGTTCAGCGATCACCTGGAAGTACCCGTCCTGCATCCTGCGCGGCGACAACTCGCGCGGCGAGTTCTACTCGATCGCCGTGTCGAACGGCATGCAGCAGGTCGATTCCGGCACCAAGATGCTCCATCTCGGCAAGAATACCACGAGCAGGATCATCTCGAAGGGTATTGCTGCGGGCAAGTCCGAGAACACCTATCGCGGTCTGGTTTCGGCCCACCGCAAGGCGACCGGCGCACGTAACTTCACGAACTGCGACTCGCTCCTCATCGGCAATCAGTGCGGTGCACATACGGTGCCTTACATCGAGTCGAAGAATGCCAGCGCCGTGTTCGAGCACGAGGCGACGACATCGAAGATCTCGGAAGATCAGATGTTCTACTGTCAGCAGCGCGGCCTCTCGGAAGAGGAGGCGACGGCGCTCATCGTGAACGGCTTCGTGAAGGACGTTCTGCAGCAGCTCCCGATGGAATTCGCGGTGGAAGCCCAGAAGCTCATCTCGATCTCGCTGGAAGGCTCGGTCGGTTAATCGCCAACATAGCCCCTCATCCTGAGGAGCCGCCAAGGGCGGCGTCTCGAAGGACGAGGGGCGTCTCGCTGAAGTCATCCTTCGAGACGCGCGCTGGAAGCGCGCTCCTCAGGATGAGGGTTTAGGAAAATCAAAATGCTCGAAATCAAGAACCTTGTTGTCCAGATCGAGGACAAGCGCATTCTCAACGGCCTCAATCTCACCGTGAACAAGGGTGAGGTTGCTGCCATCATGGGCCCGAACGGCTCGGGCAAGTCGACCCTCTCTTACGTGATCGCCGGCAAGGAAGACTACGAGATTCTCGACGGCGAGATCCTGCTCGACGGCCAGAACCTGCTTGAGATGGAGCCGGATCAGCGCGCCGCCGCCGGCGTGTTCCTCGCCTTCCAGTACCCGCTGGAGATCCCAGGCGTCGGCACCATGACCTTCCTGAAGGCTGCCCTGAATGCGCAGCGCAAGGCTCGTGGCGAGGATGAACTGTCGACCCCCGACTTCATCAAGCAGGTGAATGCGGCGGCCGCCAAGCTCGAGATGCCAAAGGACATGCTCAAGCGCGCGCTCAATGTCGGCTTCTCCGGCGGTGAGAAGAAGCGCATGGAGATCCTGCAGATGGCGCTGCTCCAGCCGTCCTTCTGCATCCTGGACGAGACGGATTCCGGCCTCGACATCGATGCGCTGCGCATCGTGTCCGAGGGCGTGAACTCCCTGCGCTCGCCGGATCGTTCGTTCCTGGTCATCACGCACTATCAGCGCCTCCTGAACCACATCGTGCCCGATACCGTGCACGTGATGCATGGCGGACGCATCGTGCGCACCGGCGGCAAGGAGCTCGCCCTCGAGCTCGAGGCCAACGGCTACGCCGATTACCGGGAAGAAGAGGCCGCGTAAGATGGCTGACGTCACTCTCATGAAGACGCCGGCGGAAACCGCGCTGGCGCAGGCTTTCGAAAGCGCCAAGACGACGCTTCCGGGCAACACTGAATCGCGTGCCCAGGCCTTCGAGCAGTTCAACCTTCGTGGCCTCCCGCATCGGCGCGTGGAAGAGTTCAAGTACACCGATCTTCGCGCTCTCCTGCGCGAGATCGCGCCCTTCGCGGGCGTGCCGACAGCTGGGGAAGCCAAGGCTGCGCTCCAGGGCTCGAAGGCCTTCGCCAACGTGGCGGCGCTGCCGGTGCCGTTCGTGAACGGCCATTTCGTGCGCGAGGCCGTGGACTTCCACAATCTGCCGGAAGGCATCGAGATCGTGCCCCTGCGCGAGGCTCTGGCTGACGGCCATGAGTGGCTGGCTCACTTGAGCCCGGTGCCATGGGCGAACGACAATCCGGTTTATCAGCTCAACACGTCCTTCATGGCCGATGGCGTGATGATCCGCGTTGCAGGTTCTGTCGAGACGCCGGTTCATCTGCGCTTCGTCACCGCCGCCACCTCGGCCGTTGCGACCGCGACCCGCGTGCTCGTGGTGGTCGAAGAGGGCTCCTCCTTCACGCTCATCGAGTCCCACGAGAGCACGGGCGGCGCCAACCATCAGCCGAACGATGTGGTCGAGATGCTCGTCGGAGACCGGACGAACGTGCAGCACGTTCGTCTGAATGCCGAAGGCGACAAGGCTCTGGCTCTGTCGACGCTGGCTCTGAAGATCGGCGGCGAGGCGACCTTCAACAGCATCAACGTGGTGACTGGCGCTGCTACCTCGCGTCACCAGGTCTATGCCATTCTCAACGGCGAGAATACGAACCTGCGGGTCAATGGCGCGACCATGCTGAAAGGTTCGCAGCACGGCGATTCCACGCTGGTGGTCGAGCATAATGCTCTCCACTGCGAGAGCCGCGAGCTGTTCAAGACCGTGGTCGATGATGAAGCCACCGGCGTCTTCCAGGGCAAGATCATCGTTCCGCATCACGCCCAGAAGACCGATGGCCGTATGATGTCGGCGGCGCTTCTCCTCGGCGAGAACGCTGCGATGAACAACAAGCCGGAGCTCGAAATCTTCGCCGACGACGTGCAGTGCGCCCACGGCGCCACCTGCGGTCAGCTTGACGAGGATCTCCTGTTCTACCTCATGGCACGCGGCCTGCCGAAGAAGGAGGCCGAAAGCCTCCTGGTTCAGGCATTCCTCGGCGAGGCGATCGAGTTTGTGGAGAACGAGGGCGCCCGCGAGGCTCTGGTCGGCACGGTCGAGAACTGGCTGAAGGCTCGCGCGTAAAACTCAACCCGTCATGGCCATCCCCGGACTTGATCCGGGGATCTCCCGGCCATTCACGTCTTCCCACGTTGTTGCGGAGCAAAGACGTGGAGCCGGGAACAGGCCAGGGATGACGGTGGAGGAAGGCATAAGCGATGAATATGCAAACCAAGCCATATGACGTCGAGGCGGTTCGGGCGCAGTTCCCGATCCTGTCGAGCCAGGTCTATGGCAAGCCGCTCGTTTATCTCGACAATGCCGCCTCGGCCCAGAAGCCCCGCGCGGTGATCGATGCCATGGTGAACGCCATGGAGACGGGCTACGCCAACGTCCATCGCGGCCTGCATTACATGGCCAATGTGGCGACGGAAGGCTTCGAGCGCGCCCGTGAGACGGCGCGCGAGTTCATCAATGCCGGTTCCATTGAAGAGATCGTCTTCACCAAGTCGGCTACGGAAGCCTACAACCTCGTAGCGGATTCGTTCGGGCGCATGAATATCGGGGAGGGAGACGAGATCATCCTCTCGATCATGGAACACCATTCCAACATCGTGCCCTGGCACTTCCTGCGCGAGCGGAAGGGCGCCGTGATCAAGTGGGCGCCGGTGGACGACGAGGGCAACTTCCTCGTCGAGGAGTTCGAGAAGCTCTTTTCTCCCCGCACCAAGATCGTCGCGATCACGCAGATGTCGAACGTGCTCGGCACCGTGACACCCATCAAGGAGATCATCCGCATCGCCCACGCGCATGGCGTTCCCGTGCTGGTGGACGGCGCACAGGGCGCCGTGCATCTCGACGTGGATGTGCGGGATCTCGATGCCGATTTCTATGTGTTCACGGGCCACAAGGTCTATGGGCCGACCGGCATCGGCGTTCTCTACGGCAAGCGCGAATTCCTCGAGAAGATGCCGCCCTACCAGGGTGGTGGCGAGATGATCCGCGAGGTGCGCGAGGATGCGATCACCTACAACGATCCGCCGCACCGATTCGAGGCCGGCACGCCCGCCATCCTCGAGGCCATCGGTCTCGATGCCGCCCTGCGGTTCATGATGGAACTCGGCCGGGATAACATCCGGGCCCATGAGGAGGCTCTTTCGGCCTATGCCCATGAGCGCCTGCGGGCCATGAATTCCATCCGCATCATCGGCGAGGCCAAGGGGAAGGGCCCGATCATCGCCTTCGAGCTGAAGAATGCCCATGCTCACGACGTGGCCACGATCATCGACCGGCAGGGCGTGGCCGTTCGGGCCGGCACGCATTGCGCCATGCCGCTTCTCGCCCGTTTCTGCTCGACCTCGACCTGCCGCGCGTCGTTCGGCCTCTACAACACCATGGAAGAAGTCGATAAGCTGGTGGACGCCTTGCAGAAGGCGGAAGCCCTGTTTGCCTGAAGGATAGACCTGTGAACGACCACACCCCCATCCAAGATGCGCCCAACGCGCCGCAGGTGTCCCCCGGCTCGAAGATTGCGCCGGAAGAGCTCGACCGCATGACGGACGACATCATCGCGGCACTCAAGACCGTCTACGATCCCGAAATTCCGGCCGACATCTACGAACTCGGCCTGATCTACCGGGTCGATATCGATGATGACCGCAACGTCTCCATCGACATGACCCTCACGGCGCCGGGCTGCCCTGTGGCCGGCGAGATGCCGGGCTGGGTCGAGAACGCGGTGGCTTCCGTTCCCGGCGTTCAGAGCGTCAAGGCCACTATCGTGTTCGATCCGCCGTGGGACCAGAGCCGCATGTCGGACGAGGCGCGGGTTGCGCTCGATATGTGGTAGAGAAGTCGAGGTTCTATTTTTCTTCGTAGAACTCGCCATCGTCGCCTTGCACACGGGCGTTTAGCGACCTTGCGATCTGGAGCATCTTTCCAAGTATCTCGTCATCGGGATTCTTGACACTTACATTTCCACCCCACCACCGGATCCAGGCCTGGTTGCCCTCGGTGCCATTTTTCGAATAGGCGGTCCAAACTGCTATACTTGGGTCTTCGATTTTGAGAGTGCCGCCACTTGGTAAAGGGGCCTCAGCAAAGCCGTCCAAGCGCATCTCGGGATCGCCGGCAACGTATTGCTGCCATTCCCCGAGCGATATCTCCTCCTCAGGAGTGAGCATGAACCAGAGCTTGCCGCGTGTGACATGAATATCATACTCCATGGGATTCTATCCTTTTTGTCATACGATATAGCATGAAATATCCTCTGCTCTATATCATGTACACGCTAAGTTCGGCTCCAGAGTGCTAAGCTTTCTGTACCCAAGGAGCGCCCGTACCAGTGTCGGGAGGTCAGTCCATGGATACGCCTCGACTCGCCGAACTCCTTCACACCCGCTGCTGCATCGTCGGCGGAGGGCCAGCGGGGATGATGCTGGGGCTTCTCCTGGCCCGCCAAGGCGTTGAGGTGCTAGTTCTCGAAAAGCATGCCGATTTTCTGAGGGATTTTCGCGGCGATACCATTCATCCCTCGACCCTCGAGGTGATGCACGAACTCGGCATGCTGGAGGACTTCCTCGCGAGGCCGCACCAGGAAGTGCGCTCCGTCACAGTCGCGATCGGCGATACGCCCCTGAAGCTGGGCGAGTTCTCCCACCTGCCGACGCAGTGCAAGTTCATCGCCCTCATGCCGCAATGGGATTTTCTCGACTTCCTTGTCGATCATGCGCGTGAGTTCCCGACCTTCAGGCTCCGGATGCAGGCCGAGGCGACGGATCTGATCGAGGAGAACGGCGAGGTAAGGGGCGTGCGGGTCGTAACGCCTGATGGCCCTCTCGATGTGTGGGCTGATCTCGTTATCGCAGCCGATGGGCGGCGCTCCATTATCCGCCAGAAGGCGGGCCTTGAGGTGATGGATATCGGCGCACCGATGGATGTTCTCTGGATGCGGATCAGCCGGCTTCCAAATGACCCGAGCCAGCTTCAGGGACGGATCGTAGCCGGGCAGATGCTCGTGCTGATTGATCGCAGGGATTATTGGCAATGTGCCTTCGTCATTCCGAAGGGCTCGTTTGAGACCATCCGGCAGGAAGGCCTGGAGGCTTTTCGGGCGAAGGTTGCAAGGCTCGCCCCATTTCTCGACGGCAGAGTCGAGGAGATCCGTACCTGGGATGATATCAAACTTCTGACCGTGACGGTCGACCGGCTGAAGCAGTGGTTCCGGCCCGGGCTTCTATGCATCGGGGATGCGGCTCATGCCATGTCGCCGATCGGCGGGATCGGCATTAATCTTGCCATCCAGGATGCGGTGGCGACGGCCAATATCCTTGGGACCGCGCTGCGGAGCGGCCCGGTGGGACCGGATCTGCTGGCACGGGTGCAGAGGAGGCGGGAGCTGCCGACGCGCCTTACACAGCGGCTTCAGGTGCTCATCCAGAACAGGTTGATCCGCCGCGTCTTGGGCAGCCGAGCGCCGATCTCTCCGCCCTGGATCTTACGGCTGCTGGCCCGATGGTCCTTTTTCCGGCGCATTCCCGCTCGCCTGGTCGGCCTCGGCTTCCGGCCGGAGCACTTGCGGTGAGGCTTCGTCCTCCGCATCTCCAACGATGTCCTCAGCCTCCTCGACAGATGAGAAGATCGGCTGGCGAGGTGCGTCGGGAACGGCGGAGACCATCGCGCGGGCGATTTCCTGCTCGGCCATTACGACCCTCGTCGCACCGAATTTCTCGACATGTTCTTCCTGAGCGGCGGAATGGACGCGTACGATGATCGGGAGGTTCGGGTTGAGCCTGCGGGCCTGCTCGACGATCTGGCCGCTTTCAAATGCGTCAGGGATGGCGACTAGAAGGCAGCGGGCTTCCTTGAGATTGGCCGCGGCGGCAATCTCAGGGTCGGCGGCATTGCCGACAAGTATCTCGTGGCCATCTCGCTGCAGATCGGCGAGCTGGCTCTTGTTGGCCTCGATCACCAGGAAGGGCGTCCCAGACGCGGTGAGCTTTCTGCTGATGAACTTGCCGACCCGGCCATGACCGACGAGGACGACATGATCCGTCAGTGCGGTGACGGGCAGAGGTTCTCGCACGATGGAGGGCTGCTCAGGTTGCGCTTCCGTGGCCTGTGCCGCAGCGGCTTTCTCCGCTTTTGCGGGCTCACGCTTCGCAAACCACCGGTCCAGAAGCGCGAACAGGAACGGGTTCACGAGGATCGAGAGGATGGCGCCCGCCAGGATGAGATCGCGCCCTTGGTCCGGCAGAAGCTGCAGCTCGACGCCAAGGCCTGCGAGGATGAAGGAGAATTCGCCGATCTGGGCGAGGCTGGCCGCAATGGTGAAGGCCGTTGAATCCGGATGGCGGAAGAGGCGGACGATGGCATAGGCCGCAAGCGACTTGCCGACGACGATGATCAGGAAGGCAGCCAGCACCGGCCCGAACTCGTTGATCAGAATCATCGGATCGAACAGCATGCCGACCGAGACGAAGAACAGGACGGCGAAGGCATCGCGGAGCGGCAGCGTTTCCGAAGCGGCCTGATGACTGAGCTCGGACTCGCTCAACACCATGCCGGCGAAGAAGGCGCCGAGCGCGAAGGACACGCCGAACAGCTCCGCCGCGCCGAAGGCCGTGCCGAGGGCGATGGCGAGAACGGAGAGGCGGAACAGTTCGCGGGAGCCTGTATGCGCCACGTAATGCAGGATCCACGGGATCACGCGGCGGCCTACGATCAGCATGACGGCGACAAAGGCGATCACCTTGCCGAGGGTCAGGCCAAGCGAAATCACGATGGATTCGATATCGGTCGAGGCGCTGGACGTGGCTTTCGCGAAGGCTGGCAGCAGAACCAGCGTCAACACCATGGCGAGGTCTTCGACGATCAGCCAGCCGACAGCGATATGGCCGCGCTCTGTCTCCACGAGGCGGCGCTCCTGCAGGGCTCGCAGCAGCACGACGGTACTGGCAACCGAGAGGGCAAGGCCGAAGACCAGGCCGCTGCCGATGCTCCAACCCATCAGCCATGCCAATCCCATGCCGAGCAGCGTGGCGCTGGCGATCTGCACGACAGCGCCGGGAATGGCAATGGCTTTGACCGAAAGAAGATCCTTCAAGGAAAAGTGAAGGCCGACGCCGAACATCAGCAGAATCACGCCGATCTCGGCGAGCTGGTTGGCGAGCGATTGATCCGCCACGTAGCCAGGAGTGAAGGGGCCGACGAGAACACCGGCCAGAAGGTAGCCAACGAGAGGAGAGATACGGGCGCGTTGTGCAATGGCGCCGAGAACAAATGCCAGAACAAGGCCGACGACGATAGTTGAGATCAGCGGCATGTGATGCGGCATCTGCTCTCCTTCATGGGTTCTCTGTTGTGGTGGGGGTGAACCCGATATGGGCCAGCTGAGCCGTTATCACAACCCCGCTGGTCTCGACGTTTGGCCTCTCATCTCTTATTTATGGGGCATCGTACTCGTTCTGCCCGGGCCTTGAACCCGGCCGTCAGGAGAGAAGGCTTATGGCTCTACCCGGCTTCAAGGTCGTGACCTTGACCGACGCGGCGGCAAACCGCGTCAAGAACATCATCAGTAAGGCGGATCGCCCCATCGTCGGCGTCCGCGTCGGCGTGAAGAACGGCGGCTGCGCCGGCATGTCCTACACCATGGAATATGCGGAAAGTATCAACCCCCTCGACGAAGTGGTCGAGGACAAGGGTGTGACCGTGCTCATCGACCCCAAGGCGGTGCTGTTCCTGCTCGGGACGGAAATGGATTTTCAGACGACGAAGATGTCGTCCCAATTCGTGTTCAACAATCCGAACCAGACCTCGGCCTGCGGCTGCGGCGAATCCGTCGCGATCACGCCGGCCACGCCTCCTGCGCTCCATACCGCCGGCTAAGCCCATGGACGCCGAGGCCATCCGCGAAATCTTCGAGGCGTTCGGCCCGGTTGATATCCGCCGGATGTTCGGCGGGCAGGGGATCTATCGTGATGGCGTCATGTTCGCCCTTGCGGATGAGGGCGAGCTGTACCTGAAGGTGGACGATGAAAGCGTCGGCCACTTTCGCGATCTCGGCTCACGGCCCTTCAGCTATCAGACGAAGGATGGCCGCACCACGATCATGAGCTATTGGCTCATGCCTGAATCGGCTCTGGACGATCCAGATGAAGCGGCCGAGCTGGCGCGCATGGCGCTCAGGGCCGCGTTGCGGGTGAAAGCAGCGAGTCCCAAAAAGGCGAGGAAACCTTCGCCTTCCCGAAAACCACGCAAGCCCGTTTCCGAACCTGCCTTTTAGGATTTCTTGATCGTGACGGGACGCATCAGGAAGGCCGGCACATGATCGCCTAGGCCCTTGACCGGTGCGTCGTTGTCGTCATCACGGCGAGAGCGGCCCTGATTGCCTCGGGAAGCCTGACGGTCGCGTTCGGGGCGGGGTTTGCGGCCCTCCTCCTGCTGAGGCGCGGAGGTCTCGCGGATGGGGGCCACCTCTTCACTCGGAGCTTCGGAGCGCGAACGCTTCCGGTCCGAGCCGGAGCGAACCTTCACCTTGCGGCTGCGGGAGCGCTCCTCGCCCCGGCCGCCGCGGCGGGATGACGAGCCTTCCGAGGCCGGAAGCTCCGCAAGTGTCGGTCCTTCCCACACGAGCGGCGTGTTGATCAGCTTCTCGATAGCGGCCAGGGACTTCTCGTCACCAGGACCCACCAGCGTAAAGGCTTGGCCGGTACGGCCGGCACGGCCCGTGCGACCGATACGGTGGACGTAATCCTCCGCGTGATGCGGCACATCGTAGTTGAAGACGTGGCTCACGGTCGGGATGTCGAGGCCGCGAGCTGCCACGTCGCTTGCCACCAGAATGGGCATCTCGCCTGTGCGGAAGCTGTCGAGGGCGGCCATGCGCGCGTGCTGATCCATGTCGCCATGAAGAGCGACGGCGCTAAAGCCATGCTTCTGCAGGGAACGATGGAGTACGGCGACGTCGCGCTTACGGTTGCAGAACACGATGGCGTTCTGCAGGTCCGTCGCATTGCGGATCAAGTCGCGCAGCGTCTCGCGCTTCTGCCAATCCTCTCGGCCTGTCGCCACCAGGCGCTGCGTGATCGTCGCCGCTGTTGAGGCGGCGCGGGCGACCTCGACCTTCACCGGGTTGTGCAGGAAGGCATCTGCGAGGCGCTGAATCTCCGGCGGCATCGTCGCGGAGAAGAAGAGGGTCTGGCGCGTGAAGGGCACGAGCTTCACGATGCGCTCGATGTCCGGGATGAAGCCCATGTCGAGCATGCGGTCCGCCTCGTCGATGACGAGAAGCTCGACACCGGTCAGCAGAAGCTTGCCGCGCTCGAAATGATCGAGCAGGCGACCGGGCGTGGCAATCAGCACGTCGACGCCGCGGGTGATCTTGGCATCCTGGTCCCCAAAGGATACGCCGCCGATCAACAGAGCCACCGACAGCTTGTGGTTGACCCCGTACTTGTCGAAGTTGTCCTGAACCTGGGCCGCCAGTTCGCGGGTAGGTTCGAGGATCAGCGTGCGCGGCATGCGGGCTCGGGCGCGGCCGTGCTCCAGCATGGTGAGCATGGGCAGCGTGAAGGCGGCCGTCTTGCCAGTGCCTGTCTGGGCGATGCCCAGCACGTCCCTGCGGGCAAGCACATGGGGAATGGCCTGGGCTTGGATCGGCGTCGGCTCCGTGTAACCGGCAGCGGTGACGGCCTGTTGAACTTTATCGCTAAGTCCGAGTTCGGCGAACGACATGAATATCTATCTATACCGTTGGGGGCAGGGTGCGCTTAACGTGCCGGCCGCGCTCTACGGCAACAAACAGGCGCGAGACTGGTTTCACCTGAGGCTCTTGCTCAAGTTAAGGTGTGGCGGGACCATAGGACAAGCTAGGCGCTTGTCAATACAAGCAAACTTGCAAGGGAAAAGAGGCAATGGCCGAAACGCTCGTTCTGATTCCTGGTTTAGCCTGCAATGCGCGCCTGTTCGAGGCACAGATCTCGGCCTTGTCCGGCACCAGGAACATTGTCGTTGCCAACCACGCCCAAGATGATTCGGTTCCTGCGATTGCAGCCCGCCTGTTGAAGGATGCCCCGGAACAGTTCTCCCTCGCGGGGCTCTCCATGGGCGGATACGTGGCTATGGAGGTCATGCGTCAGGCTCCTGAACGCGTTCAGCGCCTTGCCTTGCTCGATACAACCGCCAGACCGGATACGCCGGAGGCAACCCAGGAACGCGAGCGCCTCATCGCCCTGGCCCAGTCCGGGCGTTACGAGGATATCATCACGAATTGGTGGCCCCGTCTCGTTCATCCTGATCGGCGGGACGACACGGCTCTGCAGGATGTGATGGCGGACATGATGCGGCAGGTCGGAGCAGAGGCCTATATCAGACAGCAACACGCCATCATGGCACGGGTCGATTCCCGCCCTCTGCTGCCCGGAATCGAAATTCCGACGCTGATTCTCGTCGGGGAGGGCGATGCCGTCACCCCACCTGATACCGCCAGGGAAATGGCCGAGATGATCGAATGGGCTTCCCTCGTGGTGATTCCCGAGGCGGGGCACCTGTCCACCCTGGAGCAGCCGGAGCATGTCACGCACGCCCTGCGATTATGGCTCGAAGAAGGCTGATCAAACGGCAGGAGAGGTATTCCTTTGAGGAATGGTCAATGTTTCCTTACCCGCCTGCGCGCGGCACATTAGGGTGCTGTTAACTATTGTGACGGCGAGCATTAGCCAAATAATTCAATAATTTACCCTCTTTATGCTAGGCCTCGTTTTTGCCGCGGCTGGTCCCGACCCAGCTCCTCAGTCGTGCCACTCTGTCCTTTCGGAAGAACCTGGCGCAGCTTCCCTGGGAGAGTGTGGCGCAAAAGTGACAGACGTTCCGGCAACCCTGAGTTAGAAGCGGAGCCATAGCCTTCTTTGTGAACGGATATAACTATGAAAAAGATTCTCCTCGCTTCGGTTGCCCTGCTCGGCCTCACTGCTGCTGCTTCGGCTGCTGACCTTCCCTCCCGCCGCGCTCCGGCTCCGATCGTCGCTGCCGTTCCGGTCTTCACCTGGACGGGCTTCTACGTCGGTGTGAACGCCGGCGTCGGCTTCAACGACAACGACGAAGACGAAATCGTGTTCGGCGGCACCACGATCATCGGCGACAGCGATGACGACGCCAGCTTCATCGGCGGTGCTCAGATCGGCTACAACTACCAGATCGGCTCGTTCGTGGTCGGTGTTGAGGGCGACATCCAGTACGCTGACTTCGGTAGCACCACCTACGACTTCGGCGGTGGCGACGTCGTCACGGTCGATTCCGAAGATTGGTTCGGTACTGTCCGTGCTCGCGCTGGTGTGGCCTTCGGTCAGGCCCTCATCTACGCCACCGGCGGTTTCGCTTTCGCTGACGACCGCACCGGCTGGACCGTTGGCGGCGGCCTCGAGTACGCCTTCACCAACAACCTCTCGGCTAAGATCGAAGGCCTGTACGTGAACCTCGAGGACGACGACTTCGAGTTTGCTGGCACGACCTTCAGCACCGGTGAGACCGATTTCGGCGTGATCCGCGCTGGTCTGAACTACCGTTTCGGCACCTACTAAGATCCGTCGCTTCCGCGACAGAAAAGGCCCGGAGAAATCCGGGCCTTTTTCGTTAGCGCATCGTGCGGACCCGAAGGGCCGCGTCAGCGAAAAGTGGACCCGGTTTTCCGCGCAGACGATGCGCTTATCAAGAAAGAGCATCGGGTTGATCCCAAAAGTGCAAGTCCACTTTTGGGTCCGAGGCTCTAGAGACATGCTCAAAAGAAAAAATGCCGCTCCGGCGAGGGAGCGGCATTCTTGAAGCAAATTGCGGTTACTCGACGATGGTCACGACCTTGCGGGTCTTGGGGTCTACGAGAACCACGTCGTCGTTATAGACGAAGTAGCTGTATCCTTTCACCGAAGGGATATCCGACACGATGGTGTCAGGGACAGTCTGCAATTCAACGGTGTCGGGCACCGTCGCACCCACAGTGACGCGCTCCTTGATGGTCACGGGCTTGGCCGTACCGAGGCGCTGATGAATGACGGTGCGCTGTTCCGGAGCTATCGTGATGGAGCCGGTGGTTTCCGTGGTCGTTACTGAGGTCTGGGCGCCAGCCGGAACAGCGGCCATCAGACCGATAGCAGCAGCAGCGGCAATCATCATTGCTTTCATCGTTTGACTCCTCTGAACAATCCTGAATTGCCTGAGCCGGGCTCAAGCCCGCAGTCACTCTGATCGACCGCGTCGGGCTGGCTAACTCGGGAGGCAGGGAAATCGTTCCTGATTCGCGGCACTTTTTGTCCTGAGGGCAGCCCTTGGAACAGCGGAGGTTCACGCGAAACCAGAACCAGCGGGGTGACGTAGTTGAGGCACTCATGCGCTCGAAGAGGTCTCAGATCCCGCCCACCGTTGGTTATACCGTTGAGCGGGGTGCAGTAGGCTGGCATAGTCGCGGTATGAAGACCCGCTTCCATTACACGCTACAGCCAGTCAGAAGCGGGTACCGTGACAGCGGCTCGACCTGCCGTTGGCCACCATCAACATTCCTGCCATGAATGGCCGGGTTCTTGAGGTAGCATTCATCGGCGGCGGCTATGACGCGCAACTCTTCCCGGTGAGGATACCGGGGCTGAGGACACCAGCCCCTACTTTTTGTGAAGGCGGCGGACATCATGGACTGGCTATACAAGCTGATCGCTAACAGTAGCGATGCGGTCATTCTCGTCGGGGGAGTGGTCAGCACCGCTGTTCTTGCCCTTGTTCTCGCCCTGATCTCGCGGTGGCTTCTCTTTTCACCCCGCAACGAGGCCTTGGAGAGCCACAGCAAGCTGGCCGATATGGTCCATGGAAGCCTTCTGGCATTCTCCGTTTTCGTTCTTGCTCTGGTATTGACGGAAGTCCGCTCCAACCTCGGGAAGGCGGACGACGTGGAGCTTCGGGAAGCCTCGGTCATCACGCGGCTTGTTCGAGACCTCCAGACTTTGAAGACCGGGGATGCGTTAACCGCGATTGAGCGCGTCAAGGATTATGTCAGGTCGGCGGTCTCAGCAGAGTGGAAGACGCTCGCCCAGTATGAGCCCTTGCTTGCAGAGGAAACAGACCATGCCATGGCGTCGCTCGTAGCGCAGGTCAACACGGTGGCAGCAAACAATCCTGCAGCCGCCAGCACTTTACGAGCTTACGTGGAGAAGCTGGAAGATCTGCGCCAGAGCCGGCTCGAGAGCGCTACAAAGAGTGTGCCTCCGGTGTTCTGGTGGGTGATGGCCGTCTTCATCATCGGCGCAATGATCATGAACGGGCGCCATAAACTGGACGCCTTCGGAATGGCGCTGATCGCCTTCCACATGGGGGCAATCGGATTAGTTGTTGCGTTGATCCTGGTGATGGATGCGCCGTTTCGAGGAGATACGAGCGTCTCGCCGGCTTCGCTGGTGAGGGCTGCAAGACTGTCGTCCCCATAGTGCAACTGCCTACGTCGAGCCCGCTTGGATCTTGGGAGTACTTGAACGAGAGCAACGGACGTTCCCGTGGGTCCGTAGCCGTCGGCGGTGAACGAGTTGCGGCATCGTGATGTCGTTTGTTTCAGCCTCCCGACGCAGCAGAAAGACGCGATGCGGATCGAGCTTGGAGTAGCGCCAGTCTCCTTCCGGCTTGGGCATGAGGCTGCGGTGGTGCGAAAGGCGATTATCAGCCGGGTCACGAACGCCACCAACACCTTGAAGACTTCACAGGGCACAGCCCGATGATCCGGCCAGAACAGCCGACGCCTTCAATCATAGAACTTCGCAATAAAAAAGCCGGAGCCTTGTGGGCTCCGGCAGGCAGGCTGCGAAAAGCAGCCGGGAGGAATACCGTTCCGATTAGACGGAATAGTACATCTGGAACTCAACCGGGTGCGGGGTCATCTCGAAGCGAGCGACCTCGGTCATCTTCAGCTCGATGTAGCTGTCGATGAAGTCGTCGTTGAACACGCCGCCGGCCTTGAGGAAGGCGCGGTCCTTGTCGAGGCTCGCGAGAGCTTCGCGGAGCGAGCCGCAGACCGTCGGGATCTTCTTGAGCTCCTTCGGGGGCAGATCGTAGAGATCCTTGTCCATCGCCTGACCGGGATCGATCTTGTTCACGATGCCGTCGAGACCGGCCATCAGCAGGGCCGCGAAGGCGAGGTACGGATTGGCGGTCGGATCGGGGAAGCGAACTTCGACGCGCTTGGCCTTCGGCGAAGTCGTCCACGGAATACGGCAGGAAGCCGAACGGTTGCGAGCCGAGTAGGCCAGCAGAACCGGAGCCTCATAGCCGGGAACGAGACGCTTGTAGGAGTTCGTCGACGGGTTGGTGAAGGCGTTCAGGGCCTTGGCGTGCTTGATGACGCCGCCGATGTACCACAGGCATTCCTGGGAGAGGTCGGCATACTTGTTGCCGGCAAAGAGGGGCTTGCCGCCCTTCCAGAGCGACTGGTGCACATGCATGCCCGAGCCGTTGTCGCCATAGACCGGCTTCGGCATGAAGGTGGCCGTCTTGCCGTAGGACTGAGCGACGTTGTGGATGCAGTACTTGTAGATCTGCATCTCGTCGGCGGTGCGGACGAGCGTGTTGAACTTCGTGCCGAGCTCGTGCTGAGCGGAAGCCACTTCGTGGTGGTGCTTCTCGACCGTCACGCCCATAGCCTTCATGGCGGCGAGCATTTCGCTGCGCATGTCCTGAGCGGAATCCAGCGGGGGAACCGGGAAGTAGCCGCCCTTGGTCGGGATGCGATGGCCGAGGTTGCCGCCTTCGTAGGCCGTGTCGCCGTTGATCGGCAGCTCGGCCGAATCGAGCTTGAAACCCGTATTGTAGGGGTCGGCCATGAACTTCACGTCATCGAACACGAAGAACTCGGCCTCGGGGCCGACATACACCGTGTCAGCGATGCCCGTGGACTTGAGGTAAGCCTCTGCCTTCTTGGCGATGCCGCGCGGGTCGCGGTTATAAGGTTCGCCCGTCGCCGGCTCGAGAATGTCGCAGTTGATCGACATGGTGGCCGCCGAGAAGAACGGGTCCATCTGGGCCGTCGTCGGGTCGGGCATGAGGGTCATGTCGGATTCGTTGATCGCCTTCCAGCCGGCGATGGACGAGCCGTCGAACATGATGCCGTCGGCGAACAGGTCTTCATCGACCATCGAGACGTCGAAGGTCACGTGTTGCCACTTGCCGCGCGGATCCGTGAAACGGAAGTCGACGTATTTGACGTCGTTATCTTTGATCGCCTTGAGCACATCCTTGGCGGTCTGCATGTCGTAGTCCTCTTCTGCCCTTGATTGTCCTCGGCTTGAAAGCCTTGGCTTGTGATAGGGGAGCTTAGATCGCGTCGGATCCGGTCTCGCCCGTACGGATGCGGACGGCCTCTTCGACCGTCGACACGAAAATTTTTCCGTCTCCGATGCGGCCCGTCTGGGCCGCCCTGCGGATGGCTTCGATGGCGCTTTCAGCCATGTCGTCGTTGAGGACGATCTCGAGCTTCACCTTGGGCAGAAAGTCGACGACGTATTCCGCGCCACGATACAGCTCGGTATGGCCCTTCTGGCGGCCGAAGCCTTTTGCCTCGATGACCGTGATGCCCTGGAGGCCAACCTCCTGGAGGGCTTCTTTGACTTCATCGAGCTTGAAAGGCTTGATGATGGCTTCGATCTTCTTCATCGGATAACCGTTTCGGTTCAGGACTTGCCGCTTTTAGCACCAGGACAGGGGTACCTTCCATGGTCTCTACGATTCAAACCGGGCAGAATTGCACCTCTCGAAGGCACTTCCTGCTCAAAGTTTGTGCATGTGCGGATTTCAACGGCAAAGGGGCCCTGAGTAATGATTTTGAGGCCCAAAATGCCTCCTGAACTCGTCCTTCGCCCCCAAGAAATGAAACAAGCGGACGCTGCGACCATCGCAACGGGCATTCCGGGCATCGAACTCATGCGGCGCGCCGGTGGCGCAGTGGCCAACGCTGCTGCCGAAATGCTCACGAAAGAGGCGAAGGTGGTTGTCGCTGCCGGCCCTGGTCAAAATGGAGGCGATGGCTTCATCGTGGCGACTCTGCTGGCCCAGCAGGGCCACCGCGTCTCCATCGGATTGCTGGGAAACGCGGATCGGCTCTCGGGCGATGCCGCGCTGGCTGCGAAGGACTGGAAGGGGCCGGTTGAGGCCGCCGAGGACTTGTCCTTCGCGGAAGCGGATCTGATCGTTGATGCCCTGTTTGGCACCGGGCTCGCGCGTGACCTCGATGGTTCGGCCCGCACCGTCGTCGAGCGTATGAACGCATCCGGGAGGCCCATCCTGGCCGTCGATCTGCCATCCGGCATCGATGGCGATACAGGCCAGGTGAGGGGCGTTGCGGTCAGGGCTGTGCGCACGGTGACCTTTGCTGCCCGCAAGCCGTGCCACCTGCTGATGCCGGGACGTGCTTTCAGCGGTCAGGTGGAGGTCGCCGACATCGGCATTGCCAGCGAGACGCTTGCCGCATCGGGTGGAAAGCTCTTCGCCAACGCTCCTGCTCTCTGGCTCGACAAGCTGCCGAGGCCGGAACTCTCCTCTCATAAATATGACCGCGGCCACACGCTTGTGGTCTCAGGTGGTGCGACCCGAACCGGTGCTGCGCGCCTGGCGGCCCGGGCGGCTTTGCGGATCGGATCAGGCCTCGTCACCGTAGCCTCGCCGCCCGAGGCCCTTGGGGTGAATGCGGCCCAGCTCACTGCCGTGATGCTCAGGGGCTGCGATGGACCTGAGGGGCTCCATCATATTCTGCAGGACGTGCGCCTGAACGCCCTGGCGCTCGGACCGGCCCTCGGGGTGCATTCCGGCACCCGCGCCATGGTGGCCGTTGCTGCCCATGCGCGGCGCGGCCTCGTGCTCGATGCGGATGCCCTGACCTCTTTCGAAGGCTTAGCCTCGGAGCTTCATCAGGCTTTCCATTATGCCCCGACCGTGCTGACGCCTCACGACGGCGAGTTCAAGCGCCTGTTCAAGGGTCATCCGGATATCCTTGATCCGGAATCGAAAATCGAGCGTGCGCACCGTGCAGCGGTCTACACGGATGCGGTCGTGGTGTTGAAGGGGCCGGATACGGTCATCGCCGCTCCCGATGGCCGGGCCGCGATCAACGAGAACGGCACTCCTTATCTCGGCACGGCAGGCACGGGCGATACGCTGTGCGGCATCATCGCCGGGCTCATGGCCCAAGGTCTGCCGGCTTTCGAAGCCGCCAGTACAGGCGTCTGGATCCATGCCGAGGCGGGCGCGAGCTTCGGGCCGGGGCTGATCGCGGAGGATCTGTCCGAGTTGATCCCGGGCGTTCTCCGCAAGCTCCTTAACTGACATCGATCCAGGTCCACAGGCCCGTGTCGAACCGCTCCATCACGGTCGAGGCGAAAAGCCACTTGCCCGGATTGTCGGCCACGAAGGCAATGCGGATCGTCTTGTTCTCGGGGATCTGGACCGTATCCAGCCAATAGGGCTCCCAGCCATCATCCAGGGGGTGCAGGAGCCGGAATGAATGTCCGTGCAGGTGCATGGACTGGAGAAAGGCGGTCTCGTTTTTCAAGGCCAGGACCACGGGCGTGCCGCGCTTGACCTTCACGAGAGGCGCGTCCGAGGGCTTGCCTGTGGCGCCGTTGACCGTCCAGAGAGCATTGGTCTTGGGATCGCCCTTGATCACCACATCTTTGCGCGTGGCATCCTGGAGCTTGATAGCCTCCGGCAGCTTGGCGTTGGGCGGCAGCGGGGCGATGGGCGGCTGGCTCGCGCGCGGGCTGCCTTCCGTCAGAATTTCAGCGAGCGGGAACCCGTTGCCGATTTGAGCAATCACCGTGCTGCTCTGACCTGCTTCAACCGGCAGGTCGATCAGAAGATCATAACGGTTGCCAGGGGCAAAAGGTAGTACGGACTTCAACGGCTCGAAGGTGCTGGAGGGCTGCCCGTCCACGGCGATCACATACGCCTTCAATCCGTCGAAGCGCAGGCGCATGGTGCGTGCATTGCAGGCATTGGCAAGGCGGAGCCGGATTCGCCCTCCAGGCAGGGCCTTGATCTGCTGCGGGGTCGGCTTGCCATTCAGCGACAGGAAGTTGCCAAGACGCCCCGCAGGAGCCGGCTCGGCGAGCGCAAGGCTGCCGTCTTCGGCGAGGGCCCAATCGTCCACAAGCAGAGCGATGTCCTGATCGACCTGGGGAGGATTGGCCTCTTCGACGATCAGGAGGGCCGACAGCCCACGCTCCATTGGTTCGGCGCTGCCGCCAAGGATACAGGGGCGGATCAGGAAGGTGCCCGGATCAGGCGGGGTGAAGGTGTAATCGAAGCTCCCGCCTGAGGCGACGGGCTTTTGGGTCAGGGCACCGACGCCATCCATGGTATTCGGGACCCGAACTCCATGAAAATGCAGGGACAGGGGCAGGGCGGTTTCGTTCTTCAGAGAAAGCCGCATGTCTGCCCCGTGTTTCAAGCTGAACACAGGGGCCAGTTCGCCATTGAGAGTCCAGAGGTCGGCTTCCTTCGCCGCATCTGGGCGCAGGCGCAGAGCAGCGGGTTTGGCGGTGACGGTCCACCGAAGTCCGTTGCCCTTGAGCCTATTCACAGCCGGCGGGGAGGCTGTCTGGGCTTCCGTCCGTCCCGCCAAGCCAATCAGTGTGACGGCAAGGCCTGCGGTGGCGGTGCGGCGGGTGATCATCGGGAGAACTCACGAGGGAAATCGGGCGTAGGGGGTTATCTTCTTGAACGGAAAAGGCCAAGTTCGGTTGCCGGTTCAGCCCACACGAACTTTTTTGATGCATGGCGCGCCAAGCATGCTATAGAGCCGCGTCCCGGAAGAGGGGCGCGTGTATCGTGCTGCTCCCAGGCGGGCGTGGCGGAACTGGTAGACGCACTGGATTTAGGTTCCAGCGACGCAAGTCGTGGGGGTTCGACTCCCTCCGCCCGCACCAATCGTCAGGATTGGATCCGGAGGCTCCTGGCAACTGGTTGGCGGCGCTCTTGCCGCGTCGGCCGGAGCCTAACATCAATTTTTCGAGTGAACGAAGGCGAATAGAACAATGCAGGTGACGGAAACACTGTCCCAAGGCTTGAAGCGAGAGTTCAAGGTCGTGCTCCCGGCCACCGAGTTGGAGCAGCGCCTGAACAGCGAGCTGGACAACATCAAGGATCGCGTGCGGATCAACGGCTTCCGCCCCGGCAAGGTGCCGGTTGCTCACCTGCGTAAGGTCTATGGCCGTTCCGTGATGTCCGACGTTCTCCAGAACGCCGTCAACGAGGCCAACCGCAAGATCGTCGAGGATAACGGCCTGAAGCTCGCCCACGAGCCCCAGATCCAGTTCCCCGAGGACAAGGAGACGATCGAGAAGGCCATGGACGCCAAGGGCGATCTGGCTTTCACCGTGGCTCTCGAGGTTCTCCCCGAGTTCGAGCTGGCCGATCTGTCGGACGTGAGCGTGAAGAAGCCGGTGGCTGAGGTTTCCGATGCGGAAATCAACGAGTCGCTCGAGCGCATGGCCAAGCAGAACCGCACCTTCGAGAAGAAGGACGGCGCCTCGGCCGATGGCGACCGCGTCGTCGTCGACTTCGTCGGCCGTATCGACGGTGCCGAGTTCGAGGGCGGCAAGGGCCAGGACGTCCGTGTGGAGCTGGGCTCCAACACCTTCATCCCGGGCTTCGAGGAACAGCTCATCGGCCTGAAGGCCGGCGACACCAAGCTCGTGAAGGTCAAGTTCCCGGAGAACTATCTGGCCGCGCACCTGGCCGGAAAGGACGCCGAGTTCGACGTGACCGTGAAGGAGGTCGAGGCTCCCGGCGAGCTGAAGATCGACGACGAGATGGCCAAGGGCTTCGGCATGGAGTCCCTGGACAAGCTTAAAGAAGCCATCCGTGACGCCATCCAGCGCGACTTCGACACTCAGTCCCGCCGCAAGGTGAAGAAGGAGCTCCTCGACGCTCTCGATGCCAAGTACAGCTTCGAACTGCCCCCGAGCCTGGTCGAGCAGGAGTTCGCTGCCGTGTGGTCGCAGGTCGAAGCCGACATGAAGTCGAACGGCCGCACCTTCGCTGACGAGGACACCACCGAGGAAGAGGCCAAGGCTGACTATCGCAAGATCGCCGAGCGCCGCGTTCGCCTCGGCTTGGTCCTTGCGCAGATCGGTGAGAAGTCCGATATCAAGATTTCCGACGATGAGGTGACTCAGGCCCTCATCGAGCGGGTCCGCCAGTATCCCGGCCAGGAGCGGCAGGTCTGGGAGTTCTACCAAAAGAACCCGCAGGCTCTAGCTGAAATCCGGGCTCCTCTGTTCGAGGAGAAAGTTGTCGACCAGATCCTCTCCCAGGTGAAGGTGAATGAAGAGAAGGTTTCCAAGGACGCTCTCTTCAGCGACGATGACGCCGAGACCGATTCCAAGCCGACGGGTAAGGGCGGTAAGAAAGCCAGCAAGGGCGAGTAACGCTTCATCTCGAGCGTCTCGCAGCTTGCATCAATCAGACGGCCGCGCGTTCTGCGCGGCCGCTTTGGAGCAGTGAGACATGAGAGATCCGGTAGCGCTCTATAACAACACGCTCGTTCCCATGGTGGTCGAGCAGTCGAACCGCGGCGAGCGCGCCTTCGACATCTATTCGCGCCTCCTGCGCGAACGGATTATCTTCCTGACGGGTCCGGTCGAAGACTATTCGGCTTCGCTCATCGTGGCGCAGCTTCTCTTCCTTGAGGCCGAGAACCCGAAGAAGGAGATTTCCTTCTATATCAATTCGCCCGGCGGCGTCGTGACCTCCGGCCTGTCGATCTACGACACCATGCAGTTCATCCGTTGCCCGGTTTCGACGCTGTGCGTCGGTCAGGCGGCCTCGATGGGTTCGCTTCTCCTGACCGCAGGCGAAAAGGGCATGCGCTTTGCGCTCCCGAATGCTCGAATCATGGTTCACCAGCCCTCCGGCGGTTACCAGGGGCAAGTCACGGACATCATGATTCATGCCCGCGAGAGCGAAGCCCTCAAGCGGCGCCTCAACGAGATCTACGTGGGCCATACCGGCCGCAACTACGAAGAAATCGAGCGGGCCCTCGAGCGCGACAACTTCATGACCGCGGAAGCTGCCCGTGAGTTCGGCCTCATCGATCAGGTGATCGAGAAGCGTCCCGAGCCAGCGGCAGCACCGGCCTAATCCTTAAAATCTGGGGAAAAATTCTCCCCAGGTGCGTCTTTTTGGCCTGTAATCCCGTTTCTGTTGATCGCGCGCCCGGGCCGTGATTGCATGTGGATTCGGGAGACGAGGCGATTTGACTGCGAAAATTGTTAGCGTCGGAACCTTTCATTAGTTCTGACGCTCATAACTTAAGAGGTGCGGGGTCGGCACAGGGCCGTCCCGGCACGGATTGGAGATGTGATAATGACCAAGGCTGGCGGCAACGACTCCAAGAGCACGCTGTACTGCTCCTTTTGCGGCAAGAGCCAGCACGAGGTTCGCAAGCTGATCGCTGGCCCGACGGTTTTCATCTGCGATGAATGCGTCGAGCTCTGCATGGACATCATCCGCGAGGAGTCGAAATCGTCTCTCGTGAAGTCCCGGGATGGCGTGCCCACCCCGAAGGAAATCAGCCGCGTTCTGGATGACTACGTGATCGGCCAGGAGCACGCCAAGAAGGTGCTCTCGGTGGCGGTCCACAACCATTACAAGCGCCTGGCCCACGCGACGAAGCACAACGACGTGGAGCTGGCGAAGTCCAACATCCTGCTGATCGGTCCGACCGGCTCGGGCAAGACGCTGCTTGCGCAGACGCTCGCCCGCATCCTGGACGTGCCTTTCACCATGGCCGACGCCACGACGCTGACCGAAGCCGGTTACGTGGGTGAGGATGTCGAGAACATCATTCTGAAGCTGCTCCAGGCCTCCGACTATAATGTCGAGCGGGCGCAGCGCGGCATCGTCTATATCGACGAAATCGACAAGATCTCCCGCAAGTCCGACAACCCGTCGATCACCCGCGACGTGTCGGGCGAGGGCGTGCAGCAGGCTCTCCTGAAGATCATGGAAGGCACCGTTGCCTCCGTGCCTCCGCAGGGCGGCCGCAAGCACCCGCAGCAGGAATTCCTGCAGGTGGACACGACCAACATCCTGTTCATCTGCGGCGGTGCCTTCGCCGGTCTCGAGCGGATCATTGCCGGCCGCGGCAAGGGCACCTCCATCGGCTTCGGCGCCACGGTGAGCTCGCCGGATGACCGCCGCACGGGCGAGATCTTCCGCGAGGTGGAGCCCGAGGATCTCCTGAAGTTCGGCCTCATCCCCGAGTTCGTCGGCCGTCTGCCCGTCCTGGCGACGCTGGAGGACCTCGATGAGGAAGCCCTGAAGAAGATCCTGCAGGAGCCGAAGAACGCCCTGGTGAAGCAGTACCAGCGCCTGTTCGAGATGGAGAACGTGACCCTGACCTTCCAGGAGGAGGCCCTGACCCTCATCGCCCGCAAGGCGATCGAGCGGAAGACGGGTGCCCGCGGCCTGCGCTCCATCATGGAGGGCATCCTGCTGGAGACCATGTACGACCTGCCTGGCCTCGATTCCGTCGAGCAGGTGGTGATCGGCCCCGAGGTGGTGGAGGGTAAGGCCAAGCCGCTCTTCATTCATGGCGACCGCAGCGAGCAGACTGCGAGCGCCAGCGCTTAAAGGGTTCAGGGGGCTCCCTTCATGATGAAGGACGTTGCGGACACGGTTCTTGAAACGCGTATCCCGCAACGCCACATACTTACTTGCGTGGTGGCTGTCAGCTCATCCCCCGAGGGACGGCGCCACGTACCGGATGCAGCCCATAAAAAAAGCCTGAGCATTCCGGTATCCCGTCCGGGAACCAGCTTATTCAAGGGGCCCTCCGGACGCATACATAAGGATGTTGTCTCATGACACAGTCGAAGCCACGTCAGCCTGTTGTCCCGGGCTCGACCGGAACCTATGCGGTTCTGCCTCTTCGCGACATTGTCGTCTTCCCGCACATGATCGTCCCGCTCTTCGTCGGTCGCGAGAAGTCCATTCGTGCGCTTGAGGAAGTGGTCAAGAGCGATCGTCACATCCTGCTCGCGACGCAGATCGATGCGACGGATGATGATCCCGCTACGGACGCGATCTACAAGGTCGGTACGCTTGCCAACGTGCTCCAGCTCCTCAAGCTGCCCGACGGCACGGTGAAGGTGCTGGTCGAGGGTGCGAGCCGCGCGCAGGTGAAGACCTATGTCCGCACCGATGAATATTACGAGGCCGAAGCCGAAGTGCTTCCGGACTCCCTCGGCGACCAGATCGAGGCCGAGGCTCTCGCTCGCTCGGTGGTGGCAGAGTTCGAGAATTATGTGAAGCTCAACAAGAAGGTGTCGCCGGAGGTTGTCTCCGCCGTGACCCAGATCGACGAGCCTGCAAAGCTCGCCGATACGATTGCTTCGCATCTCGCCATCAAGATCGGCGACAAGCAGGCGATCCTGGAGACGCCGACCGTTGCGCAGCGCCTCGAGAAGGTGCTCGGCATGATGGAGAGCGAAATCTCCGTCCTGCAGGTCGAGAAGCGTATTCGGACGCGTGTGAAGCGTCAGATGGAGAAGACGCAGCGCGAGTACTATCTCAACGAGCAGATGAAGGCGATCCAGAAGGAACTCGGCGACGACGAAGGTCGCGACGAGCTGGCCGAGCTCGAAGAGAAGATCGAAAAGACCAAGTTCACGAAGGAAGCCCGCGAAAAGGCGCTGGGCGAGCTGAAGAAGCTCCGCCAGATGTCGCCCATGTCCGCGGAAGCGACCGTCGTGCGCAATTATCTCGACTGGCTGCTCGGTATTCCGTGGAACCGCCGCTCGAAGATGAAGAAGGACCTGAAGGCCGCCCAGGACATTCTCGATTCCGATCACTACGGTCTCGATAAGGTCAAGGAGCGCATCGTCGAGTACCTGGCCGTGCAGCAGCGCGCCAACAAGCTCACGGGCCCGATTCTCTGCCTCGTCGGTCCTCCCGGCGTAGGTAAGACCTCGCTCGGCAAGTCGATCGCCAAGGCCACGGGTCGCGAGTTCGTGCGCATGTCGCTTGGCGGCGTCCGTGACGAGTCGGAGATCCGCGGTCACCGCCGGACCTATATCGGCTCGATGCCCGGCAAGATCATCCAGTCGATGCGCAAGGCCAAGACCTCCAATCCGCTCATCCTGCTCGACGAGATCGACAAGATGGGCATGGACTTCCGCGGCGACCCGTCGGCGGCTCTGCTGGAGGTTCTCGACCCTGAGCAGAACAACTCGTTCAACGATCATTACCTGGAGGTCGATTACGATCTCTCCAGCGTGATGTTCGTGACGACGGCCAACACGCTCAACATTCCCGGCCCGCTTCTCGACCGCATGGAGGTGATCCGCATCGCGGGTTACACTGAGGAAGAGAAGGCCGAGATCGCCCGCACGCACCTGATCCCGTCGTCCACGCAGAAGCATGGCCTGCAGGAGAAGGAGTGGAAGATCGACGACGACGCTCTGCTCATGTTGATCCGCCGCTACACCCGCGAGGCGGGCGTGCGTAATCTCGAGCGCGAGATCAACAATCTCGTCCGCAAGGCGGTGAAGGAGATCCTTCTCTCCAAGGTGCCGTCCGTCGAGGTCACCACGGCCAATCTGCCGGACTTCCTTGGTCCCCCGCGCTTCCGCTACGGCGAGGCCGAGACGGAGGATTCGGTCGGGACGGTTACCGGTCTTGCCTGGACCGAGGTGGGGGGCGAGCTGCTCACCATCGAAGGCATCGGCATGCCGGGCAAGGGCAAGATGACCGTCACGGGCAACTTGCGGGACGTCATGAAGGAATCGATCTCGGCTGCGGCGTCTTACGTCCGCTCCCGTGCGGTTGCGTTTGGCGTGGAGCCGCCGCTGTTCGACCGTCGCGACATCCACGTGCACGTGCCGGAAGGCGCAACGCCGAAGGATGGCCCGTCCGCCGGTATCGCGATGGCGACCGCCATCGTCTCCGTCGTCACCGGTATCCCGGTTCGCCGTGATATCGCCATGACCGGCGAGGTCACGCTGCGGGGCAGGGTGCTGCCCATCGGCGGATTGAAGGAAAAGCTCCTGGCAGCCCTTCGCGGCGGCATCAAGAAGGTCTTGATCCCCGAGGAGAATGCCAAGGATCTGGTCGACATCCCGGCGAGCGTGAAGAACGGCATGGAGATCGTCCCGGTCTCCACCATGGATCAGGTGCTTCAGCATGCCCTCGTGCGCATGCCTGAACCGATCGAGTGGGACGAGGCTTCGGTTCTCAAGGGCCCCAAGCCCGCCGTCGAGGACGATGGGGCCGGAGTGGTCGCTCACTAACTGATTGACCTTGCGTTATGCGCAAACAGGCCCCCGGATGAGAAATCCGGGGGCTTTTTTCGTGCGAAACGGCATAAAATGGCCCATTTGCGGCGCTTTGGGGGTTGCTTCAGGGCAAGCTTTAGGCCACACGAATGCTCCCTGAAACGGTGATACATAACTTCACGATCGCCGTGATCACTGGAGGATACAAAATGAACAAAGGCGAGCTCGTTGCTGCCGTCGCCGACAAGGTCGGTCTTTCTCGTGGCCAGGCTGGTGAGGCGATCGACGCCGCCATCGAGGCGATCACCGGCGCCCTGAAGAAGGGCGACGAGGTGAAGATCGTCGGTTTCGGCACGTTCCTGGTGACCAACCGCGCTGCCGGTGAGGCCCGTAACCCGCGCACCGGCGAGAAGGTGCCCGTTCCGGCCTCCAAGGCTCCGAAGTTCCGCGCCGGCGCGGGCCTCAAGGACGCCGTCAACGCGAAGTAAGCGCTTTTAAAGCCGCATTCGCTTTTAGGAAGGCCAACACGCTTGCGTTGTTGGCCTTCTCTTTTTATGTCAGGGACGCATCAGGGCTGGAAACATCCGCAGCTTCTGATAAGACGCATGCTCCTTCGGAGACAGATTGCCGAAGGCATCGCAAAAGGGCGGTTAGCTCAGCTGGTAGAGCATCGGTTTTACACACCGCAGGTCGGGGGTTCGATCCCCTCACCGCCCACCATTCCTTCTCCCTGCCCCGGATCACGCGGCCGTAGGGGCGAACTTCAGATCTCGTTTTCCTTTTCATCCTCTGCAAGCCTGTCGAGCACCTTCTCGGGCGCGACGTGCTTTTCCAGCTCCTTCAGGCTGGGATCGGAGGCTTCCTCGATGCCGAGGCGTTCGGCAATGGCGATCGTGAGCGACAGAAGCCGCGTGATCTCGTGTTCCGACAGGAGATTGGTCTGAAGATCGAGCTCGGCCCTTCGATCGGCTTCGGCCGCGGCACGGTTCTGGCTGATGAGAACGAAGGTGGAGAGAAAGATGGCTTCCACAGAGGCGACCGTCGCCAGGATGACGAAACTCGGATCGAAGGGCGCGATGCCGGGGACAAGCCCCACATTGATGGCGGTCCATGCTCCAACCAGTGCCAGATGCAGATAGACGAAGAGCATGCTGCCGCTGAAGCGCGTAATGGTATCGGCAATACGATCCTGGAGGCCGGCCCGATCTTCCTCTGCCTGTCGCTTGTCGCGAAGCACATGGATGTTGCGTTCCAATACAGACGCAAAGTCTCCAGGCCGGAGTGTTCCAGTGCTCGGGCTATCATGCCCGTAGTCCCTTTTCCGCTCCGTCACAAACCCAATCCTTCTTCTCATGTGGGCAGGACAAGAACGACTGGTGCGCTGAAGAGTTCAGGAGCTTGCCGGAGGAGGGGGAGCGGCGCGTGAGGGTTGAGGTGGAACGCCGCACCCCTGCAACAAGAAGTATCGCGTAAAGTTTAGAGAAAATTCCTCCCGAGACGCTCCTGCAACTAGCCCGCTCCGCGACATGTGGAGCGGGCCATTTCTTGCGCGTCAGCCAGAGCTGTTACCGGATCGTCTTCTGCATGGCTTCCAGCATGGCGATATGCTCGCGGTTCTGCGAGTTCGATTGCAAATAGCGCTCCTGCACCTGGAGCAGGTCGGTGCCCTTGAAGCTGGGCCTCTAGATAGGCTTTGTCGACTTCGTCGTGGGCCTGCTGGTTCTGCAGCTTTGGCATCATGTCACGGGCACTGGCGTCCATCGACACGGAGCTTTGCATGTTCACGCCCGCTTGGCCGGTGGTTTGCGCCAGGGCAGGGGCGGTCACGATGGCGGCAGCGAGGCCACCAAGAAGGAGAAGGCGACGGCCCATAAGAATTCTCCTACTGAGAGCTCACGGCCGAGCCGCGACACGCCGGGAATAGCGCTCGACTCTGGGCTGCCGCTGTTGTCGCGAAGCCGGGCCATGGGGTTGGTTTCAGCACACGCACAACAGCGGCCATCATCGGCATTCAGGTGATCACGCTTACATACGACTCGACCCGTTGCGGCCCTTCGTAATCCATGAATTCGACAGTCGCCCGGCTACCGTGAAGATCATTAACTGCAAATTAAGGAGTGCCATGGACCGCTGGAAGCTGCTGCAAGGGGGAAAGCTTCATGTCCACTGGCACTACCGCATTTGATTTGCGGAAGTATATCGCGGCTGCGTTGCTGAGTACGGCCGCTCTGGGTGGATTGGTAGTGTTCGCCGTGGATCTCGCCATTGATCGGGCCGTCTCTGTCGATGCACGCGCCCGGGCGGAGGACTGGGCAAAATACTTTGTCGCGGCAATCCCGGAATTCGACGAGCTGGTCCGCAGCGGCCAGCTCACGGAACGTCAGAGAGCGGTGGTGTCGACCGCGATGGTTGGCAACGTGTTCCGCTTCAAGCTCTATGGCGCCAAAGGCAATGCCGTCCTCCAGTCCGACCTCCAAACATTTTCGAACCAGGAACAGCAAGACCATATCGACGATGAAGTGATGGAGGTGATCGCCAGCAAACAGCCGCTGGTTTCCATCAACGATGGTACCCGCGAGCGCAACATGCCATCGCTCTATGCCGAAGCGTATGTTCCGGTGCTCGATCGCGAGGGCAATTTGCGCGCCATTGCCGAGACCTATGTCGACGAGACGAGAACAGAAGCGTTCTTCCACCATTCCTTGGGGGCACTGGCTGTTGCGCTAGGTGTAGGTTTCGCCTTCTCCTTCGGGGTTCCGAGCGTGGCCTTTCTGATCCGGACGAGACAGGCGCGTGAAGTTCGCTACCGGGCAGAATTTCTCGCCAGCCACGATCCCATGACGGGCCTGCTTAACCGCACGCGGTTCTCGGAAATGCTCCAGGCCAGGTTAGCCGATCGGATGCCGGATAAGGAGTTGGCGGTTGTCTTTCTCGATGTCGACGACTTCAAGCTCATCAACGAAAGCTTCGGGCATGGGGCAGGGGACGAGTTCCTCAGGCACGTTGCGCGCGGCATCAGCCGTTTCTGCGGCAGCGAAGACATTGTCGCGCGCGCCGGCGGGGACGAGTTCGTGATCGCGCTGACCCGGGACGAGGTCGCCGAAATTGAGTCCGATGTAAAGGCGATCGTCACGACCATCGACGAGCCGATCTCTGTGGGCGGCAATACCATTGCCGCCCACGTCAGCGCAGGTATCTCCGTGATGGTGGATGAAGGGGTCACGGTCGAGGAGGCGCTGCGTCGCGCGGAGGTCGCTCTTTACGAATCCAAGATCGACGGCAAGAACATGGTGCGCCTGTTCTCGAGGGAGCTCGATGACCGCATGCGCAAGCGGCGCGAGCTTGAGGATTTGGTGCAGCATGCCACGGCGAACCAGAGCTTCGAACTTCACTATCAGCCATTGCTCGCTGCCGATGACGAGAGCTGCATCGGCTTTGAGGCCCTGCTGCGGCTCAGGGACCGCCAGGGCACCTATGTTCCTCCGGCCACGTTCGTCCCGATTGCCGAGTCCATGGGGCTGATCGCAACGATTGGCAGCTGGGTGATCATGGAAGCCACCCGGACCGCCGCGACCTGGCCTTCGGACACATTCGTTTCGGTCAACCTGTCGGTCCGTCAGTTTTTCGACCAGACGCTGGTCTCGACCGTCGGCAGCGCGCTCAAGGAGAGCGGCCTGGCACCGCATCGGCTTGAGCTGGAGGTCACCGAGACCATGCTGATGGAGAACACCGAGAGCACTGCCGAGCAACTCAGCTCTCTCAAGGCGCTTGGTGTCTCCGTGGCCATGGACGATTTCGGCACGGGCTATTCGAGCCTCGCCTACTTGTGGCAGTTCGGCTTCAACAAGCTCAAAATCGACCGATCCTTCGTGAGCGCGCTCGACAAGGACGAGCACAGGGCCCGTCAGATTCTGAACACCATCATCACGCTCGCCCACCAGCTGGGCATGAAGGTGACGGCCGAGGGGATCGAGACCAAGCGGCAGGCCGACATATTACGCGGGCTCGCCTGCGATCAGTTCCAGGGCTATCTCTTCAGCCGACCGAGGCCCGCGAATGGCCTGGCATCGATGCTTGCCACTTCGGGGATGGCACGGGCCTCTGTCGCGAATCTTGGCCGGAGCTGAAGAGATGGAAATGAACTTCGTGCCGCGTCATGCAGCAAGCCGTTCAATCTGCTTGCAAGGGGTGGGCATGGTCGCTGACCACGGCGCGTCCATTGAGCGCCTGCTAAACCTTCTGACGATGCAGGCGCGGGCGATCCTTGCCGCCAGGGGTCTCGAGCAGCTTCGGTCCTGAGCGGGATGGTGCCGTTCCAGACCCTGCCGGGAGATGGCCCGTTGCTGCATCACTCCCAAATAATTCAGTCCGAAGCAAAATCGGCTGAAACCGGAAGCCTCGCCTGTCTCAGCTTAGAGGAAGGCTCGTCCTGGGGGATGTAATCGTTTACATTATGCGTTCCTTTCGCGCCTACAACTTCCTCTGATTCTGCTTTAGCTTGTGATGATGCAGTTCCCTCTCAATCTTGATGACGAGACCCTCCAGTCCCTCGTTGCAGCCCTGACCGAAAGCGGGCAGGCGGTCTCCATCTACGATGCTGGAGACAATCTTCGGTATGCCAACAGGACCTATCAAGACATCTTTCTGCAAGGCTATGAAGGGCCTTTCACGTTTACAGAAATCCTGAGATACGGGGCTAAGCACGGCATTGGCGTGAGGATCGATGACAATGATGTCGAGGCCCTCATCGCCCGAACCCTGCCGCGGCGCCGAAGCGTGCCCCGCAAGTCCTTCGAGACCGACTTCCTCGATGGCCGCTGGTTCTGGATGGACCACACGATCCTGCCGAACGGCTGGGTTCTGACCGTCGGCGCCGACATCACGGCCCTGAAACACAACGAAAAGTCGCTGCGCCAGGCGCATGAGAG
>NZ_JBQWEL010000016.1:0-121520 GCF_052658925.1 Microvirga medicaginis | reverse complement strand
CGGCACCGACAACGACGACCGCTGGGAAGGCCGTCTGCGCGTTCAGCGCGACTTCTAATCGGCTCCTCCCGAGTGTTAGAGGAAACCCCGGTGGAAACACCGGGGTTTCTTTTTGCATCCATGGTCTGCAGTGCAAGGCGATGCCGTCAGAAGCATGACAAGGTCCTGCTTCTCAGCTTGCCCGAAGGGTGAGGAAATACGCTGAAACTCAGGGTGAGGTTTCAGCGCAGGCGATCAGATCCTTGATGGATTGAATAATCGGTTCTTCGATCAATGGGGCATGGCCCTGTCCTGACACGGTGATTGCCGTCATACGCGGATGACGCTCCTGCATGGTGCTGAGAGTTTGGGCCGACAGGAGATCCGAGTTCTCTCCGCGAATGGCGAGAACCGGAAAGGGCTTCAATGCACCAAACAGGTTCCACAAATCCGGCATCGGCATCTCCAGATCGAGCTCCTGCAAAGGCCTCATCAGACTGGGATCGTAGCTGAGAGCGAGACGGCCGTTCTTCTCGTGCCAAGTCCCTCGTGCCATGCTCTCCCACTGCTCTTGTGTGAAGGCAGGAAACTGCGCATCCGAAACCTGCTTCAGGATCTCGGCGCCTTCCTGAAGCGTATTGGGTATGGGTAATTTGCCCACGTAGCTGCGGATACGGATCAACCCTTTAGGTTCGATGATGGGGCCGACATCGTTGAGAACGGCCCCGGCCAGTACTGTTGGCCGCGTTGCGCTCAAAGCCATCGTGAGAAGCCCGCCACGCGAGGTGCCGACGAAAACCGCCTTCTCGATCCCAGCAACGATCAGGACCTGCAGGACATCATTGAGTTCGGTTCCGAGCTCGTATTGACGCCAGTCGGAAGCCCATTCCGAGCGTCCGCGTCCACGATAATCGAGGGCAAGAACACGGTGAGGGCGGGCTGCGTCCGTACTGAGCGCTTCGGCGAGAGTGTGAAAATCCTCGGAGTTGCGCGCAAGGCCGGGCAGGCACACGACAGGCAGCGCGCTCCCGTTGAGGGGGCCGTAATCACGCGCGTAGAGACGCAAGCCGTCGGAGGCCGATACGAAAAGATCCCGGTAAGAGCTGCTCATGTGAGACTCGACTTGAGGCGTCGGATGAGCAGCATCTTGCCTCAATACGCGGTCTTTGTCGCATCCGCCGTTTCAGCCGTTGCCGGGGCAGGTGCAGGCTTCTCCTTCAGTCGCGCCCGGTAGACATGCAGGTTTTCCATGACACGCTGCACGTAGTTGCGGGTCTCATAGAACGGGATGCGTTCGACCCAGTCGATCATGTCGACCTGGGGCTTCCGCGGGTCGCCATAGGTCTGGATCCACTTCTTCACGTTGCCGCCACCGGCATTATACGAGGCGAAGGCAAGGATGTAGGAGCCCTTCCAATCCTCCATCAGCTCTCCCAAATGAGCCGAGCCGAGCTTGGCATTGTAGGACGGGTCTTCCACCAGCCGTTGCAAGTCGAAGCCGAGGCCGAAGCGCTGTGCCGTGCGCTTGGCGGTGGCCGGCATGAGCTGCATGAGACCGCGCGCGCCTGCGCTCGAAACGGCTTTGGGATTGAAGGCGCTCTCCTGCCTGGCGATGGCATAGACCATTGCAGGCTCCACCTCCTCGCCAACAGGCTGGAAATCCGGAATGGCCGCAAGCGGATAAGCGTGCTGGTCAAGCGGGAAGCCCCGCTGCAGGGCAGTCTTGCCAACCGCCAGAACCGCGCGCGGATTCTGCTGCGAGGTGGCGAGCGCCGCGAGGGCATCGAGCTGTCCCGGATCGTTCATGGTCTGGGCGAGGTCAATGTAGAGGCCGATCGACAGTTCCGGTTCACCCACCTGGTGCAGAAGGCTTAGCGCTCGGACAGGGATGAGAGCCTCGAAAGCCTTGCGCTCCTCATTCTTCAGTGGATCCACCGATCGTAGAGACACGCTCTCTCCAAGGTTCTCGCGGGCGAGCTGCCCGTAATAGGTGGTCGGGTGGTCGGCCGCTCGGGCGTAGAAGACCTTCGCGTCAGCCGATGCTCCGGCAGCTTCCGCGGCTCGCGCTTGCCAATAGGCGATGCGGGACTGGGATATGGGCGTGGAGGCCGTCTTCGCTGCCGTCGCGAAGTGCTTCGCAGCTGCTGCCGGATCATTCAGGAAGCGAAGCGCGATCCAGCCAGCATGGAACTCGGCTTCGATTTGCTGCGCGGGGGATTCGGCGGCGTGGTGGCTTGCCACCTTGTAGGCTGTCTGAGCATCGCCCTTGTCGAGAAGCTCCCGCGTGATGAGGCGCTGCTCGGCCCACCATTCGTCTCCATCCACGCGAAGCTCATGATCGCGCGGCGCCTGCATGATGATATTGGCAGCCTCGACCAGGTTCTTGCTCCGGCGCTGAAGGAGCGCACGGGAGAACAGGTAGGACGGGTCGCTCCGCAACGAGGCCGGGACAGCCGCGAAGGCCTTCGCGGCCTTCTTCTTGCCCTGGAACACGCTCATGCGCGCCTTCACCAGGGTCACGTAATCCTTGCCGGCATAGCCCGCCGCACGCAGGGCCGCGCCCCAGTTCTCCTTCAGGAGGTGACGTTCCATACGAAAGCGATGATCGGCCTGAGTCAGCAGGTTCGGGAGGCGGTCGCGGATGCGGCTTTCGGTTTCGCTGCCGAAGGTGTCCTCCCGCCAAGCATGGCGGATTAGGTCCGTGGCCTCTTGGTCGAGGCCGTCATTCTTGAGCGCGAAACCGAGCGCGATGCGTCCGGACGCCGTGACCGGGCGCTGCTTGTCGAATAAGGCGCGGATCTGGGCGGTCGAGGGGTGTTGCGCGAGGAAAGTATCCTCCATGCGCCGGCGTAGCTGCGCGGTCACGGGCCAGTCCGGATAATCCGTCCGGAAGGCCATGATCCTCTCATAACCGACGGGCAAGCCGCTGCGGATGGCGAACCATTCCGCCGCAGCCTGCGCTGCCGGGTCGGAAAGCTTCGATTTCAGGATCGCGGCTTCCGTCAGATCGTTGTCCCGGTAGGCCTTGAAGATCAGCGGCAGCTGTTCCAGGTCTCCCATGGCCTTGGAGGGCGGCGTGAGGCTCTCCAGGATCGTGGCTTCCGGTGAGCCAACGGGCGTTTCGTTGGCGTGAACGGTGAGGGCGGACAATTGGAGCATGGCGACAGACGCCAGAAGACGTATGGAAAGGCGCATTGTGAGGTTCACCCGCTAACCCCCGTGCCGTCGCTTGTCTGTTATTGCGACGTTCCTCTTGAGGAAACACCAAGTGCCGCGCTAGGACAACACCCTAAAGGTTCGTTTGCGCCCATGCGACGCACCCCTTATGTGTTAAACCCTTGGGCTGCTTCAGATCTGCCGCTTCTTAATTAGAGGATTATCATGACCCGCTTCTCAGGCTCCATCACGGCTCTGGTGACCCCCTTCAAGGATGGCGCCGTGGATGAGGCCGCCTTCCGGGCCTTCATCAATTGGCAGATCGAGCAGGGCACCCATGGCCTTGTACCGGTCGGCACCACCGGCGAGAGCCCGACGCTGAGCCACAAGGAGCACGACCGGGTCATCGAGATCTGCGTCGACGAGGTGAAGGGCAGGGTGCCCGTGATCGCGGGCGCCGGCTCCAACAGCACGGAGGAAGCCATCGGCTTCTCCAAGCATGCGGAGAAGGTCGGCGCCGATGCGGTACTGATTGTCACGCCCTATTACAACAAGCCGACGCAGGAGGGCCTCTATCAGCACTTCAAGGCCATCAACGACGCCATCGGCATTCCGATCATCATCTACAACATCCCCGGCCGCTCGGTGATCGACATGTCGGTGGAGACGATGGCACGGCTCTACGAGCTCAAGAATATCGTGGGCGTGAAGGACGCGACCGCAAATCTCGCCCGCGCCAGCCTGCAGCGCCAAGCCATGGGCCCCGATTTCATTCAGCTCTCGGGCGAGGATGCGACGGCTCTCGGCTTCATGGCCCATGGTGGCCATGGCTGCATTTCCGTGACGTCCAACGTGGCTCCGCGCCTGTGCGCCGAGATGCAGGAGTCCTGCCTGAAGGGCGATTACGCAACCGCCTTGAAAATTCAGGATCGCCTCATGCCGCTCCACAACAACCTGTTCCTTGAGACCAATCCGTCGCCGGTGAAGTACGCCGCGTCCGTTCTGGGCCTGATGAAGGACGATGTGCGCCTGCCGCTCATCCCGGTCTCCGAGGGCACGAAGCAGGCTGTGCGGTCGGCCATGGTCCATGCGGGCCTGATCAACGCTTAAAAATAATGGCAAAAGATCCGAAGAGCGCCTTCCGCGTTGTCGCCGACAACAGGAAGGCGCGGTTCAATTACGAAATCGTCGATACCTACGAGGCCGGCATCGCGCTCACCGGCACGGAGGTCAAATCCTTGCGCACGGGCAAGGCCACCATCGGCGAGGCCTATGCCGGTCCGTCGGGCGAGGAGTTCTTCCTCTTCAACGCCTATATTCCGGAATACCTCCAGGCCAACCGTTTCAACCACGAGACGCGCCGCCCACGCCGCCTTCTGCTGCATAAGAACCAGATCAACAAGCTGATCGGTGCGACGCAGCGTGAGGGCTTCACCGTTATCCCGCTCAAGATCTATTTCAACGAGCGCGGACGGGCGAAGGTGGAGCTCGGCCTCGGCCGCGGCAAGAAGCTCCATGACAAGCGCGAGACGGAGAAGGAGCGCTCCTGGAACCGCGAGAAGGCGCGGCTCATGCGCGAGAAGGGCTGACACGGCGTCCTCGCGCTCTAGAGCTGTTTCCCTTGGCATGGAATCAGCTCTCTTTGTTGCTGGGCCGCATTTTTGACGGTGAACCGGATCCACTTCACCGAAAAGTGCTCTAACTCCCTGCTGCAATCGGAGGGATCAGCATGGCGTCCGTGGCTCTCGTTTCCGTTCTCGGCCCCGACCGCGTCGGGCTTGTCGCCGCGATTGCGGAGCACCTGTTCAATATCGGCGTGAACCTGCGCGATACGACCTTCGCCTCGCTGGGGTCGGGAGCCGAGTTCCTGGCGATCTGCGAGCTGCCCGGAGATCTCGAAGCAGGCGATATCGAGACCGGTCTGAGGCAGCTTCCGGAGCTGGAAGGCTCGGAAGTTCGGGCCGTTCCTTACGCCTTCGATCCCAGTCCCGGTCCCGCTGGCAGCATCACGCATCGCATCACCATCAGCGGCGGCGATCAGCTCGGCCTCGTGGCGCGGCTCGCGGAGGTGTTCAAGCAATACAATGCCAACATCGTGCGCTTGGAAGCCCGCAAGCTCTCAGATGCCGAGGGGGGACTCTACGTGACGCGCTTTGCTGTCTTCATTCCAGACGAGCAGGTGAACCTCTGCCTCGCCACCGTCAGCAACACGGCCGGCACGCTGGGGTTGGACTGTGATGTCGAGGCGGGCACGCTTTAGCGCGTGTCTGAAACAACAACGGCCGGGACGAGCCCGGCCATCTCAGCATTCCATTTAAACTTATCCTAGAGATCGAACTCGTCGTCCGATCCCTGCTGGCGGATGCCGTAGCGGCTTTCCAGGGCGCCGTTGCGCGGCTGCTGTTGCTGTTGGGTCCGCGGGCGGTCATTGCCTTCCCCGGCGGGGCGCTGCTGACGATCCGACGGATCGCGGCCGATGCGGGAGGCCAGCTGCGAGAGATCCAGAAACTCGTCGGCCTGACGGCGCAGCTCGTCGGCGACCATCGGGGGCTGGGTGGTGATGGTGGACACCACGGAGACCCGCACGCCCCGGCGCTGCATGGCCTCGACCAGCGAGCGGAAATCGCCATCGCCGGAGAACAGGACCATGTGGTCGATAAAGGGAGAGAGCTCGAGCGCATCAATGGCGAGCTCGATATCCATGTTGCCCTTCACCTTGCGGCGGCCGGCGGAGTCGACGAATTCCTTCGTCGGCTTCGTGACCACGCGGTAGCCGTTGTAATCGAGCCAGTCGATGAGCGGACGGATGGAAGAATATTCCTGGTCTTCCACGAGGGCCGTGTAGTAGAACGCGCGCACCAGGCTGCCCCGGCCCTGGAATTCCTTCAGCAGGCGCTTGTAGTCGATATCGAAACCAAGCGTCTTAGTCGTAGCGTAAAGGTTGGCTCCGTCGATGAAGAGCGCAATCCGCTGCTGGCCTGACATAAGTATTCTCTGTCTGTGTCTGCCTGGGCGGCATAACAACCTGAACTGTCAAAGCGACATCTATTATTTATGCTGACAATACACTTGCGCAATAAAAACAGGACGCGCCCGAGAACAGGCTGCTATCAACCCTTTAGACGAGTAAAAACCGAAACTCCGAATACTTAATGGCGCGTAAACAAAAAGAGTCAAGTTGGCAGAAAGGGGGCAGTCAACCCTTAAGCTGACAAATAAACAGATTCTTATGATTTAAGGTTGCGACTGCCAGGTTTGATGGCCGGCAAAGCAGTCAATTCCGGCGGCAGCTTGTCCGGTTCATAGGCAGGGATGTCGAGCTGGACCAGGGAGACGAGAGGCACGCCGAGATCCGCTTTGCCGCCGGAGCGGTCGATGAGGCAGGCCGCCCCCAGGATCGTTCCCGGATACTCTTTGAGAGACGTCAGGCATTCACGGGAGGACAGACCCGTGGTGACAATGTCCTCCACCATCACGACCCGAGCGCCTTCGGGAATCGTGAAGCCGCGTCGCAGGGTGAAGATACCGTTCTCGCGCTCCACGAAGATTGCCTTGGCGCCGAGATGCCGGGCGGTTTCATAGCCAGGAACGATACCGCCCACGGCCGGCGAGACCACGTAATCGACGGCCCCGAACCTTTCCTTGATCTTCTCGGCCAGTGCCCGGCAGACCCGCTCTGTCCGGGCAGGGTCCTGGAACACGAACATCTTCTGCAGGAAGACTGGGCTGTGCAGCCCCGACGAGAGAATGAAATGCCCTTCAAGCAAAGCACCGGCAGAGCGGAATTCTTCAAGGACTTCGTTCGGGGTCATGGGGTGTCTCCTAAGTGGGCGCTATGTGGCAGGAGGGGCGGCGAGAGGCAAGGGGCAAACGCACGTGAACGTCAAATGGCCTATCTTTGTCAGGCTTGCGCCGCTGCCTGCACGAACGCGTTGAAAATCGCATTCCCAGGGTGGTCCTGTCTGGCAAACAGCTCCTGATGCCATTGCACACCCAGAGCAAAGCGGCGGGACGGGATTTCAATAGCTTCAACGACGCCATCCTCGGCATAGGCGCTTGCCATCACGTGATCTGAGAGCGCGACGACAGCTTCCCGGTGAAAAGTGTTCACGGAAAGCTTGCGCTGTCCCACGATGCGGGAGAGCAGGGTGTTCTGCCTGATCGTCACGGGATGTTCATGACCGCGCTTGTCGTGCTCCATGATGTGCGGGCCCATTGCGCGCACATCCGGCGACAGGCGGCAGCCGTGGAGGCCTGCGAGAACCTGCATGCCGTTGCAGATGCCGAGCACCGGTTTGTCGCGTTCGAGGAAACCGCGCATCAGTGCGAGCTCTACATCGAGACGCTCGGATGGCGGAGCTTTCGAGATCTGACCGTCGAGAAACCACTCATCGGGAAAGGCGAAACGACCGCCGACATTCACGAAGCCGTCGAACTCACCGACGACCGTCTCGACCATGTCCATGAAATAGGGAATGCCGAAGGGCATGCCGCCCGCGCGCTGAACCGCGACGAAGTAGTTCTTCGTCATGTCATAGCGCGTGCCGTCAACGCTGGTGTTTTCGTCCATGATGACGGCGATGCGAGGTTTGGACGACATGGCTGCTTATCCGGTGACGCGGTCGACGCGGCTCACCACACGCTTGGCACGCAGTTCAGCGATGATGGCGTTGAGGTGCTTCAGATCCCACACCGTTAGGTCGATGGTGATATCCGTGAAGTCCTGCGTGCGACGCTTCATGTTGACGTTGTCGATGTTGCCGTCGTGATCCGCGATCACTTGTGCGATCTGCGCGAGCGAGCCCGGCTCATTGATCGATTGCAACTTGATGCGCGCTGGGAAGCGCTGCGTGGAGCCGGATTCCAGATCCCAGCGCACGTCGATCCAGCGATCGGGCTCGTTGTCGAACGCGGCGAGCGAGGGCGATTGGATCGGGTAGATCGTCACGCCTGCGCCCGGCGTCAGAATGCCGACGATACGGTCACCCGGAACGGCACCGCCTTCGGGTGCGAAGCGGATGGGCATGTCCTTGTTGAGACCGCGGATCGGAATGCCTGTCGGCTGCTCGCCATTGGCCTTCGCGCCTGTGCCGTCCGGCTGGCCCGTGCCCTTGCCGTCGGGGCCTGCGCGCCGCTCGTCCTTGTAGTCTGGATAGACCGCGCGCACGACATCGCCGGAGAACATCTCGCCACGGCCTACGGCTGCGAGCACATCCTCCACGGAAGCACGCGCCAAGCGGGGCAGGGCGCCTTTCAGCTTCTCGTCGGAGAAGGCACGTCCCGCACGCTCGAAGGCGCGCTCCAGAATTTGATGGCCGAGGCCCGTATATTGCCGCCGCACGGCCGCGCGTGTGGCGCGGCGGATCGAGGCGCGTGCCTTGCCCGTCACCACAAGGGATTCCCAGGCCGCAGGCGGCGTCTGGCCCTCGGCGCGGACGATTTCGACCTCGTCGCCGTTCTGCAGTTCGGTCAGCAGTGGCGACATGCGGCCATTGATCTTGCAGCCAACCGCCGTGTTGCCGACATCCGTGTGCACCGCATAGGCGAAGTCGATGGGGGTCGCGCCGCGCGGCAACGCAATGAGGCGTCCCTTCGGCGTGAAGCAGAACACCTGATCGTGGAAGAGCTCGAGCTTCGTGTGCTCCAAAAACTCTTCCGGATTGTCGCCTTCCGCGAGGAGGTCGATGGTGCGACGCAGCCATTGATAGGCGCGGCTCTCGTTCGCCAGGCGCGAATTGTCGTTCACGCCTTCCTTGTAGAGTGCATGCGCGGCAATGCCGTATTCCGCCACCTCGTCCATGTCGGCGGTGCGGATCTGCAGCTCCACGCGCTGACTGCCAGGGCCGATCACCGTGGTGTGAATCGAACGGTAATCGTTCTGCTTGGGCGTCGAGATGTAGTCCTTGTATCGACCCGGCACCATCGGCCAGCTCGTGTGAACGATACCAAGCGCGCGATAGCATTCATCGACCGTGCCGACGATGATGCGGAAGGCGAAGATATCCGACAGCTGCTCAAAGGAGACGGACTTGCGCTCCATCTTGCGCCAAATGGAATAGGGCCGCTTCTGGCGTCCTGACACCTGCGCGTCGATGCCCTGGGCCTTGAGCTTGGTGGTCAGAGTCTGCTCGATCTCTTCAACGAGCTTTTCGCTCTTTGCCGTCAGCTCGTGCAGGTGGCGGTTGATGGCCTCGAAAGCTTCTGGATCGAGGTTCTGGAAGGACAGCTCCTCCAGCTCCTCACGCATCTCCTGAATGCCCATGCGTCCGGCGAGCGGCGCATAGATCTCAAGCGTTTCCTGCGCGATGCGCTGGCGCTTCTCCGGCGGCATGAAGCCGAGGGTGCGCATGTTGTGGAGGCGGTCGGCAAGCTTCACCAGAAGCACGCGCACGTCGTCCGCAACAGCGAGCAGCAGCTTGCGGAAGTTCTCACCCTGAGCGGCACGCTTTGAGACGAGGTCGAGGCGCTTGATCTTGGTAAGGCCGTCGACGAGAGCGCCGATCTGGGGACCGAAGGTCTTGTTAATCTCCTCCAGCGTCGCCTCGGTGTCTTCCACGGTGTCATGGAGCACCGCCGCGGCGATGGTCGCCTCGTCGAGCTTCATATCCGTGAGGATGGCCGCGACTTCGAGAGGATGGCCGAAGAACAGGTCGCCGGACGCGCGCTTCTGGTTGCCATGAGCCATCATGGCATACACGTAAGCACGATTGAGCAGCGCCTCGTCAGCCGAGGGGTTGTAGCGCTTTACCCGCTCGACAAGTTCGTATTGGCGCATCATATCCGCCGCCACCCCCTTCAAAATCGGTCTATCTGACTGAAATCAGAAGACTTTAGAAAATATTGTAATACGTCTTCTGACCGCAAGCTGAATACCTTGCCGCAGGCCGTAAAACCGCACTGTGGTTAAGGCTCTCACGAAAAAGCCCGGCTCTGGGCCGGGCTTCTTTTGAAAAAATACGGTGCTGAGCGCTTATTCGCGGTCGTCGTCGTCCGAGCTGTTGTTGCTCGGAGGGACAAGACCTTCGAGGCCGCGCAGCAGGTCTTCCTCGCTCATGCGATCGAACTGGACGTCCGTGTCGTTGTCGGCACCTGAGGCGGCAGCCGTATTGCCCAGCATGGGAACGGCCTCGGCCTCCGGCTCGTCCACCTCGACATACTTCTGCATGGAGTGGATGAGCTGCTCCTTGAGGTCGTCGGGAGCGATGGTCTCGTCCGCGATCTCGCGGAGGGCCACGACGGGGTTCTTGTCACGGTCGCGGTCGACGGTGAGCGGCGAGCCCGAGGAGATCAGGCGGGCGCGGTGGCTGGCCAGCAGCACGAGCTCAAACCGGTTGTCGACCTTGTCGATGCAGTCTTCGACGGTCACACGAGCCATGCAGGGGCTCCTTCTTCAGGTTCGGAGAATATCGGAAGAGGGACCGGATACACCGGATGCCCTAAGAAAACAAGAGGAGGCATTCCCGGACAGGGACTTAATCCCATGCCTCTCGCCAAGTGCGGCCTCGCACGGAATCTTTGCATCGCTATTGTTATGTTACAACAACTATAATACGGAAGGCTACATGAGGATTTTCAAACAGTTTCTGCCTTGTGCTGCACGTTGGGGGAGGCTCCTATGGGGCAAGCTTTTCGCGAGTCAACCGAGAATCGACCGCAGCCTGCTTAAAGGATGGCGGCAGCTGATCTGAAGGCTGGATAAGGTCCCAAAACGCGCTCTTTGCCTTGACTCTGAAGCCTACGGGTGCGAGTCCCGCGCGGATTCGACGCAATAAAGGTTCCGCTCCCGATGAAGCGCGCATTCATTTTCCCAGGCCAGGGAAGCCAGGCTGTGGGCATGGGCAAGGCCCTTGCCGACAACTTTCCGCAGGCCAAGGCCGTGTTCGACGAGGTGGACGAGGCTCTCTCCCAGAAGCTCTCCGTCATCATGTGGGACGGCCCCGCCGAGGAACTGACCCTGACCGCCAATACCCAGCCGGCCCTGATGGCCGTGAGCCTCGCCGCCATGCGCGTGCTGGAGGCTGAGGCCGGGCTCGATCTCAGGAAGCATGCCGCATATGTTGCCGGCCATTCGCTCGGCGAATACTCCGCGCTTGCCGCCGCCGGGAGCCTCTCGGTTGCCGACACGGCTCGTCTCCTGCGGATCCGCGGCAATGCCATGCAGAATGCCGTGCCCGTAGGGCAGGGCGCCATGGCGGCGCTTCTCGGCCTTGAATATGACGCCGCTCTCGAGGTTGCCCGCGCGGCGGCTCAAGGCGAGGTCTGCGATGCAGCCAACGACAACGGCGGTGCCCAGGTCGTGGTCTCCGGCCATAAAGCCGCCGTTGAGCGTGCGGTCGCCATTGCCCAGGAAAAGGGTGCCAAGCGCGCCGTGATCCTGGCCGTGTCCGCTCCCTTCCATTGCGCCCTTATGCAGCCTGCCGCCGACGCGATGCGCGAGGCTCTGGCCGGTGTGACCGTGAATGCTCCCGTCGTTCCGGTGGTGGCCAATGTGGAGGCTGCGCCGATCACCGATCCGGCGGCGATCAAGGATGCCCTGGTTCGCCAGGTCACCGGCACGGTCCGCTGGCGCGAATGCGTGGCCTATATGGCGGCCCAGGGTGTTGAATCGTTTTATGAGGTTGGATCGGGTAAGGTCCTGACCGGACTCGTGAAACGCATCGCGGCAGGCACCACGTCGAGCGCCATCGGCACCCCTGAGGATGTCGCAGCCTTCAAAGCTTCCCTGCAAGGATAAGAGGAGAGCCTCCATGTTCGATCTGACTGGCCGCAAGGCTCTCGTGACCGGCGCCACCGGTGGTATCGGCGGCGCCATCGCCCGCTCCCTCCACGCCCAGGGTGCCACCGTGACCCTCTCCGGCACCCGCCGGGCCGCCCTCGACGAGCTGGCAGCCTCGCTGGGTGAGCGGGTCCACGTGGTCGAGGCGAACCTCGCCGATAAGGATTCGGTCGAGGCCCTCGTTCCCGCTGCAGAAGCGGCGATGGACGGCCTCGACATCCTCGTCAACAACGCGGGCGTGACCAAGGACAACCTGTTCATGCGCATGAAGGACGAGGAGTGGGACACGGTGATCGCCGTGAACCTGACCGCTTCCTTCCGTCTCTCACGCGCTGCCGTGAAAGGCATGATGCGCCGCCGCTTCGGCCGCATCATCAATATCGGCTCGGTCGTGGGCTCGACGGGCAATCCGGGACAGGGCAATTACGCCGCCTCCAAGGCTGGCCTCATCGGCATGACGAAGGCGCTTGCCGCCGAGGTTGCCAGTCGCAACATCACCGTGAATCTGGTCGCTCCCGGCTTCATCGAATCCCCCATGACGGACGTGCTCAATGACAAGCAGCGCGAGGGAATCCTGGGCACCATCCCTATGGGAAGGCTGGGCCAGGGCAATGAAATCGCCTCGTCTGTTGTGTATCTCGCATCCAATGAAGCCGGCTACGTGACGGGCCATACCCTGCACGTAAACGGCGGAATGGCTATGTTCTAAAGGTACTTAGCGGCGGTTGCAGAATTTGTTCGCAGGCGCCGCTGGCCTCTCGCCAGAGAGGATAAGCTTGTGTTAAGCATGAGCCCGATCGAGCCAAAGGGGTTGACCGGCGCTTAAAAATGCGGCTTTGCACGGCGCAAGGTAGCCGTTTCAGCGTTGTCAGCTGAGCAGCTGATCTGATTTCGATTTTTAATCCGCCCAATTCCTGAGGCGGCAGCCACTGAGGAAGAGAACGATGAGTGACGTCGCTGATCGCGTGAAGAAGATTGTTGTCGAGCACCTCGGCGTTGAGGCCGACAAGGTGACGGACAACGCCAACTTCATCGACGACCTGGGCGCCGACAGCCTCGACACGGTCGAGCTGGTGATGGCTTTCGAAGAAGAGTTCAACGTCGAGATCCCGGACGATGCCGCTGAGACCATCGTCACGGTTGGCGACGCCATCCGCTTCCTCGAGAAGAACGCGGCCTAAGACGCTGACGGGCGTCGGGTGAGCCACCCGACGCCCGATTTTTATTTGATGATAGGGTAGAACGTTATGCGCCGGGTTGTTGTTACAGGTCTTGGCATGGTCACTCCGCTGGGCAGCGGGGTCGATACCACATGGTCCCGCCTGATCGAGGGACAAAGCGGCGCTAACAAGATCACCGATTTCCAGGTCGATGACCTGGCCTGCCGGATCGCCTGCCAGATCCCGGTCGGCGACGGCTCCAACGGCACCTTCAATCCCGACGAGTGGATGGAGCCGAAGGAGCAGCGCAAGGTCGATCCGTTCATCATCTATGCCATGGCGGCTTCCACCATGGCTCTGCGCGATGCGGGTTGGGCCCCTAAGACCTATGAGGAGCAATGCGCCACGGGGGTGCTGATCGGCTCCGGCATCGGCGGAATCGGCGGCATCTACGAGGCATCCGCGACCCTCATCGAGCGCGGCCCGCGCCGCATCTCGCCCTTCTTCATTCCCGGCCGTCTCATCAACCTCGCTGGCGGCTACGTCTCCATCGAGCACGGCCTGAAGGGGCCGAACCACGCCGTGGTGACGGCCTGTTCCACCGGCTCGCACGCCATCGGCGACGCGGCCCGCCTGATCGCGCTCGGCGATGCGGATGTGATGGTGGCCGGCGGCACGGAATCCCCAGTCAACCGCCTTTCCATCGCGGGCTTTGCCGCCTGCCGCGCTCTGTCCACGAGCTACAACGACACGCCTGAGAAGGCTTCCCGCCCCTACGACAAGGACCGGGACGGCTTCGTCATGGGCGAGGGCGCCGGTATCGTGGTGCTGGAGGAGTATGAACACGCCAAGGCGCGCGGCGCCAAGATCTATGCCGAGGTCATCGGCTATGGCCTTTCGGGCGATGCCTACCATATCACCTCGCCATCCGAGGATGGCGATGGCGCCTATCGCTGCATGGCTGCGGCTCTGAAGCGTGCAGGCATCCCGGTCTCCGAGATCGATTACGTGAACGCCCACGGCACCTCGACCCCACTCGGCGACGAGCTGGAGCTGAAGGCTGTTGAGCGTATCGTCGGCAACGCGGCGGGCAAGCTCTCCATGTCGTCCACCAAGTCGGCCGTCGGTCACCTGCTGGGCGCGGCCGGTGCGGTCGAGGCGATCTTCTCGATGCTCGCTATGCGCGACGGCATCATTCCGCCCACCATCAACCTCGACAATCCATCCGTCGAAACCGCTATTGACCTTGTGCCGAATGTGGCCAAGCGTAAGGAAGTCAACGTTGCCCTGTCGAACTCCTTCGGATTCGGCGGCACCAATGCCTCGCTGATCTTCCGCCGCGTTGCCTGAGGATAGCTGTTCTACGTTACGGCTTTTCGCCATAATCCCCGTTAGGGTGTCGGACGAGTCATCGAAAACTAGGCCGGCACCAGAAAAGCATCGTGATGTTCGGACGCAAAAAGAAAAATACCCTTCTCTCTGAGCACGAGGCCGAAACCCAAGGTGCGGAGCAGCCGCGCCTTGCGCCGCGCTCGCCCAGCGAGGCGCTCAAGCCAACGCTGGCTCCTCCACCGCCGCCTCGTCTTCGCCGCCGTCGCGGAGGCATGCTGTCTCTCTTCAGCGGCCTGCTGACGCTGTTCGTGGCTCTGGCCTTGGCAGGTGTTTTCGCCTTCACGATGCTGGAGCGGGAGGTCACCGCGAAGGGGCCGCTGCAAAACGACAAGGTGGTGCTCATTCCGCGCAATACCAGCACGGGTGAGATCGCGCGCATCCTGAAGGAAGAGGGCGTCGTCAATCAGCCCTTCCTGTTTGAGACCTATGCACTTCTCAACCGTCAGCGTGGCCAGCTCAAGGCAGGCGAGTTCCAGTTCAAGGCTGGCACGAGCATCGAGGAAGCCATCGATACCCTTGTGCAGGGTAAGGCGATCCTCCATGCCATCACGATTCCGGAAGGCCTCACGAGCGATCAGATCGTGGCGCGCCTTTATGAGAACGAGATCCTGAGCGGCGACATCGCCGAGACGCCGCGCGAGGGAACGCTGCTGCCGGATACCTATAAATTCGAGCGCGGTACCACACGTCAGCAGATCGTCAGCACCATGCAGGCGGCGCAGCGCCAGGCACTCAATCAGATCTGGCAGCGCCGCTCGGCGGACCTGCCGATCAAGTCGCCGCAGGAACTCGTGATCCTCGCCTCCATCGTGGAGAAGGAAACGGGCCGCGCCGATGAGCGCACGCGTGTGGCGGGCGTGTTCATCAACCGCCTCATGAAGCGCATGAAGCTCCAGTCGGACCCCACCATCGTATATGGCTTGGTCGGTGGCAAAGGCACGCTCGGCCGCGGGATCATGCGCAGCGAGATCGAGACGGCAACGCCCTACAACACTTATGTGATCGAGGGACTGCCGCCCGGACCTATCGCCAATCCGGGACGGGCCGCGCTCGAAGCGGTGGCCAATCCGTCGCGGACCAAGGATCTGTATTTCGTGGCCGACGGCTCGGGCGGGCACACCTTCGCCGAGACCTACGATCAGCACCAGCGCAACGTGACCCGCTGGCGTCAGCTGGAGAAGGCAAAAGCGACGCCCGACAGTGACAACGTCGATCGTGTCGTGGATCCGGAGGCTCCCGGTCAATCCGGTGCGGTGGACGATGGCTTGTCGGAACTGCGCGGCACGGCCAACGCCATGTCGACCTCTGGAGTGCGTCCGGTGGGTACGAATGGAAAGACTGGGCGCGCTCGCGGTTTCGATGCCAGCGAAGGCACCGAAAAGGATCCGCTTAAGAACAAGACGTTCGACCTGACCAATCCGAAGAACGTTCCGGCACTGAAGCAGCCCTGATCGTCTTTCGTTCGGCAATTGCAATCGACTTCAAAGTCGGCGTGCATTCGAGCATCGTTCGAATCGAACCGGAGGTCCGTTAGCAAATAACTGGATCCACTTTTTCGTCCGATGCGCTATGGTCGCGCCGATTTTTGTTTTTACGCCTGAGGTTCAGTGCATGGCGATTGCAAGCATGACCGGCTTTGCCCGCGCGGCCGGTGTGACCGGCTCCTATCAATGGGCCTGGGAGATCAAGACCGTCAACGGACGCGGGCTCGAGGTGCGCGTAAGGACACCGTCCGGGCTCGATGCCATGGGTGAGGAGGCGCGCGGCCAGATTCTCAAGGCGTTCAGCCGGGGCCAGGGCCAGCTCAATCTCACCCTGTCCAAGACCTCTACCGCGCCGAAGTTGCGGGTGAATCAGGATGTGCTGCAATCGCTCCTCTCCGCCATCGGCGGCCTGACCTTGCCGGACAATGTGAAGTCGGCTTCCCTTGATGGACTGCTCTCCGTCCGCGGTGTCGTGGAACTCGACGAGGATGGGGGCGATCCTGCTCAGGACGAAGCACTCGCAGCGGCGCTCAGAGGCGGTGTGGCCAAGCTGATCGAAGCATTGAAGTCCGCGCGGCTGAAAGAGGGGCAGGCGCTCTCTGCCGTGCTGAGCCAACAGCTCGATGCCATTGCAGCGCTCGTCTCCGAAGCGGAGGCTTGCCCCGCTCGCCAACCGGAGGCCATTCGCGTGCGCCTCGAAGCGCAGATCGCGGAGCTTCTCGACGGCAAGACGTCCCTTGATCCTGCGCGCCTGCATCAAGAGGCGGTGCTGATTGCCGCCCGCGCCGATATCCGCGAGGAGATCGACCGCCTGCGCGCCCATGTGGATGCCGCGCGCGCGCTGCTCAAGGAAGGCGGATCGGTGGGACGCCGTCTCGATTTTCTGGCACAGGAATTCGGCCGTGAGGCGAATACCCTGTGTGCAAAGGCCAATGATGTGGCTCTTTCACGGATCGGTCTTGAATTGAAGGCCGTTATCGAGCAATTCCGCGAGCAGGTTCAGAACGTGGAGTGATGCGGTGAGCCAAGATTCGAAGCCCCTGGTCGGACGTCGCGGCCTCATCCTCATTCTGTCCTCGCCCTCCGGCGCCGGAAAGACCACGCTCACCCGCAGCCTTGTGGAAGAGCAGGCAGGCGTTCTGTCGATTTCCGTCACCACGCGACCCAAGCGCCCCTCCGAGATCGAGGGGAAGCACTATCACTTCATCGATGTGGAAGAGTTCAAGGCGATGCGCGATCGCGATGAACTCCTCGAATGGGCCGAGGTGCACGGCAACTTCTATGGCACGCCCCGCAAGCCGGTGGAGAAGACTCTCGCTGCCGGGCAGGACATGGTTTTCGACATCGATTACCAGGGCACCCGCCAGGTGCGTGAGAAGATGCCCGACGATGTGGTGACCGTGTTCGTCCTGCCGCCGAGCTTCAAGGAGCTGAAAGCGCGTCTGGAGCGCCGCGCGGAGGATGCGTCCGAAGTCATCGCCAAGCGTCTCGCCAATGCCCGTGTCGAAATGGAGCGTTGGGTCGAATACGACTACGTGATCGTCAACGAGGATCTCGGTCAATCCTTCCAGAGTCTCAAGGCCATCCAGGCGGCCGAGCGCCTCAAGCGCGACCGCCTTGTGGGCCTGCAGGAGTTCGTGCAGGGACTGCTGACGGAAAAGATCGATTAACAGGCCTGCCGTTCACACGAGCGCCAATTCGTTCCGGCGCTCGTGACGGGCGAAGGCGTGGCCGAGCAGCACCTCCATCAGCTCCTGCTGGGATAGGCCGCCGGCTTCCCAGAGCTTGGGGTACATGCTGATGGCCGTAAATCCTGGAAGCGTGTTCACCTCATTGACGAAGAGGGTCTCTTCGCGGTTCGGATCGACGAAGAAATCGACGCGCGCCAAGCCTTCGCAGCTCAAGACCTTGAAGGTCTCGATGGCGAGATCCTGGAGCTTTCGCGCCTGCTCAGCCGAGAGTTCGGCCGGAATGCGCAGCAGGGCACCGTCTGCATCGATATACTTCGCATCATAGCTGTAGAAGCCGTGGCTGCTCGCAGGCACGATCTCTCCGAGCGGGGAGGCACGGACCTCACCGGAGGCATCCTCCAGCACGGAGCATTCGATTTCCCTGGCACCCGTGATGCTTCGCTCCACGAGCAATTTTCCGTCGTAGCGGAAGGCACGCTCGCAGGCCTTTGCGAACTCGTCTGCGGACGTCGCGCGCGACACGCCGACGGAGGAGCCCATATTGGCGGGCTTGATGAAAAGATCGGTGGTGCCGAGCACATCGACGGCAGCCCGATAATCCGAACGATTGCGCTTCGTCAGGGTCAGGAACGGCACCACGGGAATGCCGCTGTCGCGGAGCAGACGCTTGGCGATGTCCTTGTCCATGCCGGCGGCGGAGCCCATCACTCCGGAGCCTACATAGGGAACATTCGCAAGCTGCAAGAGGCCTTGAACCGTTCCGTCCTCTCCGTTCGGTCCATGGAGAACCGGAACGATGGCATCGAGCCGCAGAGAGCGGGAGGAGGCGTTGCCATCAAGGACGATCATCTCGCCATCGCCACCGGGAAGGAGCGCCACCTGGGGAGCGCCCTCGGGAATCTCGAGCGATTGCGCGCCTCTGCCGGCACCATTGCCGGTGTCGCACAAAAGCCAGCGCCCATTGCGGCCGATGCCGATCAGGACGATCTCGTAGCGCTCAGGATTCAGGGCGCGAAAGACATTGGCGGCCGACAGCTTGGACACCTCATGCTCCGCGGAGCGGCCACCGAAAAGAAGGCCGATCGTCTTGCGTGATTGTGCCATGCGCTCCTCCCGTCACAGCCGGTCAGAGGCTGCTGAATTCGGTTCATCATTGAGACGATGAGGTTAAGGTCTGCTGAAGAGCGAGGGCAGGTTCCTCAACGCCGCGCCGCATCGAACGCATTGGCGAGCGCGACGTAGCCTTCCACAGGCACGTTCTCGGCGCGGATCGTTTCCTCAAGGCCTGCTGCGGCGATGATGGAGGAGGGATCGGGCGTTATGGCCTTCAGGCTCTGACGCAGCATCTTGCGGCGCTGGCCGAAAGTTGCGCGGGTGACCGCTTCCAGTGCGCCGATGCGGCAGGGCAGAGGCGAAGCCTTGGGCGTCAGATGCACGATGCTTGACGTGATCTTCGGCGGAGGCACGAAAGCTGAGGGCGGCACATCGAAGAGAATGCGCACATCCGTGCGCCAGCCGCACAGGACGCCGAGCCGCCCGTAATCTTTCGGATCGTCCTCGGTCGCGACAATCCGCTCGGCCACCTCGCGCTGGAACATGAGGGTCAGCGAATCCCACCAGGGCGGCCAGGCCTCGCCCGTCAGCCAGCCGGTGAGCAGGGCCGTGCCCACATTGTACGGGAGATTCGATATGATGCGCACCATCCCGTCGCCGACCATGGGGCGCGGGTCGAATTCGAGCGCGTCGGCCTCGATGACTTCCAGACGGCCAGGATAGTAAGCGGCGATTTCGGCAAGCGCGGGCAGGCAGCGGCTGTCGCGCTCGATGGCGATAACCTTCTTCGCGCCCGCCGCCAGGATGGCGCGGGTAAGGCCGCCAGGGCCGGGGCCGACCTCAATGACCGTGGCGTCTTCGAGTGGCCCGGCGGAGCGGGCAATACGGCTTGTGAGGTTGAGGTCGAACAGGAAGTTCTGGCCGAGCGACTTCTTGGCCATCAGGCCGTGAGTGCGGACGACCTCGCGCAAGGGGGGAAGGTTGTCGATCTGGCTCATGGGGTCTTCGCCCCTGCGCCGAGGCGCGCCGCCAGCTTGATCGCAGCCATGAGACTGTCGGGACGCGCGATGCCTTTGCCTGCGATGTCGAAGGCCGTGCCGTGATCCGGCGATGTGCGCACGAAAGGCAGGCCCAAGGTCACGTTCACGGCCTCGTCGAAGGCGATGGTCTTGATCGGGATCAGGGCCTGGTCGTGATACATGGCAAGTGCCGCATCATAGCTCTTGCGGGCACGGGCATGGAACATGGTGTCCGCGGGAAGAGGGCCGGATGCCACAATGCCATCGGCCCGCAAGGTTGCGATCGCGGGGGCAATGATTGCCTGGTCTTCCGTGCCCATGGCGCCGTTCTCCCCGGCATGAGGGTTGAGACCGGCCAGGGCGAGACGAGGATTGGCAATGCCGAACCGCTCCCTCAGCTCCCGCGCCACGATTCGCCCTGTCATAACGATCAGTTCCGTCGTCAGCGCCGAAGGCACGTTGGAGAGGGGGATGTGAACGGTGACGGGGACTACGGCGAGCTCTTCGCTCCAAAGCATCATCACCGGATGGTAGGTGCTCCCGTCGAGACCTGCGAGGGCCGCCAGGAATTCCGTGTGCCCCGGATGCTGGAACCCCGCGCTATAGAGAACATGCTTGGCGATTGGATTTGTCACGAGGGCGCGGGCCACACCGCTGCGCACCAGGCGTACCGCCATCTCGATGGATTCAATGACGGACAGAGCCGAGGCAGGATCGGGCTTGCCGGGGTCCGCGGACACCTTCACGTTCAGAGGAATGACCGGCAGGGCCTGCGGAAAGGCGGAAGACACCTGCGCGGCATCCACGGACACGATGGGAACAGTCCAGCCCTGGGCTTTCGCGACACGCTCCAGATGCGCGGGATCAGCCAGAACCGCAAAAGGAGGGAGCGCCTCCTGATCGCGATGGAGCCAGGCCCGGAGGGTTAGTTCCGGCCCGATGCCGGCCGGGTCGCCTTGGGTGAGGAGGAGAGGGCGCTCAAGCCCGGCCACTAGTTCGATACACCTTCTTCGGAGGAGTCGCCGCCGATACGTTGGCTGACCGTGGCCTCGCCCAGGGTCCGCAGTTCAAGGCTGAGCATGACCGTGTGATTACGCTCCTTCTCACCCGAGCTGGTCGAGATGGAGCGCGGCGTCATGATGTACTTGACTGAGAAGGTCGTGCATTCGTCGATATAGCCCACGCCGAGAGACATGGAGCTGACATAGGCGCGATCCAGACGATTGTAGACTGCATCCGGATTGGTAGCGAGCGCCAGCTCATATGTCTCGCGCGCGAGCAGATAGCGGTCGAGATCCAGCAGCACCGAGCCTGTCACGTACCAGTTCGGGGTCAGGTCCCATTTAGCTGAGCCAAGCAGACCCTCGCGACGGCGCGGGAAGCCGATATCCGGCTGAGCTTCATAGCGGGCGTAGGTCAGCGAGGTGGAAAGCGGCAGGTAGGGGTTGAAGTTCGCCCGGACGGTTGCCTCAATCCTGTTGACGTTGAAATCTTCCTGGTCGAACCGCGCACGAGTCATGAGGGCGAAGTTCCTGTTCGGAGAGACCTGGAGGCGGCCCACATAATCGGAGGCGCGGGAATCCAGGCCGGAATCAAGGCCCACATTGGCTAGGTCGCCCTGGCGGAATGAATTACGTCCAGCTACCTGATAAGACTGTCCGAACAGCGCATTGGCGTAGAAGTCGTCGGCGCCCGTGACGGTGTATTGAACGCCGAGATTCGCGCGGACGCCGCCTTCTACGCGGTCATAGCCGGAGAACTTGTCCCAATCGAAAAGAGATGTGTCGTCGAAGACGAGGCTCTGCGCATCCTCGTTGGGAAGATGGCCAATCCTGGTTTCATTCGGACGGGCGATGATCTGGGCGATCGGTTCGATCACCTGGCGCCCCGAGGTGCCGAGGTCGGCAACGAAGGGATAGCGGTATTCGAGACCGGCGGCCGGGGTGGCGCGGAAGAGATAGTCGTCGTCGCCTTCGAGATAATTGCCCAGGTTGGCGTTCTGGTAGCCGTCGAAATCCGGAGCGATCCAGAAGTTATCGGCCCGCACATAGGCGAAGGGCGTCCAGACCTGGCCGATGGGGTCGATGAACTCCCGGCGCCAGGAGGCGGTGACCGACGCGCGGGACATGGAACCGCTGGTGCCGCGCACCAGGCAGCTCTCGGGATCGAAGATCTTGCAGGTCTGGTAGACACCAAGCAACGACGTCCTGTTCTCAGCTGTCAGCGGCTCGAACTGGGCCGCTTCCCGCGACAGGCTTGTCAGATTGACGTTGATGCCGAATTCGCCGCCGATGCCCGAGGGGGTGATCCGCTTGTCATAGTCGAGGACCGGGTGAACGACCGGCTGCTGCTTCTGCCAGTCCCGGGTGGACAGGCCCTGGAAGTAGTAGCCGCGCAGATCGAAGAACGAGCGGTCGCCCTGACCCTGCAGATAGAGGGTCGAGATCGACTCCTTCAGGTAGAGGGAGCTGAGGCTTTCGCTGCGGACGTGGTAGTTCTCCAGGAACCATTTGTCCGACACGAGAGTGATGTCCCAACCCCACTTCCAGCGCTCGTTCAGGTAGAACTGACCTGCCGACTCGATCGAACCGCGGAAATCGCGATCTCCCGGACCACGAGGGCTGCGGAGGAAGGCGTCCGGATCCAGCTGCGAGATGCCAGCGACGCGGATGTTGTACGAGCCGGTTTCCAGCCGGTGGCGCCACTCGGCCTCGCCAAGAACACCCTGGCGGGTCAGGAAGGTGGGGGCAATGGTCAGGTCGTAGTTCGGGGCGATGGCCCAGAAGAACGGAATCGAGGCACCGAAACCGAGGGTGTTCGAGGTGACGTAGCGGGGCGCCAGGAAGCCGGTCTTGCGCTTGACGGTGGGATCCGGCGTCCAGAAATAGGGCAGGTAGGCAACGGGCAGGCCGAGGATCTCGAGGGTTGCGTCCTCATAGTAGATCGTCTGCTCGCTGTTGTTGTGGATGATCTTCGCGGCCTTCACCTGCCAGAGCGGCGGCCGTTCCGGGTGATCCTTACAGGGTTCGCAGGCCGTGTAGGTGCCGCGCTCGAAGGTGGTCGTCTCGCCTTCCGCACGCTCGGCACGGGGCGAGGAGAATCGGGTCGTGACCGTCCGGCCGTTCTCGACCGTGGTCTGAACCACCCGCAGCGAATCGATGAAGCCGTTCTTGAAGTCGTCCGTCAGCTCGAAACGGTCTCCGGTGACGACCGCGCCGCTTGAGTCGGTGAGACGGGCATTGCCCTCGGCAAAGACGCGGCCGGTGTTCCGGTCATAGGTGACCCGGTCAGCCTGAAGCGTCCGGCCCTGGTAGTTCATCTGAACGTCGCCGGAGGCCGAAATCGTATTCCGGTCGTTGTCGTAGATGATTTCCTTAGCGTCAACGAGGAGCCGATCCCCTTTTGGATTGGCTTGAAGACGAGAGCCGATGGCCTCGTTAAGCGACTGGGCAAGCGCAGGCATCGATCCAGCAGCACACAGAAGCGCTACTGCGATCGCAGACGTTGCGACCGTTGCCTTGAGCCGTTGCATCCCCACTCCTAAACCCTACGCCCTTATGTGAGGATGGGTTAGCCATCCTCTTGGTATAATAATGCCAAGGTCCCTAATAGACTGCCTACTACAGCAGGGAACCAGGCCGCAACAATTGAGCTGATGATGCCCGAGGCTCCAAGCTCCGCCATAAGCTCAGTGGCGACATAAAGCATGAACCCGGCGGCGACGCCACCCAGAACCATCGTTGCTACACCACCAAATCGAAAGAATCTTAACGATACCGATGCGGCCACAAAGACCATAGCAATGAACAGGAGGGGGCGGGCCAGAAGAATATCGTAATGGAGCTGATAGGCCGTGGTGTTGATGGCTGCCCGCTCCATCCTCTGGATGGTCTCCCGCAGGTCCCAGAACGGCACGGAATCAGGATCAATGAAGCTCTGTCTGAGCTGAGAGGGCTGAAGGTGGGAGGCGATCAGATATCGTTCGTGGGATTCGGGCTCTTCTGTTGCTGAAAGGACACGGGCCTCCTTCAGCTCCCAGAATCCCTCGTGAAGTGTCGCTTGCTTGGCCTCGATTCGATGCGTGAAGGCGCCGTCCAGATCGAACGTGTAAACGGTCACGCCGACGAGGGTTGTCGTATCGGTACGGGATCCATCCGCTCGGAAGACCGCGTACCCATCCTGGCTCTTCTGCCGCAACCAGATGGTTTTGCCCGAAGTCTGGGTGGTGCGTGAGAAAATCCTGGTTTCCAGGGCCGCGGCCTGCTGCTTCAGATGGGCCGACATCGGATTGTAGATCATGACGGACCCGACACCGATCAGGAGCGCCACGAAGAGGCCAGGCTGCAGGAACTGCCAGGCGGAGATGCCGGCGGCGCGGGCCACCACCAGCTCGAGCTTGCGGCTGAGCTGCAGAAGCGCGGCCATGCTGCCGAAAAGGATGGCAAAGGGCATGACCTGCTCGGCAATGGCCGGGGTGCGGAACAGAGCGAGCTGGGCAATGGCCTCTGTCGTAGCCTGTTCCGCATCGCCTGCGCGACGCATCAGCTCGACGAAATCGAGAGTATAGACGAGGACAAATACCGTTGCAAAGACGATGAAGATCGTCTTGACGAACTGGCGTGCAAAATAGAACCCGAGGGTCCGGCCGATCAGCATGCTCACACCCCTTGAGTGGCCGTCTTACGCGATGGGCGCAAAGTCAGGAGAGTGGAGCGGATCCTGGCATTCAGAGATCGGATTCTTGCACTCTTGAAAATCAGCAGGAGGCAGATGGCCATTCCACCGAAAGGAACGCCATAGATGGCCAGTATGGCCATGGGTGTCCGGGCCACGGCGCTGGAGGCGGCAAAGCCCAGAACCCGGAGCACCACGACGGCCGCAATCGCGGTCGCAATGGCAACGCCACGCCCCTGGCGGGTCGTTCGCGCTTCGCCCAAAGCCGCGAAGGCGATCGCCATCATGGCAAGAGGATAGAGCCAGGCCGAGAAGCGATCGTGAAGCTCGGCCCTGAATCGACCTGTCTGGGCCTTATAAAGGTATTCATTCTTGTCGGGGAACAGGAGCTGCATGGTGCTCCGCTCGCGCGGCTTGTAGACGACTTCGTTGTTCTCCTGGTTGAACGCGGCCAGATCGACCGCATAGCGTTCGAAGGCAACGATGGAGGAATCCCTGCTCTTAGGGTCCTTGCGCTGCACACTGCCCTTCTCTAGCACGAGATAGGCCTGTCCATTCTGTTCGACGGTCTGGCCGCGCTCGGCGAGATAGACGATGGGCTTCGCCTTGTCGCGCTGGTCTTCCATGAAGATGCCGAGCAAGGCATCGCCCGCGCGCTCGCGGTAATGGAAGGTGATGCCGTTATCCAGGGTGATGAACTGACCCTCCTTGGCCATCGAGGCCACGAAGTCAGCCCTGATCCGCGTGAACAGCATTCGCATTTCCTGGAGGCTGGCCGGCATCAGGTAGAGGGAGATCATGCCCACCACGATGCTGATGAAGGTTGCCAGTGCGATGAAGGGGCGCAGCAGGCGCTGCGGTGCCATGCCGCCCGCGCTCATGACGATGAGCTCGGAATCACCGTTCAGCTTGTTGAGGGTATAGATCGTCGCCATGAACAGAGCGACAGGCGCGATGACGCTGATGAGCGCCGGCAGCGAGAGACCCGTCACCGTCAGGAAGATGAGGATCGTCTGCCCTTTGCCCGTCAGAAGATCGATCTCGCGCAGAGCCTGCGTGATCCAGATAACGCCCGTCAGGGCGATCAGGCACGCGGCAAAGGCGCTGAATGCGATTTTCAGAATGTAGCGTTCGAGAAGTGTCATGAAGCCCTTTGCCCCCGGGCGCGAAGGCCCAGGGTTACCTTGTCGCCCGGTCTTAAGGCAAGACGGCCGTTTTCAACAGCCTGAGATTGCGCCTATTTCACGGCGGAGCCCGGCATGCCCTATATGAAGGCAGTCAGCAGAGCAGGGGCTCCAAGTCCGGCGCCCGCACAGTTTAGACCAAGAGGATTTCATGGCCGACAGCTTCAAGATCGACTTCCAGCCGCATGGCAAGGTCGAATCCGGCGATCTGATCATTTTCGTCGGGGATAATCTCAAGCCAGCGCCTGCGGTTGCCAAGCAGATCGGCTCCAAGGCCGTCGATCTTATCGCCAAGGCCGCGGCTGCGGAGAACTTCAAGGGCAAGCCCAAGTCCGCCATGACCATCGTGGTGCCGAACGGTCTGACTGTCGATCGACTGATCGTGATCGGCTTGGGTGGCGAGAAGGACCGGAAGGATATGGATTTCGTCCAGCTGGGAGGCCTGATCTCCGGCAAGACCAATGGCAAGACGGCAACCGCCGTGCTCGACCTGCCCGGCATCGAGGTGTCGCCCGAGGCGGCGGCCGATATTGCGCTGGGCGTCCAGCTGCGCCGCTACAGCTTCGACCGTTACAAAACCAAGAAGGACGACAACGAGCAGAAGGGCATCGCCCGCCTGGTTTTAAGCGTAGCTGATCCGGTTGCCGTCAAAAAAACCTACAAGGCCCGCGAGAGCGTTTTTCAAGGCATCACGCTGACGCGCGATCTCGTCAACGAGCCACCGAATGTGCTGGGTCCCCAGGAATTCGCAGCCCGCGCCCAGGCCCTCACCAAGCTCGGCGTCGAAGTAGAGATTCTCGACGAAAAGGCCATGAAGAAACTCGGTATGGGTGCTTTGCTCGGTGTGGCGCAGGGCTCCGCCCGCGGCGGGCGCGTCGCCATCATGCGCTGGAACGGCGGCAAGGCGAACGACAAGCCCATCGCCTTCATCGGCAAGGGTGTGGTGTTCGACACCGGCGGCATTTCCATCAAGCCAGCGGCCGGCATGGAGGACATGAAGGGTGATATGGCGGGCGCAGCCTGCGTCGTCGGCCTCATGCATGCGCTCGCCAGCCGCAAGGCGAAGGCGAACGTGGTCGGCGCCATCGGCCTCGTGGAGAACATGCCCGACGGCAATGCCCAGCGGCCCGGCGACATCGTCACCACCATGTCGGGCCGGACCATCGAGATCATCAACACCGATGCGGAAGGTCGCCTCGTACTGGCCGACGTGCTCTGGTACGTGCAGGACCGATTCAAGCCGAAGTTCATGATCGACCTGGCGACGCTCACCGGCGCGATCCTGGTCGCTCTGGCACAGGAATATGCCGGCCTGTTCTCGAACAATGACGAACTGGCCGAGCGGCTCACCGCTGCCGGCAAGGCGACGGGCGAGCGTGTGTGGCGCATGCCGATCGGACCGGAATTCGACAAGATGATCGAGTCCAGGTTCGCGGACATGAAGAACACGGGCGGCCGCCATGGCGGTTCGAGCACGGCGGCGGCACTGCTCCAGCGCTTCGTCAATGATACGCCCTGGGCACATCTCGACATCGCGGGAACCGCCATGGGCTCGCCGCAGACCGAAATCAGCCGCGGCTGGGCTTCCGGTTGGGGCGTACGCCTGCTCGACCGTCTCGTGCGCGATCATTACGAGGGCTGAGCGTGAAAAGCGACCTCGTATCCTCCGCAAACATTGTGATCCGCAACGGAATGTAGGCGCCGATGGCCGAGGTCCTTTTCTACCATCTTCAGCAACAGTCTCTCGAGGCGGTGCTGCCCACGCTCCTGCAGAAAACGCTGGAGCGTGGCTGGCGCGCGGTGGTGCAGGTGACGACCGAGGAGCGCATGGCCGCGCTCGACGATCATCTCTGGACCTTCTCCGACGAGAGCTTCCTGCCGCATGGTACGGACCGTGAGGCCCATGCGGCGGACCAGCCGATCCTCATTACGTTGAGCGGCGAGAACCCCAACGGAGCCGCCATCCGATTCCTCGCGGAAGGGGCAGCCCTGCCGGACGATATCGGCTCCTATCAACGCATCGCCGTCCTCTTCGACGGCAATGACCTGCAAGCGCTTGCCATCGCCCGCGATCAGTGGCGTGCGGTGAAGGAGGGCGGTCACGATGCGACCTATTGGCAGCAGGACGATTACGGTCGCTGGCAGCGCAAGGCTTGAGGGACGCCTAAAAACACACTCTGTCCTCATCCTGAGGGGGGCGCGCAGCGACCGTCTCGAAGGAGCTTCCAGAGTGCACTGGATCCCCCTTCGAGACGCAGACTTCGTCTGCTCCTCAGGATGAGGACAGAGAGAATGACAGCTGGAAAGGGCACGCTGACACACGAAGTGTTCATCGCCGGAAAACTTGCAACCCTTCCCCGCCTCTCCAGTTTCCCGAAGGCCACAAGGATAAAAGCCATGCTTCGCGCCTTCCGTCTGCTCACCTCAGCCGCTCTCAGTCTGTCACTGGTCATGCCTCTCGCGGTTTTGGCGCAGGAAAGGCAGCCGCAAAACGAGCAGCAGGAGGCGCGCAGGTCGCGCTCCGAGCCGCAGACGCAAGCGCTTCCTCCGGAATCGGTAACACGCCATACGCTCGAACTGCCGGGACGGAGACTCGAGTTCATCGCGACGGCGGGGCATCTGACGCTGACCGATCAGCAGGGCGCGCCGCAGGCCGAGATCGGATTCGTGGCCTACACGAAGGAGAATGCCGATGCCGCGTCGCGGCCGGTGACTTTCGCGGTGAATGGCGGGCCGGGCGCATCCTCCGCCTACCTTCATCTTCTTGCCGTCGGCCCCTGGCTGTTGCCGCTCGATGGACCGGCCATCAGCCCATCCGCCTCGCCCGCGCTCGTGCCCAATGCGGAGACCTGGCTCGACTTCACGGATTTGGTCTTCATCGACCCGCCGGGCACCGGCTACAGCCGCGTCATCGGCGGCGATCAGGTGCGGGAGCGTTTCTACTCCGTTCAGGGCGATATCGACGGCTTGGCCGCTTTCGTCATGCGCTGGCTGAAGGAGAAGGGCAGGCTGACATCCCCGAAATTCTTCGTGGGCGAGAGCTATGGCGGTTTCCGTGGGCCTCTGCTCGCGCAGAAGCTCCAGAGCGATCAGGGCATCGGCTTCAGCGGATTGGTTCTCGTCTCGCCCGTCCTCGACTTTGACTGGCTCGATCAGGGGGCAGGGGCACCGTGGGTCAATGCTGCCCTCCTGCCATCGCTCGCTGCCACCGCGCAATCGCGCAAGGGACCGGTATCGAGGGAGAGCCTTCGCGAGGCCGAGGCTTACGCCTCCGGCGAATACCTTGTCGATCTCATGCGCGGCCTGCAGGACAAGGAGGCGGTGGGGCGCATGAGCCGCCGCGTGGCCGAGTTGAGCGGGCTCGATCCCGAGCTGACGCGCCGTTCGGCCGGGCGCATCGATATGCGCATGATTCAACGGGAGTTACGGCGCGCCTCATCCGAGATCGTCAGCGCCTATGACACCAATGTCGCGACCGCGGACCCCAACCCCACGAGCCAGTCTCCGCGCTTCGAAGACCCGGTCCTCGATGCAATGACCGCGCCCTTGTCGAGCGCCATCATCCATCTCATGACCGACACGCTGAACTACAAGGCGGAGGGACGCTACAACCTGCTGAATGGCTCCCTCAGCGGCTCCTGGCGTTGGGGCAACGGGCGGAGCGGACCAGAAAACCTCGAAGAGCTTCGGCAGGCGCTGGCGCTCGACGGCAAGATGCGCGTGCTCGTCACCCACGGCTTCACCGATCTGGTGACGCCATACTTCGCCTCCAAGCTGCTCCTCGATCAGCTTCCCGATCTCGGTCCCCAGAAGCGTGTGGCTTTGAGTGTTTACGAAGGCGGCCACATGTTCTATTCGCGGCAGGCGTCGCGGCAGGCGTTCCGCACGGACGTGCAGCGGCTCTTTGAAGAAGCCCTGCAGGCCAGGGCCGCCAATGGGGATTGATCGATGCGTCTGAAGGTCTTGTCGTGCGTGGCTCTCGCCACCTTGAGTCTGGCGGCCTGCAACAGCACGGGTTCCGCACCGCCGGTTGCCGCGCCTGTCGCGCCGACACCCATGGCTGCCGCTCCAACAGGTCCGACCTTCGAAGGCCCTCTGCTCGGACCTGACGGGCGCTGCACCGGTCCTTCGACCGGCACCGCCACGGCCATCGAGCCCGGCATCAGCGAATGTGATCTCGTGCGCCTCAAAGGCAAGCCCGCCACGGACGTGCTCGTGGGCGAAAGCGGCAAGGGCCAGCGCGAGGTGCAGGTGCTCTATTCCGAGCCTGGCGGACGCGAGCTGTATTTCTTCGTGAACAACCGGCTCGATCGGATCGCGAAGCCTTAACCCATCTCGTCATGCCCGCACTTGTTGCGGGCATCCACGCCTGTCGGCGCCATGGTTCAAAGACATGGATGGCCGGGACAAGCCCGGCCATGACGTGAAGAGACATCTTGTCGAGCGGCTGGAATACGGGACCGGAAAATGCCGGAAGAGAGAGGCGAAACAGACGGAACGCCCGAGTGGGCCAAGCGCCTGTTTGGAAGACTGCGGCGAATGAGAGGATATGCGGCTGCCTTCATGGTCTTTCTGGGCGGGCCGCTCTACGGAGCCTATCAGATAGGGAGCGCGATCCTTCACGACAGGATACTGGCGATTGCGATTGTCTCGCGCCATTCGCGCTGGATCACGCGTGAAAGCGATCCTGCTTGGTTTTCTCTATCCCTCGCGCTTTGGTCATTGTTTCTGTTCACTCCCTTTGTGACGCTGCTGGTTGCTCAAAAGAGGCCGATCCTCATGGAGAAATTGAAGGAGTTCCTGAGAATCCAGAGATGATTGCGGCTTCGTGGCCAGATCACGAAAGTGGCATCAAAGATCAGAAAGTCTCTTGCTCTTCAGCCGCTCCCGAACCGGCAGCAGCCCAATCAGCGTCAACACGGTGAAGGCAGCTCCGGCCAGGAACGTGCCTTGCGGACCCACCTTGTCCCACAGCGCGCCTGCGATCACGCTCGCCACCAGAAGCGCAATTCCTGTGACGAGGTTGAACATGCCGAAGGCTGTGCCACGCAACTCGGGCGGGGCGCTGTCGGCGACGAGGGTTGAAAGAAGCCCCTGCGTGAAGCCCATGTGAGCGCCCCAGAGCACCACGCCGAGAGCAATTCCGGTAAGACCGGGCGCAAAGGCGAGGACCACATCGGCGGCAAAGAGCAGGCCCAAGCCGATGGTGAGGATCGCGATGCGGTCCATGCGGTCGGAGAGGACGCCCGCCGGATAGGCGGAGAGGGCGTAGACCACGTTCATGATCACGAGGACGATGGGCACCAGCGCCACCGGCACGCCGGAGGACTGGGCGCGCAGGATGAGGAAGGCCTCGCTGAAGCGCGCGAGCGTGAACACGGTGGCGACCGCCACCACCCACCAATAGGTCGCGCCTAACCGCACGAGCTCCGACGGGTGCAAAGGCATGCGCACTTTCCGCAATCCTTCAGGACGATCCGGCTCCTGCACCGCGAAGACGATCAGGGCGAAGGAGAGAAAGGCGGGGATCACCGCGATCCAGAAGACGGTGGTGAAGTGATTGGCCGTCAGCCACATGAGGCCAATGGCGAGGAACGGGCCGATGAAAGCTCCCACCGTATCGAGTGACTGACGCAGGCCGAAACTTGCGCCGCGCAAGTGTTCGGGGCTGATATCGGCGATTAGCGCATCGCGCGGCGCGCCGCGAATGCCTTTGCCGATGCGGTCGACGAAACGCGCCGTGACGAGCCATGCAACGGAAGGGGCGAGGGGAAAGATCGGCTTCGTGAAGGCGGCGAGGCCATAGCCGAAGGCGGCGAGAAACTTGCGCTTGCCGAGCCAGTCGCTGAGTGCGCCGGAAAACACTTTCGTGATCGAAGCGGTGGCTTCCGCAATGCCTTCGATGATGCCGACGGTGAGCGTCGATGTGCCGAGCGCCGTCACGAGATAAACCGGCAGCAGGGCATGGATCATCTCGGAGGAGACGTCCATCAGCAGCGAGACGAAACCGAGCGCCCAGATGCCGGTGGGGATTTCCTTCCAAAGTGCTTTGCGCTTGGTGGCGGTCTCCGGCTGCTCGGGTGCCTGGTTCTGCATTGTCACGCGCTCGCGGTTTCGATTTCGCCACTGATGGTCAGCCATTCCTCTTCGAGGGAGGCGAGCGTGTCGGCAGCTTCGGCGCGCATCTTCGACAACTCGGTGGCTTTGGCAGAATCCTTCAGGAAGGCCGTGCCGTCCGCGAGCGCTGCGTCCACTTTGCCGATGACCTCGTTGAGTTTCGTCATGCGCGCTTCGATGGCTTCGAGCTTCTTGCGCAGGGGAGCAAGCGCTGCGCGCTTTTCTGCAGCGGCGCGGCGTTCGTCGACCTTGGATGCGGCTGGCGTCTGCGGCTTGTCGTTCTGCTTCTGCGGATCGAACTCGCCTGCCAGCACGAGCTGGCGGTAATCGTCCATGTCGCCGTCGAAGGGCTTCACCGTGCCGTTGCCGACAATCCAGAGACGCTCGGCGCAGGCCTCGATCAGGAAGCGGTCGTGGCTCACCAGGATGACCGCGCCGGTATAGTCGTTGATTGCTTCCATCAGCGCCGTACGGCTGTCGATGTCGAGGTGGTTCGTCGGCTCGTCGAGGATGAGCAGGTGAGGGCCGTTGAAGGCCGCCAATCCCATGAGCAGGCGCGCCTTCTCGCCTCCGGACAGTGCAGAAACGGGCGTATCCGCCTTGGCGCCCGGAAAGCCGATCTGCGCCGTTCGGGCGCGGATCCTGGCGACGGGTGTATCGGGCATGCGCTCGGCGACGTGATCGTAGGCGGTCGCCTTCGGGTTCAGTTCGTCGAGCTGATGCTGCGCGAAATAGGCGACATCCATGCGGTTGACCGTCCGCATCTCTCCCTTCAGGGGCTCAAGCCTGCCGCCGATGAGCTTACAGAAGGTGGATTTGCCGTTGCCGTTGGAGCCGAGCAGCGCGATGCGGTCGTCGGGCGAGATCGTGAGGTTGAGCCGGTCGAGCACGATGCGCTCGCCATAGCCGACTGCCCCGCTTTCCACCGTAATGAGAGGCGGAGCGGCAGGGCGCTCGGGGCCCGGCAGGTTGAAGGGGGGCACATCGTCTTCGACGATGGTGGCGATGGGCTCGAGCTTGGCGAGGCGTTTCACGCGCGACTGCGCCTGGCGTGCCTTCGAGGCCTTCGCCTTGAAGCGGTCCACGAAGGCTTGAAGGTGCTTGCGCTCGGCCTCCTGCTTCGCCGCCATCTTCGCCGTCAGCTCGCGCTTTTCCGCATATTGCTTGGCAAACGAGGTATAGCCGCCGCGATAGATCGTGAGCTTGCCGCGGTCGAGATGCAGGATATGGTTGACACAGGTGTCGAGCAGCTCGCGGTCGTGGCTGATGACGAGAACCGTGTGCGGGTAGCGTCCCAGGTAGTCGTAGAGCCAGAGCGTGCCTTCGAGATCGAGATAGTTCGTCGGCTCGTCGAGGAGCAGAAGGTCGGGCTCGGTGAACAGCACGGCAGCGAGCGCCACGCGCATGCGCCAGCCGCCCGAGAAATCCGAGCAGGGGCGTCCTTGAGCGTCCGCATCGAAGCCGAGGCCGTGGAGGATTGCGGCGGCGCGCGAGGGGGCGGAATGCGCGCCGATATCGGTCAGTCGCGTCTCGATCTCGGCGCGGCGTATTCCGTCCGCCGTCTCGGCCTCGGCGAGGAGAGCGGTGCGCTCCCTGTCGGCGGCGAGCACCACGTCGATGAGGCGTTCAGGCCCGCCCGGCGCTTCCTGGGCCACGGCGCCGATCCGCATGCCGCGGGGCAGGGTGATGCTGCCGCTCTCGGTGGCGAGCTCGCCCTGGATGATCCTGAAGAGAGTGGTCTTGCCCGCGCCGTTGCGCCCGACGAGCCCCACCTTGCTGCCCGTGGGCAGGTTGAAGGAGGCGTGGTCGAGGATCAGCCGGTCGCCGATGCGATAGGTGAGGTCGTTGACGTGGAGCATGCCGCCTTTTGGCCTGTGAAAAGGGCGCTGGCAAGGTGTTGACATAGCGTAAGTTCGCTTGGGCTTTTCTCCAGGGTGACCTAGGTATGGATTCGTAGTGTAACAAAGAGCCGATGGGGCCTGAGATGCCGGCCGATCACGTATCCTTTCACGCGCATGCCATGGGAATGGCGCAGCTGCTGGAGCGCCTCAAAGCCCGGCAGGCGACCATCGGCATGGGCGACGTGGGTCTTCCGCTCGCACCCACGGTCGCCAAGCTGGCCTCAATGTCTTGGGATTTGAGCGGGGCTTGTCGATGACCGGGCGGTTAAAGCCTGATAAGCAGGGCTTTAGCTCTCCTTATACGGGCGCTATGGTATAGTTCTGGTGAAGGTTCGCGGTCGGGGAAAAGACATGGCACGGCTTGCCAATGTTCACTTGTTCAAGGGACTTGATATCGATCTCGCCCCCTTCGAGGCGCGGTCCAACTGGCGCCGCTTCGATCCGGATGAGGTGATCGTCGACTTCGACGAGCTCTCGACCGATGTCTATTTCCTGCTCTCCGGCGAAGTGCGCGTGCTCATGCGCACTGCCTCGGGCAGAGAAGTGATCCTCAACGAGATGAAGCCCGGAGAGGTCTTTGGTGAACTGGCTGCCCTCGACAGCATCAAGCGTTCGGCGAACGTCACGGCGCTCACGAGGGGCGAAGCCTGCGTAATGCCGGCGGCGGTGTTCAAGGAGCTGCTCTTCGCCAATCGGCCTGTCGCAGAGCGCCTCTTCTGCCTCATGGCCTCGCGTCTGCGCGAATTGAACGCCAAGTTTATGGAGCAGACGGTCCTTGATCTGAGGCACCGGCTCTATTCGGAGCTGCTGCGTCTCTCCGTGCCGCGCGGAGACAAGGGGATCGAGCGGGTCATTACCCCGCCGCCCTTCCACCACATCGTCGCTGCCCGCATCGGCTGCCGCCGCGAGCAGATCACGCGTGAGTTTTCGATGCTGACCCAGGAAGGCCTGATCGAGCGCACCCGCGGCGCCTTGATCCTGCGCCAGCCGGAGGTTCTGAAGGCCCGTGTCGCGGAGGCCATGCGGGCGGATCACTAGAGGCTCCCGATCCAAAGCGAGAGGCCACGGACCTCCTAATAGCCTGGGGCATGTTGCGTCTAGCCTTCCTGGCCTATTGAAGAGATGCCTTCGTAAACTGGACAGGGTGACGACATGGCCGCCCTTGGGGTCGGCCAAGGAAATGGGTTGCAATTTTAACTTGATAACGTTTAATGGCGACCTGAAGAGCAGCAAAAAATAAGAGCGCCTTCGGATAGAGATCGAGGGGACTATGGATTCGTTTTCTTTCATGCCAGGGCTGACCCTGGTGAATGCCTTCAATCACGAGACTTTTGTCTTCACCACACCCGAGAGTGCAGATTCGGCCGAATTCGAGGTCCACCTAGGACCGGGAGGCTCTGGCGGCGGCGATGCGATGGCCCACATTCACCCTGAGACGGACGAGACGTTCACAGTCCGGTCAGGCCTGCTGAATGTCTCCATTGATGGCAAGCTGCATGAGCTCCGACCCGGCAAGACGATCACTGTTCCCCGTGGGAAGCCACATTTCTTCCGCAACGCCCATGAGGGGGATACCGTGGTGGTCATCCGCTTCACCCCGGCGCAACATCAGCTGCGTTTCTTCCTGAATTTCGGGACCATCGCGCAAAATCATCCCGAATGGTTCGGCCCGAAGGGAAAACCCAGCTTCCTGCTGATGGCGCTCACCTTTCATACCTTCAAGGACCACTTCTATGTGGCCGGTCCACCGGTCTGGGTGCAGAAGCTGCTTTTCGCAATGCTCGCGCCGATCGCCCGGCTCCTGGGCTACAAAGTCGTCGTCATGCCCTGATCAGAGGTCTCCTGGGCCAGGGACGTATCTCCTGGAGGTCCGGAGCGATGTTAGCGCTGCCCTGCCCGCGGTCCATAGGCTGCAAAGAACACGCGGAGTGCGTCCTCCACATTCGTCCTGATCTCGTCCGGCGTTGGCGGACCGCCCACGGCGAAGAGCTGCCGTTTCATCAATCCGGAAGAGCATAGATCCAGAAAATGCTGGGCGGCCACGCTGGTATCCTCGATCGAGAGGCGTCCGGCCTCGACTTGGCGGTTGAAATAGGCGGCAAGACGGGCGGCCCCCTGGCACGGGCCGGCTTCGTAGAAGGCCTGGCCGAGGGCAGGGAACTTCTCCGCGGCGCCGATCACCATGCGGATCGAGGAGACATGCTCCGGCGTGACCATGCGGCTCAAAAAGGTATGGCCGAGCTGGGTAAGCACGGAGCGCACGTCCGGATCGTCGGCGTCGAGCTTGAAGAGCACCTCGGCCAAGCCCCGCTTTTCTTCCGTGGTCAGGGCCGCGAACAGGCTTTCCTTGCTGTCGAAATAGACATAGAGCGTGCCCTTGGAGACGCCTGCTGCCTTCGCGATCTCACCCATGCTGGCGCCATCGAAGCCGCTTGCCAGAAAGACCTGACGGGCACCTTCCAGGATCTGACGACGCTTGGCGCTCTCCGCGCTCTCTTCCGTCGAAGGAGAGCCGCAGGGAGCGGCTGCTGTTGCGCGAGCGATGTCCTTCAGGTCGCTCATGTGCGTTTTGTCACCTCCAGGCTATTGACCGAACGGTTCGGTCAAATCATATGTAGTCCACTTAGTCATTATAGTTCAATGCCGCAAGAACGGATCTAAACTTTTGGTTCGAGCGGCTCGCGTCAGTCGATAGAGGGTTGGCATGGCTTATCGGGAAGAGTTTGAACAGGGCGCAAAGAGCGTTTCCGAGCCGGTCATGGATCGGCGGCCTGCCCAAGCTCCGGAAACGGTAGAAGCCACCGCCCCAGCGCAGGGTGCGCCGGCTTCGAAGGAATCTGTGCCCGCGAAGGCAAAGTCGCGCAAGAAGCCGGTGATCATGGCGGTCCTGCTGGCTGCCTTGGGATTCGGCGGCTATGAGGGCTATCACTGGTGGACTGACGGGCGCTTCATGGTCTCGACCGATGATGCCTATGTGCAGGCCGATATCACCATTCTCTCAGCCAAAGTGTCCGGCTACGTATCCTCCGTGGCGGTCACGAACAACCAAAGCGTCAAGGCAGGCGACTTGATCGCCAAGATCGACGACGGCGACTATCGCTTTGCCCTGCAAACGGCCAAGGACAAGCTCGCCACCCAGCAGAGCGCAATCGAGCGCATCGGTCGTCAGATCGAGGCAGGGCGCGCCTCCGTGGCTCAGGCCGACGCGCAGATAGCTGCCGCCAAGGCGGAAGCTGAGCGCGCCGCCAGCGATTATGCTCGCCAGCAGCAGCTCGCCCGTTCCGACTACACCAGCCGTGCAGCCCTTGAGAACGCCAAGGCAGCCAGCGATCGCGCTGAGGCCAACGTGAAGAGCGCCCAAGCCGCTCTCGCAGCCGCGAAGGCGAATGTCGACGTTCTCTCAGCCCAGCAGACCGAGGCACGTCGCGTTGCAGCCGAGCTGCAGACGGGCGTCGAGAAGGCTGAGCGTGATCTTTCCTTCACGGAAATCCGTGCCCCGGCCGATGGGGTGATCGGCAACAAGGCCGTCGAGGTTGGCACCTTCGTGCAGCCGGGTGCGCGCCTGGCCGCTCTCGTGCCGCTCAGCAGCGTGCATGTGGATGCGAACTTCAAGGAGACCCAGCTTGCCCATCTGAAGCCGGGCCAGAAGGTGAAGATCGAGGTCGATGCCTTCCCCGATGCGGACATCGTCGGCACGGTGGAAAGCGTGTCGCCCGCCTCCGGCGCGGTGTTCAGCCTGCTGCCGCCCGAGAACGCCACCGGCAACTTCACCAAGATCGTGCAGCGCGTGCCCGTGCGCGTGTCAGTCAATCCCGAGATTGCTCAGCAGGGCCTGCTGCGTCCCGGCCTGTCGGTTGTCGTCGATGTGGATACGCGCACCTCGGCTGAGTCGCAGAAAACGGCCAGCGCCAAACAGTAAGGATGGAGCAAGCCATCATGGCCGCTTCCGCCGCCATTCCGAACGCCCCCAAGGCTGCCATGCCAGCCGCAAAGCCTGCGCAGGTCAGCCGGCGCAGGACCTTTGCGTTCTTCTGCATGGTCTTCGGCATGTTCATGGCGATCCTGGACATCCAGATCGTCTCGGCCTCGCTCGCCGAGATTCAGGCCGGTCTCTCTGCATCCTCGGATGAAATCTCCTGGGTGCAGACGAGCTACCTGATTGCCGAAGTGATCATGATCCCGCTGTCGGGCACGCTTTCGCGCGTGCTCTCGACGCGGTGGATGTTCGTCATTTCCGCAGGCGGTTTCACGCTCATGAGCTTCCTGTGCGCGACGGCAACGAACATCGAGCAGATGATCGTCTATCGTGCGCTACAGGGCTTCATCGGCGGCGGCATGATCCCGACCGTGTTCGCGTCCGCCTTCACCGTCTTCCCGCCGGAGAAGCGGCCCGTGATCTCGCCGCTCATCGGTCTCGTGGCGACGCTCGCACCCACCATCGGCCCGACGCTCGGCGGCTATCTGACGGACCTGTTCTCCTGGCACTGGCTGTTCCTCGTGAACATCGTGCCCGGCATCTTCGTGACGGTTTCCACCTATCTCCTGGTCGATTTCGACGAGCCCAATTTCGAACTCTTCAAGAGCTTCGACTGGGCGGGCCTCGGCTTCATGGCGGCCTTCCTCGGAAGCCTCGAATACGTGCTGGAAGAGGGACCGAACAACGATTGGTTCCAGGACGAAGCGGTGCTTGTCCTCACCATCGTCTGTGTCGTCGGGGCATTGGGCTTCTTCTATCGGGCGTTCACGGCGAAGCAGCCCATCGTGGATCTGCGGGCTTTCGTCGACCGCAACTTCCTGGCCGGTTCCTCTTTCAGCTTCGTCATGGGCATTGGCCTCTATGGCCTGACCTATCTCTATCCGATTTATCTCGCTCGCGTGCGGGGCTACTCGTCCCTGCAGATCGGCGAGACCATGTTCGTGTCGGGTGCGACCATGTTCTTCATGGCTCCGGTCGCAGGCATCCTGTCCCGCAAGATGGACCCGCGCATCATGATGGGCATCGGCTTCACCGCCTTCGCCTTCGGTACCTGGATGATGAGCGGTCTGACCAAGGACTGGGATTTCTGGGAACTCTTCCTGCCCCAGATCTTCCGCGGCATTGGTCTCATGATCTGCATGGTGCCGATCAACAACATCGCGCTCGGCACATTGCCGCCGGAGCGCATCAAGAATGCGTCGGGCCTCTACAACCTCACCCGCAACTTGGGCGGGGCGGTGGGCTTGGCGCTCATCAACACGATTCTCAACAACCGCCTGGATCTTCATCTCCAGCGGTTGCGCGAGAACGTGAACTGGGGCCGCTCCACGGCAGTCGAGACGCTGAACTCCATGACCCTGAAGTTCCAGTCCCTCGGCACGGATGCGAGCTCGGCTGCGATCAAGACCCTGTCCAACATGGTTCGGCGCGAAGCCATGGTCATGTCCTTCGCGGACGTGTTCCTGCTGCTGACCGTGCTGTTCTTAGGACTGGTCCTCGCCTTGCCTTTCATCAAGAAACCGCGTGCGGCACCCGCAGGTGCCGGCGGCCACTGAGACGACCCTCCCGAGACCAACCTCCAAACAACTTCAGCCCGGCTTCAAGCCGGGCTTTTTTTATTGCTTGGGCTTTTTCAGCTTCAGGCGGCGCAGAAGATCATAGACCTCCTCCACCGACCGGCAGACCCGGTTTAGAACCACCGGCTGTCGCAACGAGACGTGAATGTGGTTCGATGCATAGAGGCGAATGGTCCCAAAGCCTGGGAAGCGGCCGTTGCCAGGATGCCGGTTGTTCCAGCGGTTCGGAGGACGTCCGATCCAAGGCTTATAGGTATGCACCGCATCGAGCAGGCGGGCGCATTCGCGATAGAAACTCTCCTCGAGCGCATGCTGCTCTGGCCTCATCTCCTCAGCTGCGCTTGCTAGCCTGCCCGCGTTCCATCCTTGAAGCGTAGATCATGGGCGCGAGCCATGAGGGAGACTTCATGCGGCGAGAGAGGATTGCTGCTGCCAGCGCTATCCGGGCCTCTCTGCTCGCCGGACCATTCGCCGGTCGTGCGATCGAGGCGTAGAACGAAGAGGCCGCCATCTTTGACATGCCACTCCGCCTGTCGTTCAGTCTCGAGTTCGGGAAGGTGGCCTTCACCGGGTTGCGCTTTATCCGGGCCACTCGCAACGTCGGGCCTCTGTTCCGTGCCGGGCTTCATGACATCCCTCCATGGCTCGCGTCCAATGGCTTAAGCTTCCCTGGCGAGACGGTTTTCGTCGATTTCGAGTTCGACCCGGGTCCTGTCTCCGAGCGAAGATCTCTCAGGCCAGATGGCCCGAACATCTTCCGGCAAGGCATGCCGCACTTTTTCCAGCTGGCCGTCGGGGAGGTGTCGTGTCAGGACGGTGAAGACAGCCCGGACTGCGTCTTCCGGATCGACCGGCCGGGTCGATCTCAAGTTGGTGTCGACGTGTTGGAGAAACTCGTCGAGCGAACGATAGCGCTCCGGTGCCGTCGCGGGGTGCCACTGGTCATAGAAAAGGCCACGCACAAGAAGAGGCAGCTCGGCACTGAGATGCGCAGACAGTTCTAAGGGGATCCGATCACGCACAGCTCGCAGGACCGCCCCCAGCACATGCCAGGCGACATGCCGGTCCGGGCCCAGAATCTCCATGATTTCCTTGAGCCAAGTGTTTGTGGTGTGAAGAGTTTTATCAAAGACTTCGAGACCGTTTGTGCTCATGGCGAACCTCCTTGGTCATCGCAGGTGCCCCGCGTCTTCCCAAGCGATAGGCGCCAATCTCCGGCGATTTAAGACTTTGCGCTGGAATTGGGGTTGTGCTTGTCGGTGGAGGTCGCCGGACCCTTCGATCCTTTCGATCCGCCGCCCCACTTTTCCGCATTCTGAACGGGATTGCCACCCTTGCGACCGGGCGTATGGGCCTTAGGGCTGCCGCTGGAGATCGGGTCGTGCTTGGTATCGGGTGTGTCGGGCATCTGGAAACTCCTTCTGCCGATGCTTCCGGAACGAGGAGGACCGATGGTTGTTCCAGCGTAACCGTCTTAAAAACGATGACGGGCTTAGGCTTATGAGGAGGCTAAGGTTGTTCATTCGGATTTTGGGCTTGTGAGGTCACTCCAGTCGACGGAACACCGGAAACACCCGCCGCCGTATCGGTGCTCACGACCACCGACATGCCGGGTGAAAGGCGTTCTGCGAGCGGCTGGTCCGGATCGATGGCGATGCGCACGGGAACGCGCTGGGCGACCTTCGTGAAATTGCCGGTAGCGTTGTCGGCTCTGAGGACGCTGAATTCCGAGCCGGCTGCCGGCGAGAAGCGCTCGATATGGCCAGTGAGTTCGGCATGCTGAAGGGCATCGACGGTGAAGGTCACCGGCTGGCCGACCTTCATCCCGGCAAGCTGCGTTTCCTTGAAGTTGGCGATGATCCAGACCTTCTCGGGCACGAGGGCCATGAGCTGCGTGCCGGCGGCGACGTATTGCCCGACGCGCGCGCCAACCTCGCCCAGGCGGCCGTCCTGCGGAGCTACGATGCGCGTGTTCTGGAGGTCGATCTCAGCAAGGTGAACCGCGGCCTCGGCGCCCTGCACGGCAGCTTCGAGGGATTGGCGATTGACAAGGGTCGAGGCCAGATCCTGGCGGGCCACTTCCTGCGCGGCTTCGGCCTGGTGGAGGGCTGCCGTCGCCTGGTCGAACGTGGCACGGGCCTGATCGGCCTGGCTTTGTGTCGTCACGCCTCGTTCCAGAAGCGGCTCGATGCGATTCCAGTTTGCCTCCGCTGCCGTCAGGGCTGCCTGCGCGCTCGCGACCTGGGCTTCGCTCGATGCGATGCGGGCTTCGTCGGATAAGCGCTTTTGTTCGGAATTCGCGAGAGCCGCCTGCTGGCTCGCGAGCGTTGCTTTTGCCTGCTTCAGCTTCTGCTCGAAGATGCGGTCATCGATCTTCACCAGGAGGTGTCCGGCCTTCACGCGCTGGAAATCCTGCACGGCCACCTCGGCCACATAGCCTGCGAGCTGCGGGCTGATGATCGTGACCTGCCCACGCACATAGGCGTTATCAGTGGTTTGCACCGAACTCGTGAACGGCGGCAGGCGCCAAGCGTAGAGAATCAGAATGATGCCGGCGATGCCGAGGATCAGAGCTGCAATCGAGGCGGTGGATCGGAACAGTTTGAACATGTGTGTCAATCGAGATGAGCTTTAGCTGGCAGAGGGTTGAGGGGCAGGAGAAAGCCTTCGACCGATGGCAAGAACCGCGACGTGGATCGTCAGCATGGCAAGAGCGACACCGGACAGGACGGCGATGACCAGAAAGGCGTCGTTATAGGCCAGGACATAGGCCTCTCTCGTCGCTTGCTGGCTGAGCAGTGCCAAGCCCTCCGCGTTCAGCAGAGACTTGTCCGTCAAGACCCGGCCATAAGCAGCCGTCAGCTGGCTGACGCGCTGGGCGACGATGGGATTCGTAAGCGTGATGTGCTCGACTAAGGCAGCGGAGTGAAACTTCTCCCGCCATGTGACGAAGGTGCCGAACACCGCCGATCCGAGCGATCCGCCAAGGCTCTGGGTGGCCAGGAATACGACGATGAAGCTGAGAATATAGTTCGGCCCTCTCTTCAGCGCCGACACCATGCCTGCCGCCATGGCTGGCGGCAGGAAGAGCGTACCCGCCATCGCGATGAGCGCCTGGCTGACATACATCTCTTCCGGTCGTGTCAGATTGGTGGCTTGGCTGTCCACGTAGGCGCCGATGGTCAGGAAACAGAGGGCGACCATATGGAACAGCGGCTCGCGTCCGGTCTTGAGGAACGCGGCGCAGACAAGACCGCCCGCGATGCTGCCGCCCAGGATCACCCAAGCCAGCGTGCCCAACTGCTCGTTCTGAAGGCCAAGAGCCTGGAAGAAGGCGTAAGCGCCGCTGGTCTGCTCAGACAGGGCAAACCGGAACAGCAGAAGCACGCCTGCAAAGTGAAGCGTTTCCTTGCTCGTCAGCCAGCGGATGTCCAGGAACGGGCTTTCTCGGTTGAGCTCGATAAGGACGGCAACGGTCAGCGCTGCGATCGCACAGGCGAACATGCCGCCAAGCCACGGAGCCTCGAACCACCAGTAGAACCGACCGACGGTCAAAGCCATGGCCGTGAGGCCGAAGCCGATGGCCAGGAAGATGTAGCTGACGACGTCCAGCCAGTGAATCACCTTGGCGCGGGGCGGAGCGGTCAGCGGCAGCGTATATACGCCCGCGAACGCCATCATCGCGAGTCCGGCTTCCAGCAGATAGAGGCCATGCCACTCGCCGATTTCGAGCAGAGCAGGTGCGATCAGACGGGCGATAGGGGCTCCGAGGGTCGTATTCGTCAGCGCGAGGCTGAGGCCGAGATTCAGCTTTTTCTGCTGAGGCAGCGGCTCGAGCATGTACAGGAAGGCCAGCGACGACATCGGCGACGCGACGATGCCGCTGAAGAAGCGGACGATCAGCGCCGATTGCATGTCGTTCACGAACAGATGCATCGCCGCAACAAGCACGAAGCCCAGGATTCCGAGTTCGGCGAAATTGCGCAATCCGTACTGATTTCGCACCTTGATGAGAATGACGGAGAGGCTGACATTCGGCGCCAGGTAGGCGGCCACCAGCCACATGGATTCGTTCGTCGTCGCGCCGAGGCTCCCCTGAATCTGCGGCAGGTTCGCCGTGATCAGGTTCATTCCGAGACCTTGAGTCAGGGACAGAAGCACCGACGTGAGAAAGTAGAGAAAAGCGCGATGCAAAGGCATCGGGGCAGGCGCCGCCGGAGGGGAGGGCGGCGCCTGCGGCTCCTGACGCTCCGAAGGCTCAGAGGGAGGTACCGTCTCTGAGCTCTTGGCATCAGGCAACGGGATATCGCTCGTGCGATTGCTGGGAACCGCTGTCATAGGAAATGCACCACCGTCAGCTCGCAGCTTCCATGTTCCGGGTCATGGTATGGAAAACGCGGATGGCCACCTTTAGGTCATCTTCGCTGACGTCCTTCAGAACATCGCTGCGGAACGCCTTGACGAGGCCATTGACGTGAGCGGCCTGCTCCTGGCCTGCCGACGTCAGGGCGATCTGCTTCGCGCGCCGGTCCCCATCGACGGGCTGGCGTTCGATCAGACCCTGCTTCTCCAATCCGTCGAGGAGGGGAACGAGGGTTGGTCCCTCGATCTCCAGGGCATCGGCCAGCTCCGTCTGGGTCATGCAATCCTTTTTACCGAGGAGAATCAGCGCGCGAGCCCGGGACAGGGTGAGGCCTTCGGTGCGGACCCGGGCGTCGAACAGGGTCCGCATCTTCCGGCTGACCTTCCACAGCTCCTCGGAAAACATCATTTTCGCTGTCATGGCTGAGTTTCGTTAGTGTCCATATTGATAGAATACTAATTATGTGAGGGAGATAAATCCTTTGCCCTCCGGCTTCAAGATCCTCCGAGCCAAATCCCACAGGAAGTCATGGGACTTGCACCTGCTGCCGAGGTGGTGGAAATCCGGGTTTTAAGTTGTTGTTCTTCCGCGCCGAACATCATAGCTTGCGCGGCAGGTTTTCTCCCTCAGGTGAAGTTCAGAAATCTTGCCTCCACCCCTCCGCCAGTCTGCTTCCGCTTCAGTCGGCGCCGTGCGCCGCACCTTCTCCCCCTGGGCCGATCCCAACGCCAAGCCGCTGATCCGCTTCGAGAACGTGACGAAGCGTTTCGGCGAGACCGTAGCGGTCGATCACCTGACGCTTGATATCTTCGAGGGCGAGTTCTTCTGCCTGCTCGGCCCCTCCGGCTGCGGCAAGACGACCCTGATGCGGATGCTCGCAGGCTTTGAAGATCCGACCGAGGGCCGCCTTACCCTCGCCAGGCAGGATCTCGCCGGCGTGCCGCCTTACCGCCGCCCCGTGAACATGATGTTCCAGTCCTATGCGCTCTTCCCTCATATGAGCGTGGAGAAGAACATTGCCTTCGGCCTGAAGCAGGACGGTTTGCCGAAGTCCGAGATTGCCGCCCGTGTGGAAGAGATGCTGCGCCTCGTACAGCTCGAAAAGCTCGCCAAACGCTACCCTAGCCAGCTCTCCGGAGGCCAGCGCCAGCGCGTCGCACTGGCCCGCGCCCTTGCCAAGAAGCCGAAGGTGCTCCTCCTCGACGAGCCGCTCGGCGCCCTCGACAAGAAGCTGCGTGAGGAAACCCAGTTCGAGCTGATGGACATCCAGCACGATCTGAACATGACCTTCGTGGTCGTCACCCATGACCAGGAAGAAGCGATGACCATGGCCGACCGGATCGCGGTCATGGACCATGGCCGCATCGCCCAGGTCGCGACCCCCGGCGAAATCTACGAGCAGCCGAAGACCCGCTTCATTGCGGAATTCGTCGGCGACGTGAACATCCTGGAAGGCCATGTGATGGGCCAGGAGAACGGTCTCTGGCGCGTGAGGACCGCTTCCGCCGAGATGCCGCTCACCATCGATGATCCCGACGAGGTGCTGCATTCCGGCCAAGCCGTCGCCATTGCCGTGCGCCCTGAGAAGATGGTCGTGCGGCGCGGAAAGCCGGGGCCTGAGGCCGTGAACGTGCTCGCCGGCGAGGTGTGGGATATCGGTTATCTCGGCGACTGGACCGTCTACCGGATCAGGCTTGCCACCGGCGAGATCCTGCGCGTCTCCTGCGCGAACGTGTCCCGTTTCGTGGAAAACCCCATCGACTGGGACGAGCAGGTTTATGTCACCTTCGCGCCGGGCGCGGCGGTGATCCTGGCGGAATAGCCATGAAAGAGCGTTCCTTCACGAAGAGGCTGAGTGCGGCTTTGGTGCCTGCTGCGCCGTATCTGTGGCTCGGCGTGTTCTTCCTCGTGCCGTTCCTGATCGTGCTCAAGATCAGCCTCTCGGATCCCGCCGTCGCCCAGCCGCCCTACAAGCCGGTTTTCGAGTGGAGCGATATCGCGGCTTTCCTCAGCGCGCTCGATCTGGAGAATTTCGAGCTTCTGGTCGAGGACGATCTCTATTTCCGCGCAACCCTCTCCTCCGTGCGCATTGCGGCGCTCTCGACGATCCTGTTGCTGCTCGTGGGCTTTCCTATCGCCTATGGCATGGCGCGCGCGCCGGAGCGGCACCGCTCGCTGCTGGTTGCCCTCGTCATCCTGCCGTTCTGGACGAGCTTCCTCATCCGCATCTATGCGTGGATCGCAATCCTGAAGCCTGAAGGCCTGCTCACGCAGGGGCTCATGAGCCTTGGGCTCATCTCTGAGCCCATCGAGATCCTCAACACGGAATGGGCGGTCTATATCGGCATCGTCTATGCCTATCTGCCCTTCATGGTGCTGCCGCTCTACGCGACGCTGGAGAAGATGGACGACACGCTCCTGGAGGCGGCGCTCGATCTCGGCTCGACGCCCTGGCGCTCCTTCTGGACGATCACCGTGCCGCTCGCGATGCCGGGCATCATCGCGGGCTCGCTTCTCTGCTTCATCCCGGCCGTGGGCGAGTTCGTGATCCCGGACCTGCTGGGCGGATCCGAGACGCTCATGATCGGCCGTCAGCTCTGGAGCGAGTTCTTCTCCAACCGCGACTGGCCGCTGGCCTCCGCCGTTGCCATTCTGCTCCTCATCATCCTTGTCGTGCCGATCGTGATCTATCGCGATGTGGAGGCACGGCGCGTGGAGACGCGGCCATGAACCGGCGCCTGAGCCTCTTCAATGTCACGTCGCTGGTGTTGGGATTTGCGTTCCTTTACCTGCCGATCCTGCTGCTCGTCGTCTATTCCTTCAACGGCTCGCGGCTCGTCACCGTCTGGGGCGGGTTCTCGACTCAGTGGTACGCGGCACTCTTCCGCAACGAGGCGCTGATGGAAGCAGCCTGGGTGACGCTGCGCATCGCCTTGCTCTCTGCCGGCATGGCGACGGTGCTCGGCACGCTCGCGGCCCTGGCGCTCACCCGCTATGGACGCTTCCCCGGCCGTACGCTGTTCACCGGCATGGTCTATGCGCCCATGGTCATGCCGGAGGTCATCACCGGCCTCTCGCTGCTCTTGTTTTTCGTCGCGATTGATCTCGACCGCGGCTTTTGGACGATCACGCTCGCTCACACCACGCTGACCATGTGCTTCGTTACGGTGGTGGTGCAGTCGCGTCTCATGACCTTCGACCGTTCGCTGGAGGAAGCCGCGATGGATCTCGGTGCTCCGCCGCTGCGCACGTTCTTCGCCGTGACGCTGCCGCTGATCGCCCCCTCCATTGTCGCAGGTTTCCTGCTGGCCTTTACCCTGTCGCTCGACGATCTCGTGATCGCGAGCTTCAACACGGGTCCGGGCGCAACGACGCTGCCGATCAAGATCTACAGCCAGGTCCGGCTGGGCCTGTCGCCGGAGATTAACGCCGCTTCGACCATTCTCATTGGTCTCGTGACGCTCGGTGTGATTTCAGCCACCTTGATCAGCAAGCGCTCGGTGCTGCGCTCCCGGCGCAACGCTCACTGAGCGATCGCCTGCGGCCCCTGTTCGTTCGGGGCCACACGGGCGGGGAGAAGGGCCTTCGCGGCTCCCGACCGCTCGATCAGGGAGCGGGCATCGGGCATGACGCTGATGTTGTCCCATCCGCCGTTGATATCGAAGGCGATGGCGGGAGGCGGTTCGGTGCCCGCCGCCGAGACCTCCGCCTTCAGGTTGAGGGTGCGATCCACCATCAGGACCTGACCCTTGAGCTCGGCGACCACATCCGTCGATGTGAGCTTGCCCTCCGTCACCTCGCCGACGCCATCCTGGATGACGATCTGCGCCTGCGCTTCCTGGAATGGCGTGCGGCCGCCCTTCCAGTTGAGAGAGGCGAGGAGAGGGTGCTTTTCCACGCGCTTGAGGGCATCGCCGAGAGCAATGCCGACCAGCTCGCCCTTCCGGACAGTGATCGAGCTGCGGCCCTGCGCCTGCTGGACCACCTCGATCGGGTTTCGTCCCTTACCCTCGAAAGCGAATTGCCCCTGGGCGCGGCCCGTGATCCAACGCGGCTCGCCGACGTTGCTCAGGAAGGGCCCGATTTCGACGCCTGAGAAGGTGCCCTGGCTTTTGAATTCGGTCTGACCACCGACGGTGGTAAGCGACAGACGGCCCTTCAGGCTGCCGTCATGAAAGCCGGCACGTCCGATGGAGGCTTCGATCTCGCCGGGGCGCACGAGAACGCTGGCGGCCATGTCCTCGACGCGCAGGCGCCCCAGGCGGGCCGACGCCGCCGAGAGACGCAGGTCGAGATCGCTGCCCGTGACATGCGCAAGATCGAGATCCTCCTCGCTCCAGGAGCCGGAGGAGGTGCGGGTCTGCGCAAAGGGGGCGAAGAAATTCGCGAGGTTCAGGTCGTCCGCTGCGAGGGTGCCTGTTATGATGGGGCGTTCGGTATCGAAGCGAACCGCCATCGTGCCCTCCAGCGTGTCCCTGCCCAGCGCGACGGCCGCCGAGGGCCAAGACAGGCGTCGACGATCCATGGAAAAGTCGCCCTGGACCGAGAAGGCCTGGATCAGGGAGCCGAAGGGCAGCTTCACACCGCTCCAGCGGGTGAAGTCGCGCACGGAGGTGGCCTTAATGGAGCCTTCGCCCGTCATGCTGGGATTGGGACCAAGCTGCGCTTCGCCTTTGAGGCTCAGACGAGCCGTGGGGGCGGCGATGGTCAGCTCGACCGGGCTGATATCGCCGGAAGCGAGCCGATCCGGATGGACGGAGGCCTCCTCGATCACCACACGCGCATCCCGCCACAGGCCATTGCCATAGACGGTCAGAGGCTCGTTCTCGCCCACCCAGCGGATCACGAGTTCCGCAATGTCGAGATCCGCGTCCTTCAGATCGGACCAGTGAATGGAAGAACTGTTGAGGATCAGGCGGCGGGCATGCAGGGCCCTGGAGCGGCTCTGGAAAACCTCGGTCCATTTCACGTCCTGCAGCGCCTGGGCGGAGGCCGTGATCTTGCTGTCGCTCAGCTCGAAATCGGACAGCTCGACCCGTCCGAGCAGGAGGGGAAGTACGCGGATCTCGCCGCGGAGGGTTCCGCCTTCGGCCGTAAGCGCCTGGTTGGGAAAGCGGATTGTCACATTCTCGAACTTGACCCGGGGAATGGGAAGCACGGCGAAGACACTGCGCCCTTCGACCGTCAGGTCGAGACCGTAGCGCTCCTTCATATGGTTGGAGAGGGCAGACGAAAGGCCGTTCTCCCTGAAGGTCCAGGGAACCGCGGCCGCCCCGATGAGGGCAAACGCAATCAAGGCAATGAAAAAGGCGACGCGGCGAGACATGAGTGTAGTGTTTAAACCTTGTGCCCCGCCCCGCAAGGGATGGCTGAGCGGCAGCCTGTGGGCGGCGGGGCCGAATAATCAATTGTTCTCATATATCCATAGGAAGGGATTGTCTAAATTGAGGCCAAGTTGCAGGGTGCAGCCCGAACTTGTTTCAGGACCTTGAAGGGCAGGCATAGCCCTAGGAGGAATCGTTGATGAATAAGGTTTACAGCGATGCGCGGACCGCGCTGGCTGGGCTTGTGAAGGATGGCATGACCATCATGGCCGGAGGCTTCGGCCTCTGCGGAATCCCAGAGACGCTGATCGAGGCGATCCGTGATTCGGGGGCGAAGGATCTCACCTTCATCTCCAACAATGCGGGCATCGATGGCGCCGGCCTGGGCCGCCTCCTGGAGACCCGCCAGATCAAGAAGATGATCAGTTCTTACGTGGGCGAGAACAAGACTTTCGCTCAGCAGTACCTGTCCGGCGAGCTCGAGCTCGAGTTCAACCCGCAGGGCACGTTGGCCGAGCGCATCCGCGCCGGCGGCGCCGGCATTCCGGCCTTCTACACCAAGACCGGCGTCGGCACCCTGATCGCCGAGGGCAAGGAAGTGCGCGAGTTCAATGGCGAGAAATACGTCATGGAAACCGGCCTCTTCGCCGATATCTCCATCGTCCATGCTTTCAAGGGCGACACCGAGGGCAACCTCGTCTACCGCAAGACGGCCCGCAACTTCAACCCGATGATGGCCACCGCATCGCGCCTCACCATCGCCGAGGTGGAGCATCTGGTTCCGGCTGGTGAGATCGATCCGGATTGCATCCACACGCCGGGCATCTTCGTGAAACGCCTTGTGCATGTGCCGAACCCGGTCAAGCGCATTGAGCAGCGCACCACCCGCAAGCGCGAGGAGACCCTCTGATGGCCTGGACCCGTGAACAGATGGCCGCCCGCGCGGCCAAGGAACTGCGCGACGGCTACTACGTGAATCTCGGCATCGGCATTCCGACGCTCGTGTCGAACTACATTCCCGAGGGCGTGCATGTGCAGCTCCAGTCGGAGAACGGCATGCTCGGCATGGGGCCTTTCCCGTATGAGGGCGAGGAAGATGCCGACCTCATCAATGCCGGCAAGCAGACGATCACCGAGCTGCCGACCACGAGTTATTTCTCAAGCGCCGATTCCTTCGGGATGATCCGCGGCGGCCATATCGATCTGTCGATCCTCGGCGCCATGCAGGTGGCGGAGAATGGCGATCTCGCCAACTGGATGATCCCCGGCAAGATGGTGAAGGGCATGGGCGGCGCCATGGACCTCGTGGCTGGCGTGAAGCGCGTGGTCGTGGTCATGGAGCACGTTGCCAAGGGCAAGGACGGTTCGGAAGAGCCGAAGCTGCTGAAGGCCTGTTCTCTGCCGCTGACGGGCGCCGGCGTGGTCGACCTCGTGATCACGGATCTCGGTGTCTTCACCATCGATAAGAAGGGCGGCACCGGCATGACCCTGATCGAGCTCGCCGATGGCGTGACGGTCGATGAGATCAAGGCCAAGACGCAAGCCGAGTTTAAGGTTGCTCTGAACGGCAAGCAGGCGGCTTGAGCCGAACCGTCCTAAGCCTCACCCTGAGGAGCGTAGCGTCTCGAAGTCCGAGGCGTTTCCAGAGAGCACTGGAGCCTCCTTCGAGACGGATCGCTCCCGCGATCCTCCTCAGGATGAGGGTGTGGGCTCTAAAACAGCATGGAAAAGCGGCCTTTATGGCCGCTTTTCTTTTATGAGCCGGAGGATGGTTCCGTCTCCACCGCCTTCGGGCGCGCCTCGGCGCTGCGGACGAGCTGGATCACCGGAATGAGGCCGATCAGCACGATGAGGAGAGCTGCAAGCGAGCCATCTTCGAAGCGGCCGCGCGAGGCATATGTATAGACCTGCGTTGCCAGCGTCTCCGTGTTGAGCGGCCGCAGCAGCAGAGTTGCCGGCAACTCCTTGATGCAGTCCACGAAGATCAGAAGCGCGGCGCTGGCGAGCGCAGGGCGCATCAGCGGGATCTGAATGTGCCAGACCATTTCCTTCCGCGACGCGCCCAGCGTGCGCGCAGCATCTTCGAGACTGGGCGAAACGCGATCAAGCCCTGCCGAGAGCGAGCCCGTGGCAATCGACAGGAAGCGCAGTACATAGGCGATGATGATGCCGCCTGCCGTTCCCATGATGAGCAGGCCGAGACGCTCACCCGTGAGGTTGCGCCAGAGCGTGCCGATCAGCGAGTCGATCTTCACCAGCGGCGTCATGAGGCCAAGGGCCAGAACGGTGCCGGGCACCGTGTAGCCGAGGCCTGCCACGAACAGGGTGCTCTTCGTGAGTGGGGATTTGGCGATGCGTGCGGCGGAGACGAGCAGGGTCGCCAACGCCAGCACCGCGAGAGTAGCGGTGACTGAGAGCCCCACAGTCGTCAGGAGATGTTCGAGAAATTCCACATCAAACTGATCGACGAGGTTGCCGCGCAGGATCTCGCGCATCAGGAAGGCAAGCGGCAGGGCGAAGCCGAGAACGACCGGAATGCTGCAGAGCACTGTCGCGAGCCATGCGCGCCCACCGAAGAGCGGTGCCGGATGCACGACCCGTGAGCGCTTTGCAGAGGTGGCATAGCGCCGATCCTTGCGGCCATAGCGCTCGATCAGGATCAGTGCGACGACAAAAGCGAGCATCACGCAGGCGATCTGTGCTGCGCCTGCAAGGCTGCCGCGATTGAGCCATGTGTTGTAGACGGAGACGGTGAGGGTGCGCACGCCAAGATATTCGCTCGCGCCGATGTCGTTCAACGCTTCAAGCAACGCCAGCGACAGGCCGACGGCAAGCGCTGGGCGGGCGAGGGGAAGCGCGATGACGCGGAAGAGCTTGAGGCGGCTTGCGCCGAGCACGCGGGCCACTTCCAGCATGCTCGCGCTCTGCGTCAGGAACATCGCACGTGCGGCGATGTACACATAAGGGTAGAGCACGGCCGACATTACGATGACGCAGCCGTAAAGCGAGCGGACTTCCGGAAACCAGTAATCGGAACGTGATTTCCAGCCCATGAGATCGCGCAACGCCATCTGCACAAGGCCCGCGGAGTCGAAAAGCTCCACGTAGATATACGCCGTGATGTAGGTCGGCACGGCAAGCGGCAAGGGCAGAAGCCACACGAGAATATTGCGGCCGGGAAAGCGATGCGCCGTCACGAGCCAGGCAGATGTGATGCCCATGGAGCCTGCGACGACGGCGATGCCTGCGAGCAGCGCCAGCGTATCGACGATGCTCGCAGGCAGTACATTCTGGATCAGATGAGGCCAGATTTCCGCATCTCCCTCCATCGCGATCCCGATCAGCGCCGCGATGGGCATGAACACGAGCAGCCCCACCGCCGCCACGGCGGTGGAGAGCCACCACGGGATGCGCTTGGCCGCGCGCCAGGGGCCGAAGTGGAAGAAAGGCGATGCGTCTGTGGTTGCTTTCAATGGGAAATGGCGCCGCCGTTGCCGGCAGCGCCTCCTATGAGTGGGGCAGCTTCAAAAACTGCTTTTAAAGCCTTATTGGTCGAAGCCGACTTTGTCGACCAGTTCGCTGGCCTTCTTACGCAGCTTGGCGATCTCCGCAATCGGCACGTTGTCCGCCTTAAGCTCGCCGAAGGAGGCGATGGTCGGATGGATCGGAATGCCCGCCTTCACCGGGTATTCGGAATTGGCCTCGGCATGGATGCGCTGCGAGTCATCGGAGACCATGAACTCCATGAACTTCAGGGCATTCGCCTTGTTCGGCGCGTGCTTGGCGAGAGCAAGACCGGAGACGTTCACGTGGGTGCCGCCGCCCTGGAAGGTGGGCAGGATCACGTTGATCGCCTCGCCCCACTTCTTCTGCTCCTCGTCCTTGCCGTTGCGCATGAGCGACACGTAGTAGGTGTTGCCGATGCCGATGTCGCAGACGCCGGCCAGGATGTCCTTGGCCTGTTCGCGATCGCCGCCCGACGGCTTCTTGGCGAGGTTCGCCTTCACGCCCCTCAGCCATTCCTCGGCCTTCGCCTCGCCCATGTGAGCGATAGCGGCGGCAAACAGGCTGACATTGTAGAGCGCCTGGCCCGAGCGGGTGCAGATCTTGCCCTTCCACTTGGGGTCGGCGAGTTCTTCATAAGTGATCTTGTCCTGCTTCACGCGGTCTTTGGAGGCGTAGACCACACGGGCGCGCAGCGCGATACCGAACCAGTGACCTTCCGGATCGCGGTAGGCCGCAGGGATCACCTTCTCGAGCGCTTCCGACTTCACCGGCTGCGTCACGCCATAGTCCTTGGCGGCCTGCAGGCGGCCGATATCGACGGTGAGGATGATGTCCGCCGGGCTGTTCTCGCCCTCGGTGCGGATGCGCTCCTCGAGGCCGTTATTGATGAAGATCGTATTGACCTGGATACCCGTTTCTTTGGTGAACTCATCGAGGACCGGCTTGATGAGGCCCGGCTCGCGGGTCGTATAGATATTCAGCGCCTCCGCGGCGGAGGCGGAGATCGTGGAACCGGCCAAAGTCCCGAGAGCCGCAGCGCCGAACGCAAGGCTGCGCGCAAATTTCATCGTCAGCATCATCAAGATCCTTCACCAAAACGAACAGATTCAAGGTCTGTCCTGGATGGGCTGCAAGAACCATGATGGTGATGTTCGGTCAAGGAAAATATGAGTTAAAACAATAACTTATAAGTCTTCTAAACTGGATGCTTTTTTGAGGCATTCTAAGCTGAGACCACTTGGCGAAGGAACTGGGGCTCTGCTGTCGCACTCTTCAGCCGCGCGATCTCTGCTTCCATCATCTCCATGTTCTTGAACATGCGCTCGCTCGTCAGGCGCAGGAAGTAGAAGCCGAATTCGGGATTCTGGAAATAGAGCTCGCGAACCTCGTCATAGGAGATGTTCAGCACTTCGCCGTCGTCCAGGCATTCGAGAGTCTGGGTACGCCTGTTCTCGGGTGACATGAAGCCCATCTCGCCCACGACCTGTCCCTGCAGCAGCTCGATGTTGAGTTCCTTCAGGCGGTAGCGGCCGGAGAGAGTATAGAACATGCAGGTGGCGCTATCGCCTTTCGCGAACAGGATCTCTCCCGCTTTCACCTTGCGGCGGGTCATGAATGGCTTGAGCCACTCCATGGACAGATCGCTTTTCGATGCCTGCTTCACCTGACGGATCAGGCGGATCATCTGGTAGAGCCGCACCGTGTTGAGGGGGAGGAGGATCAGGTTGACCGTGATGCTCGGATACGCCCGCATGAACACCGCATAGGTGAGCGACACCGCGTTCGTGGCAATGCCGATGCAGCGCAGGGGAATGATCGTGCGCATGGCGCTGCCGGTGATGGCGAGAATGGCCCCCAGCCATGCCAATCCATCGAGCCACGTCATTCGATCGAGCAAGGCCGAGGCGTCGCTCCAGGTCATGAGATTCTCCCCCTTATGCATTCCGTAACGTCATATACCACTAAGCGTCACAGTGGCGACAGCTGTGCTTTGGCGCACCTCGAGGTAGCTCCGCCGGCGCTTCGCCATGAAAAAGGCCCCTCTCGGGGCCTCGGATCTTCCACTAATCTGTCTTTGGTCGATGCTCAGGGCTTCGCAGCCGGGCGCCGAGGCACAAGCCGGTCAGGCACGCTTAAACCCCGACGCTGAGGCTGCTGCGCATTTGTGGTCGGGCCCGCGGCGGCGCGGTTCGGCACAGAGCCTGTCGCGGATGGAGGCGGAGGGATGTCCGCGCGCGGCAGCACACCCTGAGGGGCAGGGGACATCGAACATCCACCCAGTGTCAGTCCGGCCAAGCCAAGAAGAGAAAAGATCATTCTCTGACGCATGATATAACTCCCCAGTTCCGTGGCATAAGCTAGGCCGTAAATGCGTTAAGTCCAGTCTGCATCGAGTCGAGCCATGGCGCGTCTGATATTCCTTGGATGGGGCTCCCCCGCAAAGCGGCGAGACCTACATCTACGACAAGTTTCAATTCCGCAATCGAAGAGGAGCACATGAGACCTCATTGCTGGAAGGTGCGCACACGGTCACCAAGCAAAGAGATACGCAGACTAGCGGGAGCGGCGTTGATGCTTGCGGTCCTCGGCGGGACGGCCGAAGCCAAGTGCCAGGACACGCCAGGGCCTGGCGCCGATTGGTCGGGGTGCTCCAAGGCACGCGTCATGCTGAGCGGAGATGACCTGACCGGCACGATCTTTCAGCGATCTCTCCTGACCGCGAGCGATTTCGGCAGTTCGAAAATGGCGGGAGCCAATCTCAGTGAGACGGAGATCAGTCGTGCCCGTTTCGAGAAGGCCGATCTGTCAAAAGCCGATTTTACTAAGGCGCTTGGATGGCGAGCGAACTTTGCCGAGGCCATATTGACCGGAGCCAATTTCGCTTCCGCCGACATGAACCGCTCGAATTTTGCGAAGGTTCAGGCCTCGGGCGCCAACTTCCTGAAATCAGAATTGAACCGTTCGGACTTCAGCGGTGCCAATCTCGAACGTGCCGATATGTCGAAGGCCGAGTTGGCGCGCGTGATCTTTCAGCAGACGAACCTGCGAGGCGTCAATTTCAGCTATTCGAATCTTTCCCGGGCGCAACTGGAAGGCTTGGTGCTTCAGGATGTGACTATGTCTGGGGCCTATCTTTACCTGACCCAGATGAGTGGTGCGGATCTGACGGCTGTCAAAGGCCTGACGCAGGCGCAGATCGACATGGCCTGCGGCGATGAGCAAACGAAGCTCCCTACAGGCCTCACAGCCCCGAAGACGTGGCCATGTAGCACCGACGACGATTGAAGGACCACAGGCTGAAACAAAGCATCAGCTTAACCGTTGAATTTCTCGAGGATTCAAAATCCGAGCTCTCTGATCGACCGGAGTGGGCCTAAGGTGACGACGCTCAAGGAATTCGAGGATGCCCTTCGCGAGCAAGGCATGCATATGGCTCTTGCTATCCTGCAGAAGTTGCGCGAACGCGACCGGGTGACACGCTCGGTGGCTCCGGCGCGGCGCATTGCCGGTCGGAAGATGACGCCTGATCTCGCCCGCCGCATTCTCGAACTCCATGCGACCACGGAAATGACCCAGCAGGAAATTGCCTTCGAGCTTGGGGTCAATCAGGGGCGGGTCAACGAGGTGATCAAGCGCGGTAAGTGGCTGAGCGATGATCCCGAGGCTCCCGAGGCCGTTGCACGGGACCGCGCGAAGGCCAGGATGACACGAGTGACCGAGCGGAAGAGTTCGCAGGGACAGAAAACCAATGCTGCTTCGTCCTCCGTTACCAAGAAACGGAAGAGTGGTGCCCGTGCCGATCAAACACAGCTCATCCTCGGCGATCTGTAGTTCGATTTAGGTCGAAGCTCACCAGCGAGCACAGTGTGTCGTGCCATCTCTTCTTAAAATGGTGAGCCTTACGCTTGGTTACGACTTGCCAGAAAAAACCCTGCCCGGAGGGCAGGGTAAGGATTCTCCTCGCCTTCGGATGTGATCCGAAAACACTGTAAGTGGGACATATCGTAAAGAACTTGTCAAATTATTTATTGTAGTAACTGATGAAAATCTTCGATATTCAGGAATATAAGCGTAAATCTCTGTAGTTGTCTCAAAAGTAGTACTACTTTTTTATCTTTCAGAATTGTCGCGCTACTGCAGGGTGTTGCAGATCTGTCATAGCCATATTTTGCAGCGGGTCCATAAACTGTCCTGGTTATCCCTCGCACAAAGGATGGCGGTTATGAGGACATATCTTGTTAGTTTACTGGCTGGAGCTGCATCCGCCGCGCTTCTTGCGTCGGCAGCATCCGCCGCGGATCTGCCGGCGCGTGCTGCGCCGCCAGCACCGATTATGGCGGCTCCGATCTTCACGTGGACGGGGTTTTATGCCGGCGTGAATGCGGGCTGGGGCTGGCGCAATGATGATGAAGAATCCGTTGTCCTAGGCGGCACGGTTCCGGGCACGTTGTTTTTCGACAACAATAACGACGGTGGCTTCGTCGGCGGCGCTCAGATCGGCTACAATTATCAAATCGGATCATTCGTGATCGGTCTTGAGACCGACATCCAATGGGCCGATACCGATAACGACGAGGAAGTGAGATTCGTCCCGGCCGGGGCTGCTGGCACATTCGTGCCCGGCGAGTTCAACAATGACCTGTCGGATTGGTTCGGCACCGTCCGCGCCCGCGCTGGTGTGGCTTTCGACCGCGTCTTGATCTACGCCACTGGTGGTCTTGCCTATACGGATAATGATACCGGATGGACAGTCGGCGGCGGTGTCGAGTGGGCGCTGCCCGTGAACTGGTTCGGGTCCTCGGCAGTCACGTTCGGTCTGGAAGGATTGTGGCTCAGCTTCGACGAGGACGACGATAACAATGGCGGGTTCGTCGGCACGTTCACCCCTGTCGGCGGGACACCGATTAATGTCATCGCGCCTGACGTGGGGAATGACGACAACGACTTCTTCGTGGCTCGTGCCAAGCTGAACTTCAAGTTCGGCACTTACTGAGTTCTGTCGTATCCGTGACGAGAAGGCCCGGGATTGAGCCCGGGCCTTTTCTTATGTCTTTTGAGGTGTGCTCAATAAAACGGCCGCGACCGGCCCATTTTGGGATCCTGATCGCGGCCGCGGCCCGTGTTTGCCCCCACGGAAGCTAAGCTCTAGACCGCCGAAAGGTGACCTGAATGAGGCGCGGCCTAGGAATAAAAATTTTTAAGAATTTTTGGAACTAAATCGGGAAACGTTCGTTATTAGGCATCTCCGGTCCTTTTTGCCCCTACGGCCGGACACCTCAGAGCACCCTCCGGGTGCTCTTTCTTTTTCTACGGTATCTCTGATTCTCGCCAAAAAAGCCAAGCTTTGTCGGCCGCATATTGACGCATCGTGCGGATCTGAAGGTCCGCGTCAGAGAATAGGGATCCCCGTTTTCCGGATTCAACGATGCTCTAACCGTAGGTCCTCTCGTCAACGATGACCTTGCCGTCATTGGGAAGAGTTCCCAGGGCGACAAAAGTGACGGAGCCTTTGAGCTTAGTGACGGAATGAAGTGTAGCTGTCACGGCCGCGACAAGCTCGTCCGAGGCTCCTGCGCATTCTGCCACGAGGGTCATCACGTCGGTTTCCCGCTCCCTCTCGACGAGCAAGCGCAGACGTCCGAGCTGCGGATGCCGCCGGCCGATCTCCGCAACCTGCTCGGGGCGCACGAACATGCCCTTTACTTTGGTCGCCTGGTCGGCTCTGCCCATCCAGCCCTTGATCCGCATGTTCGTGCGTCCACATGGGCTCAAACCGGGCAATGCAGCGGTGAGATCACCAAGCGCCAAGCGAATGAAGGGATGGTGCGGATCGAGAGTGGTGACGACGATCTCACCGACCTCGCCCTCGGGGACGGGATTGCCTGTGCCAGGACGCACGATCTCGACGATGATATCCTCGTTGACCACGAGCCCTTCGCGGGCGGAGGTCTCATAGGCGATGAAGCCGAGATCCGCCGTGGCATAGGCCTGAAAGGCCTCGACGCCATGTTCTGCGAATTCCTCCTGCAGGGATTTCGGAAAGGCGGCGCCTGATACGAGCGCTCGCTTGATGGACGAAAGGTTCCGGCCGGAGGTCGCGGCGCTGTCGAGCAGAATCTTCAGGAAATCCGGCGTGCCGCAATAGGCATTCGGGCGATAGGCCTCAATCAGCTCGAATTGCTGTTCGGTGTTGCCGGGACCAGCGGGAATGACCGCGCAACCGAGCGCCCGCGCGCCGGAATCCAAGATGAAGCCGCCCGGCGTCAGATGATAGCTGAAGGTGTTGAGCACGATGTCGCCACGGCGAAAGCCCGCCGCGAAAAGCCCGCGTGCCGCGCGCCAGGGGTCGATTACAGCAGCTTCCGCCTCGAAGATCGGCCCCGGCGATGTGAAGAGCCGCCCGAATGAACCAGGCGCCTCTGCAATGAACCCGCCGAAGGGCAGGGCGGATTTCTGAAGCGTCGAGAGTTCGCCCTTGCGCAGCACGGGGAGGGTGGCCAGGGCTTCACGGTTCGTGATGCTCGCCGCATCGATGCCCTTCAGCCTCTCCGCATAAGCCGGGGCAGCTGAAGCGCGAAGAAGGATATCCGGGAGGCGACGAAACAGATCGGCCTCCCGTTCCGCCGGGTCGCGCGTCTCGAGATGATCGTGATGGTCTATCATGTGACGGATCGAACTCCTCTCGTTGATCGACTTTCACAACGTGCAGCCATGCACGACTAGAGCTGATTCCGTATCCATGGATTCAGCTCTCTTCTTTGCTCGGCCGCATTTTTGAACGGCGACCGGATCCACTTCGCCGAAAAATGCTCTGGAGACGTGCGTCACGGCTGTCCTGATCAAGCGGCGGACTGCGTGTTCGGCAGGGCAGGTGCTTGAGCCGGAACTTCACCGAAGCGGTTGGCGCCCGGTGTGCCCGGCATGCAGAACCAGACGATGAGAGCGATACTTCCGAGGACCGGAACGAGCGCCAGCAGCAGCCACCAGCCGGAATAGTCCATGTCGTGCAGACGGCGCGCGCCGACGGCAAGACTCGGCAGGAGCAGAGCAAGCATCGCAATCACATTGAGAATGGGAAGGCCGATCGCGCCGTCCACGAAAGAGGTGACGAAGTAGACGATCACCGAAAACAGGAAGAACCACCAATATTCAGGCCGCGAAGCACGGCCGGTGAAGTCGGCGTATTTGGAAAAACAGGTTTTGATCGCGAGTCCGAAGTCCATTTTAGCAAGCCCCCCTAGAAGTGGAAAATGTGCACTGGGAATCTGTATGTTCGCAGTCCTGGAAATGCTAAGAATATCGTCTCCATGACGTCAAGCATATGACAGGTCATTCCTGTGGGACTTATGCCAGCCAGCGTTTACGACGCTTGTAGCTCTTCACAGCGCGGAACGACTTGCGGTCTCCTTCGGAAACGCCAAGATAGAATTCTTTCACGTCTTCATTCTCGCGCAGAGACTGCGCAGGACCGTCCATCACCACACGGCCTGTTTCGAGAATATAGCCGTAAGTGGCATATTTCAGCGCCATATTGGTGTTCTGTTCCGCGAGCAGGAATGACACGCCTTCGCTTGAATTGAGAATGCGCACGATCTCGAAAATCTCCTCGACGATCTGCGGTGCGAGACCCATGGACGGCTCGTCGAGCAGGATCATGGACGGCTTAGACATCATTGCCCGGCCGATGGCGCACATCTGCTGCTCGCCGCCGGAGGTGTAGCCTGCCATGGACGCGCGCCGTTGCTTCAGACGCGGGAAGTATTCGTAGATCGCCTCCAGATCGTGGCGGATGGCGGTGTTGCCATCCTTGCGCGTGAAGGCGCCGGTCAGGAGGTTTTCCTCGATCGTGAGGTGGCCGAAGCAGTGGCGACCTTCGAGAACCTGAATGCAGCCGCGCCGCACCAGTTCGTTGGGAGAGAGCTTGTCGACGCGCTCGCCCTTGAACTCGATCGAGCCCTTGGTGACCTCGCCGCGCTCGGCGTGGAGCAGGTTGGAAATCGCCTTCAGGGTCGTCGTCTTGCCCGCGCCATTGGCACCAAGCAAAGCGACGATGCCGCCCTTCGGCACGGTGAGCGACACGCCTTTGAGCACGAGGATCACGTGGTCATAGACCACCTCGATGTTGTTGACGGCGAGAACGGTTTCAGCCGCGTCCGGTTTATGCAGCGGCTGCATCTGAGCGGCATTCGTCATCACAGGATCCTCCTCGATTTCCCTCCCTCTTGTGGGGAGGGCCAGGGCGGGGGTGTCGGCGCCACGTTCTGTGATCTTGGCGCTCACACCCCCACCTCCCACTCCTCCCCACCGCAAGTCGGGTGTTCCCGACTTGCGTCAGACAAAGACAAGTCTCGGGCAAGCCCGAGGCTTGTGGGGGAGGAGAGTGCGCGATGCGCTTGGACTAGCTCGCCTTGTCGCAGGCTTCCGTGCGCTTGGGCCAGCCGGCGTTCTTCTCGGCATAGTCCTTTGCAGCGGCATCGAGCTGAGCCTTCACGCGGTCGGTCAGGGGCTCGATGGGGTTGGAGATCTTCACCCACTTCGTGCCATCCCATTCCTGCATGAAGGCGGGGCGGTGGCCGTTGTGGTCGGCGCACGAGAGCACGAGCTGGTCGGTGAAGCCTTCGAGGCCAAGTTCCTTCAGGCGGGCCGGATCGAGCTTGATGTTCTCCATGCCGCGGCGCACGTCCTCGCCGGTCACGGCCTTCTTGCCCGTGAGCTTCTGAGCCGTGGCGATGGCTTCCGCGATCAGCAGCGAGTTGTAGACGCCGCGGTTGTAGAGAACCTCGCCTACCTTGTCCTTGCCGGCTTTGGAGAGGCCCTTGTCGACCACGTGCTTCTGGATGTCCTGGATCGCCGGGAAGTTCGCACCGACGGCATGCCAGTTGAGCGTCTTGAAGCCCTTGGCTCCTGCGCCGCCACTCTTCGCATCATCCTCGCTCGGCCACCACACGGAATAGAACTTGTCCATGGGATAGCCGGAGCGCACCGCTTCCTTCACGGCCGCGCCGTTCATGGTGCCCCAGCCCCACATGATCATGTAATCGGGCCGGTCGCGTCGGGCGCTGAGCCATTGCGAGGACTGGTTCTGCATGTCCTGCGCGGCGACGGGATAAAGCGCCACCTCGAAGCCGATATCCTTCGCCATTTCCTGCAGCAGCGGAATCGGCTCCTTGCCGAAGGCGGCATCGAGATGGATGAAGCCGATCTTCTTGCCCTTCAGCTTGTCGAGGCCGCCTTCCTTCTCGCCGATATACTTGATGATCATCGACATGCCGTCCCAGTAGGTGGCCGGCGGGTTGAACACCCAGGGGAAGATGTCGCCGCGGGCCGAGGCCGAGAGGCCATACGCCATGGAGAGGATCGGGATCTTGTCGACGGAAGCGCGCGGGATGAGCGGCAGGGTGATGCCGGTCGACCATGGGTTGACCATGACCGGGTTCTTGCCCTTCACCGCCTCATAGCATTCGACGCCCTTCTTGGTGTCGTAGCCGGTCTCGCATTCCTCGACGACGAGCTTCACGCCGCCGATGCCGCCATCGCGCTGGTTCAGCATCTCGAGGTAATCGTGCATGCCGTCGGCGATGAACGTGCCGGAGCCCGCGAAGGGACCCGTGCGATAGGTGAAAAGGGGGACGTAGATCGAATCCTGCGCGAAGGCAGGCAGCGCGGTTCCGGCGAGAAGGGTCGCTGCGACCAGTTTAAGACTCAGTTTGCGAAACGACATGTTTTCGTTTCCTCCCGTTGTTGTCCGGCTTCACACCGGATTTCTCGATTCCCGTCTCCTTTTAAGTCTGCCGTCAGTAGGGGAACGGCCAGACCAGGAGCTTCTGCTTGCCGATCTGCCAGAGCCGCGCGAGGCCGTGCGGTTCGACGATCAGGAAAAAGATGATGAGCGCGCCCACGATCATGAAGCGCAGGTGCTCGATGGTGTCCGCGCCCACGGAAATGCCGAAGGGCGAGAGAACCGCGGGCAGCACGATGCCGAGCACGATGGGCATGATGAAGATGAGCGCCGCGCCGAAGAACGAGCCGATGAGGCTTCCCAACCCTCCGATGATCACCATGAAGAGGATGAAGAAGGACTGATTGATGTTGAACACGTCGTATTCCGCTCCGCCGTACCAGAGAAAGACGAGGAGAGCGCCCGCGACACCGCAGTAATAGGACGAGACGGCAAAGGCGAGGAGCTTCGTCTGCAGAGGACGGATGCCCATGAGCTCCGCCGCCAGATCCATGTCGCGGATTGCGATCCACATGCGCCCGATGCGGCCATGGACGAGGTTCGAGGCGAGCCAGGTGAGCAGGATCACGATGGTCAGGACCACGAGGTAGCGGACCTGCGGCGTGGCATTCGGGCCCATGATCGGGGTCCCGAAGAGAGTGCGCAACGGCGCATCGAGCGCACCCGAGACATTGTAGTTCACGAGCCACGGAATGCGGATGAAGCACCATTGCAGGAAGAACTGCGCGGCGAGCGTCGCCACTGCGAGATAGAAGCCCTTGATGCGTAAGGAAGGCAGACCGAACAGGGCGCCGATGGCGGCCGAGAAGAAGCCGGAGACGAAGATCCAGACGATCACGTTCACGCCCGGAAAGGCCGTCATCAGCTTGTAGCAGGCATAAGCCCCCACGCCCATGAAGGCACCCGTGCCGAGCGAGAGCAGGCCGGTGTAGCCGGTGAGGATGTTCAGGCCGATAGAGGCGAGCGAGAACACCAGGAAGGGGATCATCACCGCCTGGAGCAGGAAGCTGTTGCCGATGAAGGCGAGGGCATAGGCCGCCAGGATGATGAGGCCTATGCCGATCCTGTCCTCGCGCAAGGGGAAGATCGCGGAGTCGCTGACGTAGTTCGTCTTGAATTGACCGGCTTCGCGGTAGAGCACTGACAGGACTCCCTTAAATCCGTTCGATGATCTTCTCGCCGAACAGACCTTGCGGTCTGTAGAGCAGGAAGAGGAGGGCGATGACATAGGCGAGCCATGTCTCGACGCCGCCACCCACCAGCGGGCCCCAATAAAACTCGCCGATCTTCTCGCCGACACCGATGATGAGGCCGCCGATGATCGCGCCCGGAATGGAGGTAAAGCCGCCGAGAATGAGAACGGGCAGGGCCTTCAGCGCGATGATCTGGAGCGAGAAGGACACGCCCGAGCGGGCGCCCCACATGATGCCGGCGACCAGTGCCACGAGGCCAGCGGCGAACCACACGATGACCCAGATCTGGTTGAGCGAGATGCCGACGGAGAGCGCGGCCTTGTGGCTGTCAGCCACCGCGCGCAGCGCGCGTCCGATGCGGGTCTTGGAGAAGAACACCGCGAGGAGGCCGATCATGATCGAAGCAATGATTGCTGCGGCGATATCGAGATGCTGCAGGCGGATGGAACCGCCGAATGCATCGATCTCCGTCGTGCCCTGCGGCAGGAAGAGAGCGTCCGTGATCATCTCGCGCGGGCTGCCGCCGAAGATGAGTTCGCCGAAGCCGATCAGAAGATAGGTGAGGCCGAAAGTGGCCATGAAGAGAATGATATCGGGCTGGTTCACGAGAGGCCGCAGCACCACTCGCTCTACGACGACGGCGAGCACCAGCATCGCAACTGCAGCGAGGATCAGTGCCAGGAAGGCCGGGACGCCTTTTTCGTAAAGACCGACCAGGATCAAGGCCGCAAACACGACCATGATGCCTTGAGCGAAGTTGAACACGCCCGAGGCCTTGAAGATCAGCACGAAACCCAGCGCGATGAGCGCATAGAGAACGCCCGAAACCAACCCTTCCCAGAGCGTCTGGATCAGCAGATCCGGCGCCTCGCCCATGAAGACGAAGGGCTCGATGAAGACTTTGTAGAGGATGTCCATCGGCTGCCCCTCAATGCGCCACGCCGAGATAGGCGTCGATCACGCGCTGGTCGCGCTTCACCTCGTCCGGGGTGCCGTCCGCGATCTTGCGGCCGTATTCCAGCACGACCACACGGTCCGAGAGATCCATCACCACGCCCATATCGTGTTCGATCAGCGCGATGGTGGTGCCGTATTGCTGGTTCACCTCCAGGATGAAGCGGGACATATCCTCCTTCTCCTCTAGATTCATGCCCGCCATCGGCTCGTCGAGAAGCAGGAGGTCCGGCTCCATGGCGAGTGCGCGTCCGAGTTCCACACGCTTCTGCAGGCCGTAAGGAAGACGGCCTACGGGAGTTTTCCGGATATGCTGGATTTCCAGGAAGTCGATGATCTCTTCCACGAAGCGGCGGTGCTCCACCTCCTCCTTCATGGCCGGGCCATGGCGGAAGAGCTGCCAGAAGAAGTTCGACCGCATCTTGATGGAGCGGCCCGCCATGATGTTGTCGAGCGTGGACATGCTCTTGAAGAGCGCGACGTTCTGGAAAGTGCGGGCGATGCCGCCGCGCGCCGCCTCATAGGGCCGCATCTTCGGGCGCTTGACCCCTTTGAAGGTAATGCGGCCTTCGGTGGGATAATAGAAGCCGTTGATGCAGTTGAGCATCGAGGTCTTGCCGGCACCGTTCGGACCGATGATGGCGCGGATCTCGCTCTTGCGGATGTCGAAGGACACATCCGTCAGCGCCTTCACGCCGCCGAAGGCGAGAGACACGTTCTCGACAGCCAGGAGCACATCGCCCTTGGAGAGAACAGGATGATCGGGCGCTCTCATTCGGCGGCCTCCGGGATGAGAGTGGTCTTTTCAGCGGGATAGAGCTTCATGTCCCTGATCTTCACACGCGCGGAGATCACACCCTTGCGGCCGTCCTCGAAGGTGACCTCGGTCGAGATGTCGGCCTCGCTCGAACCGTCATAGAGCGCCTGAATGAGGGGCGCGTAACGCTCGGCGATGAAGCCGCGGCGCACCTTCTGGGTGCGGGTGAGCTCGCCGTCATCCGCATCGAGCTCCTTGTGCAGGATGAGGAAGCGCTTGATCTGCGCGCCGCCCATGCGCGGCTCCGCGGCAAGCGAGCGGTTCACCTCGTCCACGTGCTTCTCGATCATCTCGTAGACACGGGCGTGGCTGGCGAGCTCCTGATAGGAGGCGTAAGTGACGCCGTTCCGCTCGGCCCAGTTGCTCACCGCCACGAGGTCGATGTTGATGAAGGCGGAGACGTAATCCTTGCCGTCGCCGAAGCAGACCGCCTCCTTGATGTTGGGATAGAATTTCAGCTTGTTCTCGACGTATTTCGGCGGGAAGAGCGCGCCGTCCCGCATCTTGCCCACGTCCTTGGCGCGGTCGATGATCTTGAGGTGGCCATTGGCATCGAAGAAGCCGGCATCGCCCGAATGCACGAAGCCGTCGGGCGTCTTGGTCTCGGCGGTCTTCTCGTCGTCCTTGTAATAGCCGATGAACACGCCCGGCGAGCGGTAGAGCACCTCGCCATTGTCGGCGATGCGGATTTCCACCTCGGGGGCAGGGCGGCCCACCGTGTCGGCGCGGATCTCGCCGTCCGGCTGCATGGTGATGTAGACGGAGGCTTCCGTCTGGCCATAGAGCTGCTTCAGGTTCACGCCGATGGAGCGGTAGAAGCGGAAGATCTCGGGGCCGATGGCTTCGCCCGCCGTGTAGCCCACCTTCACGCGGGTCATGCCGTAGCGGTTGCGCAAGGGCGCATAGACCAGCACATTGCCGATCTGCCAGAGAAGGCGATCCCAGGCGCTGACGCCGGGCTCCCGGTTCAGGATCCTCTCGCCCACCTTGTTGGCGTGCTTGATGAAGAAATGGAACATGCGCCGCTTCAGGGCGCTCGCATCCTCGATGCGCACCATGGTGAGCGTGAGAATGCTCTCAAAGACGCGGGGCGGGGCGAAGATGTAAGTGGCGCCGACCTCGCGCCGATCCTCCGCCACCGTCTCAGGACTCTCGGGGCAGTTCACGCAGAGCCCTGCGAGGAAGGCTTGCGCATAGGAGAAGATGTGGTCGCCCACCCACGCGATGGGCAGGTAGGCCATGATCTCGTCCGTCTCGTTGAGGTTGTCGAAATCGCAGCCGATCCGGGCTGCCGCGATCACCGCATCGGAGGTGAGCATCACGCCCTTGGGACGGCCCGTGGTACCCGAGGTGTAGAGAATGATGGCAAGGTCCGAGCCTTTGCCGGTCCGCAGTTCGCGCTCGTTGTTTTCGGCTTCCCCGGCATCGGCCAGCCGCGCACGTCCTTCCTCGATTACGGCAGCGATGGAGTGAAGGCGGCTGTGGTCGTAGTCGCGCAGCCCCTTGTCTTCGTCGTAGAGCACATGCTCCAAGCGCGGCAGCTGGTCGGAGACGCTGAGCAGCTTGTCGACCTGCTCCTGGTCCTGCACCGCTGCGTGCGTCACCTCCGCATGGCTAAGCACATAGGCCATCTCCTCGGCGACGGAATCCGCATAGACCGGGATCGGGATCGCGCCGAGCCACTGGGCGGCGGCAATGGTCCAGTAGAGATAAGGGCGGTTATAGCCGATGACGGCGATCTTGCCGCCACGCTGAACCCCGAGCGACTGAAGGCCGGAGGCATAGGCGCGGACGATGTCGTAGACCTGCGCCCAGGTCCAGGATTGCCAGATCCCGAGGTCCTTATGGCGGAATGCGGTTCGCTGCGGGCGAATGCGGGCATTCCGCGCCAGCAGTTTGGGGAACGTATCTTCGCGCGAGTCCGCAGCCGCCGTCACCGACGTCTCCTCCCTGGACACCGCATGGCCTGATGAGCCTGCGGGTTGGCCTCGTTTCCTCTGTTGCGCGGTTGTTATGGCCCGCGCCTTTGACCGGTCGATCGCCGGCTGCCCTTGTCGAGCTTTGTGGGAGGTATTCTGTCGTGCCGGTTCGGCATCGGCAAGGCGCAGGCCACCAATACCATGGACTAATATCGGCCGTGTGTGCTTTCAGGCAGGCGCTCTTAGCCTGATTCAGGCTTATGGCACCGCCGTGAGGGCTGCGGGCTCGATCTCCTCCGCCCTGACCAGGCGCTCGACCCCCACCGTGTTCTTCACACGATAGAGCCGGTCGCCGCTTTCCTCGAAAACAAGGCAAACTATGCAATAGGTACGGTGATCCGCGTATCCGGAGGGATGGGTGATCCGCACAAGCTGGCCGATGTGAAACCTGTCCTGCTGCATCAGCGCCTCCAACATCATTGAGATGCGATGAACACGGGCATGAATAAGGCGGAGGTCGCTCAGGCCTGTTCAACTCCCGTGTCAGATCGGATCAAGGATGATCGCTGTGGCGACACGATGGCAATGGCTTAAACCGTCGCACGATCCGCATCCTTGTCCGGCATCGATCAGGAAAACGTGAAGGCATCGAGCCTGCATTCACATAGGCTAGTGCATTGTGAACGAGCGCGGTGACGGACCGGCTTCCGGCCGCGCTCGCACGCGAATGAAATGGTCAGGCTATTGCGTAGGCTTCGCTGGGGCGCCGCCGGGAGGGGGATTGGCAGGTGCAGTGGTCGAAGGGTTATTCGTATCCGTGCTGCCTGTCTCGTTAGGACCATCGTCGCCGCAGGCAGCAAGGGCAAGCATCGCAGCGAGAGGCAGGATCAGTCGAAATCGCATGAGCATCTCCTTCTCTGGAGCATCAACTCCGCGTCTTCGGGAAGGTTCTGGTCCCCACCTCGACGAGATCGCTTGCCGACACCCTATGGAAAGCGGCTTCCAAAAGAAAAGCCGCGTCTCGGTGAAAACCAAGAACGCGGCTCGTGTCGCGTAAGCCCCCATACATGACAGTGTTTTTATAAAATCGATTGGTCAGTTTCGTTGAATTGGCCCCATTAATAGGGTGGTGTGTAACTCAAAACTCCCTCGAAAGAAGTAAGTATAACTACGTAATTTACTGCTAAGCTGCGTCTATTCGTGAGGAGTGATCTGCAGAATGGCCAAGCTTTACTTGGGAAGCTAAAGCCTTTGCTGCCAACGCTAATTCGTCGCCAGGCCGCAGTGCCCACGGCATCGCGCATTGCCCGGTTGGACTGCGCTGAGACAAAAGGTCCTGGAACGCGTTGTGTTGGCTATTAGGAAGCTCAGAGGCCCTCATGGATCCGGAGCATCGTACGAGTGTCTTGACCGTAGCAGGCTTCGCAGCAGGCGTTCTGGCCCTCGGAGCGCTGATTACGGTCATGCTGGTTTATGGCTGATTGTTTCTCCCTTGTTGGCGCGCCGCTGCTCGTCGGTCTCCCGAAAAAGGGTAAAAGGGAGAGTTGAAGCTGGTGCAGGGTGAGTAATGATTCAGAGGAGATTTCTGAGACGAAGCCGGAAGATTAATCTATGTGATTAGGAGGCTGGAAGGGTTCAGGCCTCAAGATGGCAACCTCAGGTGCTGCCATGCCTCGCTTTTACATCGATCTTCGAGGTCATTTTGGAATGAGGGAGGACCTCACCGGAACTGAGCTGCCTGATGCAGCCGCGGCCGAGAAGGCGGCGCTTAGGGTTGCCGAGGAACTCTTGAACAGTTGGAGCGGAATGCTTCCCAGCTACTATGACGAAATCACGATCGAGGTGAGGGGAGAGGATCTCCACCCGATCATTTTGATCCCCTATTCTGAGTTCGTGAAATACGTTGAACTGGCGAGGTCGGAGAAGGCTTCGAGCGGCGATCGCGTTCTTTTTGAGCCACGCACGCTTCCTGTAGGCCCTCCACCCGCGTCATCAGATCCGTGGCAGTCTTAGGCTTTAGGCCCTGACCAGCGGTCAATCCAGAGACGATGCGCTTCCTGTCTTCTCGCCTCAATCCATGGCTGGCTTGCGCATGAGTTCACGCCTCGCGGCTGGTCTCAGGCCTCGCGCTTCTCCAGAGACGGATTCGCAAAGGGCCGGAGCGGCCACGGATGGACGTCTGGAACGCCTCGTCGAGGAAGCCTGTATTGAAGACCGAACAAGCGTCTCCAGCCGCATCGAAGAGATCCGCGCTGAGGGCGACATCCGCTTGGTGATGGGCCGCGACTTCCATCAGCCGGCTTGCCACGTTCACTGTGTCACCCGTCGCCGTAATGTGATGGTGGCTGTCCCCACCAAGGCGAGAGGCGACGATCAGTCCGTAATGCGCTCCGATCTTGAAGCCGAGCCTGGAGGAAACCGACCTTGGTAATGTTGCGAGCCATGCATTCGTGCGGGAGCATAAACGAACGCAGGCCTCAACTGCATGGCAGGCATCCTGCGGATCAGGCTCGGGGAGGCCGAAGATGATCATGGCGCCGTCTCCCATGAAGCTCGCCACAAGACCGTGGCACCGCACGACCTCCTCGTCGATCAGTTCGTGAAATTCCCTGAGCACTTCCTGGATTTCACCGGGATCCACAGTTTCGCTCAAGCCTGTGAAGCCGGATAGATCAATGAAGATGAGAGCTGCTTCCTGCTGAAGGGGCTTTATCAGAAAGTCCGGATCGCGCTTCAGTCGATCGGTTAGGCTTGGCGGCTGAAAATGCCGCAATGTGCTGCTCTCCCGGGCGAGTTCTTCCGCACGCCGTCGATCAAGCCAAAGGCTTACGGCACCGAACAGAACGGCCGGTGGCGCGGTAGCGGCCAGAGGGAGGGTCGCGCTGAGCCAGATGCCGTAGGTGAAGGCAACGATCGTCAGTCCGACCCAGACGAGGGCAATGACTGCGATGATGGCAAAACTGAGTGTGCTGCGCTGCCATGCCAGCAGCAGCACGGCAAGCGCAGGCAGAATGACGGCTATTGCCACGTCGACGAGGCGCACGCGCCGGTCTCTGATCAATCCATCGCCGGTCGTCAGATGCGCAATGGCGGTCGCCATGACTTCCACTCCGGGCAGCACAGGGTCGAAGGGCGTGGGGAAAACGTCGCCGCCTCCGGTAATCGTTGCCCCCATCACCACGATCTTGCCGCGGACCGCTTCTGCCTTGAGCTCGCCCTTGAGGATTTCGGTCGCGGAGATCGTCCGGATCGAGCCGCGAGGGCCGTAGAAACGAAGCGGCAGCGAATACCCGAAATCCGTTCTGACCGAAAAGCCGTCGAGTTCGATATGGTGGGATTCGATCACTGGATTCTGGCCGGATGCGATAGACGCCGCTCGCAGCGGGAACGATGGCAGGAGCTGATCGCCTGCCCGGACGAGAAGGGGAACATGCCGCGGCACGCCCGAGGGATCCGTCGCGACATTGACTGCGCCAATAGCTGCGACCTGACGCAGAGGGGTGACAGGAAGGTACAGGTTCCGCGCTATCGGTACGCGTTCAAGTTCACTGCTGCCGTAGCTGAAGACGGTCTGGATCGGGCGGTCGAAAATGCCGGCAGCCGCAAGAATGCTCCGCGTTTCTGCAAGAGCGGTCGCAAGGGCCTGGTCCATCTCTCGTGGGTCGGGGTCAAGGAAAAGGAGATCGATGGCAACGATCTTTGTCTCTAACCGTCCGAGTTCCTCGACGAGCCGGGCAATCACGCTGCGGGGAAGCGGATACGAACCGGCTAGCTGCACCGTCTCGTCGTCAATGGCTAAAATGACGACTGAACCCGGTGCGGTCCTCGGCCCCTGGACGAGAAAGCGGAGATCGGTGAGAGGAGCTTCGATGCGGTCGAGAACCGAGATGTCGCCGCGCCAGTGAAACCAAGCCAGGCTGCCACCCCACAGGATTGCCAAAAGCATTGCCAAGAGAGTGGAAGATTGGCGTCTGGCGTCCATCACCGGATTTGCCGTCCGAAGCGCTCCAAGAGGGCATTGGCCCGTGCAATGGGCCAGCGCCTGACCGTCAATGGTGCTCTTCCAGAATCCACATCCACGCCCTCACCGGGGCCAAGCTCGACGCCTGCCCGAGCACCGGAGCGCCGGACGGCTACGCGGCCGCTCAACACAAAGACGGCCGTCTTTCCCTCCGCCACATCGACAACCCATTGCGTGCCGCGGACCGCAGCGATGGCGACGGGTGTCCGAACCTGAAATCCAGTGCCTCTGGACGACGGTTCCGCTTCGATAAGAAGCGCGCGATTACGCAGGTTGACCTCGTCCGGACGTCCGTCACTGTCACGATCCACAAGCGCATAATCGGCGCCGGACTCAGCCTCGATCTGCAGCCCGTCTTGGCAGCGCAACACTTGTCTGCTGGGGGAGCCTGACCGCTGCAGCGTGCATCCGGAAACCTGCGCCTGAGTTGGGCCAGGGGTGAGAAAGCCGCCCAGAGCAGCAATCACGATCCACCATCCGCTCAACCTGGAGGCGCGGGCTCCATCGCCGACCGATTGGAGTGTCATGAGGCACCTCCCTGTTCATCACCGGCTCCAGGGACCTTGTTTTGCAAAAATCGCTCAGCTTGGAGGAGCCTGATTATGGCAGCACGGTCTGCCGATCTAAGTGCGAGAGCACACCAGACTGTCTGCGAAGGTGATGCGGGAGGCTCTCGGGTGAACGGGAGTGGAGAGGGCCAAGGCCCTCTCCACGATTTCAGAATCTCAATCGTAGAGGACCGCCGCGATCTTCGGATCGTTCATGTTCGACTTGTCGTAGTAGTAGAAGCCGGTGTCGATCACCTTGTCGAGCTTCTCTCCTTTGAGGGCCTTCACGGCAGCCTCGACCGTCTTGTAGCCGATGCCGACAGGATTCTGGGTAATGGCCCCTGCCATGAGGCCTTCCTGAATGGCCTGCTTCTGCTGCTTGCCGGAATCGTAGCCGATGATGACGATCTTGCGGTTCATCTCCCTGGCGCCGTTGACGACTCCGATGGCAGAACCTTCGTTGGCTCCGAAGATCCCCTTGAGCTTCGGATTGGCCTGCAGAATCGACTTCGTAATCTCCGTCGATTTCAGATGATCGCCCGAGCCGTACTGGACGCTCACGATATTGATCTTCGGGTACTTCTCCTTGATCCGGTTGACGAAGCCGTCGCGCCGGTCGATGCCGGTGCGGCTGGTCTGGTCGTGGACGACAAGGGCAATGTCCCCTTCGCCGCCGATAAACTCAGCCATCTTGTCGGCGGCAAGCGCTGCGGCCGCGATGTTGTTGGTCGCTGCGGTGGTGAGGGGGATATCGCTGTCGACCCCTGAGTCGAACGCGATCACCGGGATCTTGGCGGCCTGCGCCTTCTTCAGAAGAGGAATGGCCGCCTGGCTGTCGAGAGCCGCAAAGCCGATGGCCTGCGGGTTCTTGGCGAGGGCCGCCGACAGCATGTCGATCTGCTTGTCGACCATAGTCTCGCTGTCCGGACCTTCGAAGGTGATCCGCACCTTATAGTCCTTGGCTGCCTGTTCGGCTCCCGCCTTGACGGCCTGCCAGAACTGGTGCTGGAACCCCTTCGAGATAAGCGGGATATAGGTTTCCTGAGCGGCTGCCGGCCCCGCAAGACCGACAAGAGCTCCGATGCCGATGGCACCGATCAGAGTGCGTCTGTTCAACATGTTTTCCTCCTGGACATCATCGTTTGTTGGCTCCGGCATTCTGTTGGGATGAGTGGGCCGGATTGTCATGGGTTGAGCCGGGCTTGTTCTCCTTCAGTGACTTGGGGGCAGGGGTTACCCTTGGCCTTTGCGGCGCAGGATGTCGGCGTAGACGGCGAGGATGATGATGATTCCCGTCACGACGGTCTGCCACTCCTGGGCGACCGAGAGGATCCTCAACCCATTCGTGAGAACGCTGATGATCAGCGCGCCGATGATCGTTCCCAGGATGGTGCCGCGGCCGCCGCTGAGCGATGTGCCGCCGATGACCACGGCGGCAATCGCGTCGAGCTCATATCCCTGTCCGAGCGCGGGCTGTGCGGAATTCAGGCGTGAGGCGATGATGAGGCCCGCGATGCCGCAGATCGCGCCGGAGACCGTGTAGACGATGATCTTCCAGAAATCCGTGTTCACGCCGGACAGGCGCACCGCTTCCTCGTTGGAGCCCAGGGCAAACGTATAGCGGCCCAAGGCGGTACGGGTGAGAACGATGCTTGAGGCGATCGCCACAACAAAGAGGATGAGAACGCCGTTGGGAATGGGAAGAAACGGAAGAATGGTGCCGATGAGGGATTCCTGCGAGATCATCGGAAAGTTCGGCGTATCGTTGAAGTAGATGGGCCGCGTCCCCGAAATCACGAGGGCGAGCCCCTTCAGCAGCATCATCATGCCGAGCGTCGCGATGAACGGCGGGACCTTCATCTTGGCGATGATGGTGCCCGAGGTGGCGCCGCACAGAGCGCCCGCGGCGATCGCCGCAACGATACCGACCGGAATCGGCAGACCCCAGTAGGTCAGGAAGACGCCGGCGATCACCGCGCAGAAGGTCATCAGCGTGCCGATCGACAGATCGATCCCGCCCGTAATGATCACGAAGGTCGCCGCAACCGCGAGGACACCGTTGACGGCCGTCGCCTGAAGAATGCCGATGAGATTGTCTCTCTGGAGAAAGTTCTCGGAGGCGATGCTGAACACTGCCATGAGCGCAATCAGACTGGCGAAGGCAAGAAGCTTCTGCCAGGCCCCCTGGCTCAGCACGGCCGATTTGATGACGGTGCGGGTTTCCTGCTCTGCAATGGTCGTCACGTCATTGTCCCTTCAGTCGCCGTGTTCGCGGTGGCGGCCGTTACGCTACGCCGTTGCGTAGCGAGCCGCATGACATCTTCCTGGGTAGTTCCTTCGGCCGGCAGCTCGCCGGTCAGCCGCCCCTCACACATGACGGCGATGCGATGGCTCATGCGCAGGATTTCCGGCAGCTCGGACGAGATCATGACGATGGCGCGGCCTTGCGCGGCGAGCGTGTTCAGGAGCTTGTAGATCTCGTTCTTGGCTCCGACGTCGATTCCGCGCGTCGGCTCATCGAAGAACAGGATCTCGCAGTCCCGTGCGAGCCATTTCGCGATCACGATCTTCTGCTGGTTCCCACCTGACAGGAGCCGGGTTTCCTGCGCCTCGGAGGGCGTCTTGATCCGCAGCTGCCTGATATAGGAGCGTGCTGTCTCCTTGATCTCGCGCATTTTCAGAAAGGCGCGGAGGGAGAGAAACCGGCTCAGGCAAGGCATGACGATATTGGTTGCCACATCCATGCCGGTCGCGAGCCCGAAGCGCTTTCTGTCCTCGGAGAGATAGCCGATCCCTAAGCGCACGGCGTCTCTTGGCGATCCGATCTTCACCGGTCGGCCTCGGACGATGATTTCGCCTCCATCGAGCGGATCGGCGCCGAAAATGGCGCGGGCAACTTCCGTGCGACCGGCACCCATCAGCCCCGCGAACCCGAGAATTTCCCCTTTGCGCAAACTGAAGCTCACGTCCCGGATGGCAGGATCGCGCCGAAGGTTCCTCACCTCGAGCACGACCTCATGTTCCAGCAGGTCCGGAACTTCCGTCTTCGTCTCGGTCAGACTACGCCCGACCATCATGGAAATGATGGTGTCGACGGAGGTCGAAGCCGTTGGCATGGTACCGATATATTCACCGTCCCTCATGACGGTCACGCGATCGGAAATCTCCTTCAGCTCGTCCATCTTGTGGGAAATATAGACGATGCCCACGCCCTCGGCCTTGAGCTGCCGGATGATCCTGAACAGCTCCGCGATTTCCGCATTGTTCAGGGCCGCCGTGGGCTCGTCCATGATCAGGACCTTGGACCTGAACGACAGGGCCTTGGCAATCTCGATCATCTGCTGCTTGGCGACCGTGAGCTTGCCGACTTCGACGCGTGGGTCGAGCCTGAGATGCATTCGCTCGAAAATGGCGGCGGCGTTCCGGTTGAGAGCATCCTCATCGAGAAAAAGACCAAGGGCACGCTTGGGCTCGCGACCGATGAAGATATTTTGGGCTGCGGTGAGATCATTCATCAGGTTGAGTTCCTGGTGAATGATGCTGATGCCGAGGTCCTGTGCTGCCCGGGGGGAGGGAATATCGACGGAAGCGCCTTCGATACGGATCTCGCCGGAATCCTTCTGGTAGATGCCCGCGAGGATCTTCATCAGGGTCGACTTGCCTGCACCGTTTTCCCCCATGAGAGCGTGCACCTCGCCGGGGAGAAGCTCAAAGCGCGCCTGCTTCAGCGCCTGCACGCCGGGAAAGGCTTTATCTAAATTCCGGATCGTGACGAGGGGGGTCATGAGGCGCTTCCCGCCCGATCGGTCCTGGTGGGCTCGCCCGCCGCAGGATCAACAGCACCGGTACACCGGTGCGCGACTGCGCAGGTGTGCTCAAGACACCGGGCTGCTGCGGTAAAGAGCAGGACATTGCCCTGGACCCGCATATTTCCTCCCAATCGTCGGCCCCCGACGACCTAGAGCCTCTTCATCCATTTTTCCCGGCGTCGCAGGAGCCGGATTGGATTGTAACTGAGGAGGCTTCTTGCTTTGAGAGGATGATATTCATGAAGAGCGGAGGGAGGCAACTGAAATGATTTCGGTGCCGTATCAGCGACAACGCTGTGAATGGCACATGGCGATAGCCTCCTTCATGATGTGATGACTTCGTCCGTCGAGGCTTCCCCGCCTTGCCGGTTTGAGCATACGCTATAGCTTGAGTTACGACACCAACAAGGCCAGGGACGAGCGGAGCGAACTTATGGCAGACGACCCCATCGAAAAGACCAAGCTGGGACGCACGGATCTTGCCGTATCGAAGATCTGCTTCGGCACGTCATCCTTGGGAGATATGCCCGATACCTACGGTTATGGTGTCGACGAGGAGCGGGCCAAGAAGACGATCCAGGCCATTTTCAAGAGTCCAGTGAACTTTCTCGATACATCCCGGATCTACGGGTTCGGTCGAAGCGAGGAGCGGATCGGCGAGGCCATTCGCGAACGGGGCGGCCTACCTCAAGGCTTCGTGGTCTCGACCAAATTGGATCGTGATCCTGAGACAAATCGTTTCGATGCCTCCCAGGCTCGGCGCTCGCTGGAGGAGAGCCTGAAGGCGCTCGGCCTCGACCGCATCGATATCCTGCATCTTCACGACCCGGAGCACGCCGCCTCCTTGGACGAAGTTACCGGGCCGCAGGGAGCCCTTCCGGAATTGTTCAAGATGAAGGAGGAGGGGTTGGCGACCGCCGTCGGGCTTGCCGCCGGCCCGGTCGACATCATGATGCCGCTCCTGCACGACTGGGATTTCGACGTCCTGATCACGCATAATCGGTTCACCCTTACCAATCGCAACGCGCATGCCATGATCGACTTTGCCTGTGCCAAGGGCATCGCAGTCTTGAACGCGGCTCCCTATGCGGGCGGCGTTCTGGCCAAGGGCTCGAACTCGTACCGGCGCTATGTCTATCAGGAGGCATCGGAGGAGATGCTGGATCCGATCCGGCGTGTCGAGGCGGTCTGCGCCAAGCATAATGTTCCGCCCGGTGCCGCGGCCCTGCAGTTCTCGATGCGTGATCCCCGGATCACCTCGACGGTTTGCGGAGTGAGCCGGCCTGAGCGGGTCGAGCAGACGCTTGAATGGGCACGCTGGCCGATCCCCCAAGAGGTGTGGGATGAGCTGGCCTCCCTGTCCTTCTCGACCGATGATCCTGAGGCGACACGTGAGTACAAGCCGGGATAGCCGACCTTCGTGGAGCCTCCGCCATGCTGAAGAATCTCAATCCTCTTCTGTCTCCTGAACTGTTGATGGTGCTCCGTTCGATGGGGCACGGCGATGAGATTGCCGTGGTCGACGCCAATTTTCCGGCGGCCTCGATGGCGCAGCGTCTCGTGAGGCTCGATGGGTTGAGCGTGACGGCCGTCACGGACGCGATCCTGTCGGTGATGCCTCTCGACGACTTCGTGCCAGAAGCCGCATGGCGTATGGAGGTGGTCGGGGAGCCGCAGGCCGAACAGCCGATCTTCGATGAGTTCCGCGCCATCATTGCGCGTCACGAGGGGATAGGCTTTCGCCTCGCGGCCCTCGAGCGCTTCGCCTTCTATGATCGGGCCAAGGCGGCCTATGCCATCGTCTCGACAGGGGAGGCCAGGCTCTACGGCAATATCATCCTGAAGAAGGGCGTCGTCCGCCCTTCATGATGCAGACCGTGACAATATGCTCCGAAGGTCCGGCAGCAGCGCATCGTGCGAAAATGTGGACCCGGTTTTCGCTCTGGACGATGCGCTATTCTAGAAAGGAGGCATCGGATCGAATCCCAAAAGGGGATTCCACTTTTTCGTCCGATGCTCTAGCGAGGCTCAACCATGCGGATCGACTCTCACCAGCATTTCTGGCGCGTCAGTCGCGGCGATTACTTCTGGATGAGCCCTGATGTCGAGGTGCTCTATCGCGACTACGGCCCTGAGGATCTCCAGCCTCTATTGGCCCGCCATGATATCGATCGGACGATCCTTGTGCAGGCGGCGCCGAGTGTGGCTGAAACCGAGTTCATGCTGGAGATCGCCGAAGCCGCTCCCTTCGTTGCCGGAGTGGTCGGCTGGGTTGAATTCAGCGATCCGGACGCTGCGCAAACGATAGAAAGACTGGCGGCCGATCCCCTGACCGTCGGCTTTCGTCCCATGGTGCAGGATATCCCCGATGATGACTGGCTTCTGCGCCCGGATCTGGCGGTTGCCTTTCGCACTCTTGTCGAACAGCGGCTCGTGTTCGATGCCCTTGTCCTGCCCCGCCATCTGTCCCGGGCGCTTGTGGTGGCTGATCGCTACGCGGATCTCTCCATCGTCATCGACCATGGAGCCAAGCCCTTCATCCGGGAGGGATTGCTCGACCCGTGGCGGGCGGACATGGCTGCCCTGGCGGCCCGCCCCAACATCGTATGCAAGCTCTCCGGTCTGGTCACCGAGGCCCGGGCGGATTGGTCGGTCGATGATCTGCGCCCCTATGTCGACCATCTTCTCACGGTGTTCGGGCCTGAGCGGCTGCTCTGGGGGAGCGATTGGCCCGTCGTCAATCTCGCTGGCGGGTATGATCGTTGGCGAGAGGCTGCACTGGAATTGCTCGCGAGCCTCTCCGATACGGAGAAAGCCGCCATCCTCGGCGGCAATGCGGCCCGGACCTATCTGAGAGATCGAGGTCGGCGCTGACATCACTGCGGCGCGAAGACCTCCGGGTACTCGGAGGAGAAGTGCTCCAGCTCGTCCATCACCGCTTCCAGATGGGATTTCATCGCGCGGCGCGCTGCCTCGGCATCGTGAGACTCCAGCGCTTTGAGCAGGTCCCGGTGCTCGGCAAGCGTGACGGCATGGCGACGTGGGGAGGAGAGAAGCCGGCGAACCCGGTCGATATTGGCGCGTGAGGCCTCGATCACAGCCGCGACCCGCGGCAATTTCAGGCTGTCCACCAGGATAGCATGGAAGGCAAGATCGAGAGCGTGGAAGCCGGCCCTGTCACCCTTCGCCACCGCTTTCTCCTGGGCCTGCAAGTTCCTTTTCAGCGCAGCGAGGGCCGGGGATGGCAGGCGCCGGGCCGCCGTCTCCGCTACCATTGCCTCAAGCGCGTTGCGGATCAGCATGGACTCTTCGATCTCCGCGAGGCGGATTCGGGCGGCGCGCGTGCCCCGCTGGGGCAGGATCTCCACCAGCCCTTCCGCAGCCAGCCGCGCGAGAGCCTCCGAAACCGGAAATCTCGAAACGCCAAGCCTGGCGCAGACGAGGCCCTTGTCGATGAACTCGCCCGGCGCGAAATCGAGAGCGACGATGGCGGAACGGAGTGATCGCTCCACCTGCTCGGTCGTGTTTCCGCGTGGTCCCCGCTCGAGAGGTTCAAGAAAGCTATATTGTTCTGCCTTGCCGATCATTTTCATGGCGCTAACATGTTAGTCGATCCGGCAGGCTGACGCCATCGTCTTGTCGGGTTCACTGCGAGCGAAACCGCTCGTTCATGCTCATCAACCGGACGAAGAGCCGGATGCTTTCGGAGAAACGCCAGCATGCCTTCCGTGACCCGCCGCCTTATGCTTGGCCTGACGGCCGCCGTTGCCCTGACCTTGCCTGCGCTGCCCGCCAGCGCGCAGACGAAGCTCAAATGGGCCCACGTCTACGAAACTTCGGAGCCCTTCCATACGCAGTCCGTCTGGGCGGCGCAGGAGATCGCGAAGCGCACCAATAACCGCTATCAGATCGATGTCTACCCGGCCTCGCAGCTCGGCAAGGAGAGCGATATCAACCAGGGCCTGTCGCTCGGTACCGTCGATATGATCATCTCCGGTCCGAGCTTCGCTGCCCGCAGCTATCCGCCGGTCGGCATCGGCTACTATCCTTATATCTTCCGTGACGCCAGCCATCTCCTCGCCTTCGCAAAGAGCGATGTGTTCAAGGAACTGGCGGATGGGTACACCGACAAGACGGGCCATCACATGGTCGCCCTGACCTATTACGGCGTGCGCCACACCTCGACGAACAAGCCATTCAAGACCTGCGCCGAGATGAAGGGCCTCAAGATCCGCGTGCCCGATGCTCCCGCCTATCTGGCGATGCCGCGCTCCTGCGGTGCGAACACGACGCCGATTGCCTTCGCCGAGGTATATCTTGCTCTCCAGAACGGGACCGTCGATGCACAGGAAAACCCGCTGACCACCATAGAGGCCAAGAAATTCTACGAGGTTCAGAAACACATCGTGCTCACCGGCCATATCGTCGATCACCTGGCCACCATCATCTCGAAGCAGCTCTGGGCCAAGCTCTCGGATGAAGACAAGAAGATCTTCAACGACGTCGCCCAGGAGGCTGCTGTGCGCGCCTCGGCCGAGATCCAGGCCAAGGAGAAGGAGCTGATCGAATCCTTCAAACAGAAGGGGCTCACAATCACCGAAGTGAACAAGGACGAGTTCAAGGACGCGGTGATGAAGAATGTCAGCCTCGAGTCCCTCGGCTACCGGAAGTCCGATTACGACAGGATCCAGGCGCTGAAATCGGAAGGGCTGTGATACCTCCGGGGCCGTCGTGCGGCGGCCCCGTTCTCCCGTTCGGTCGACTGACCCGCCGCGTTGCGGCACCCTGATTTCGAGGACGAGGATCATCGTTCCATGACGAGTGAAGTTCATACCCAAGTGAACGCCGAGGAGCTGGCGCAAACCTTCGACGAGAGCGAGCACGCGCCCGTCGATCTATCGGAATATGCCTTCGAGGACTGGCTGGCGCTGGCGTTGTTCTGGGCCATGGCGCTTGCCGTTTTCGTGCAGTTCTTTACGCGCTATGTGCTTAACGACTCCTTCGCTTGGACTGAAGAGATCGCGACCAATCTCAACGTCGCGCTGGTTTTCATCGGCTCCGCCATGTGTGTGCGCATGAGCCGCCACATCCATGTGGATTTCGTCTATCGCTATGTCCCGTCTCGGGTAGGGCGCATCCTGGCGACCGTCGTTGACCTCGCTCGCCTTGCCTTCTTTGCTTATGGCGCCGTCCTGATCTGGCGCTTCATGAGCATCGTGGGTGACGAGCAGATGACGACGGTCAATCTGCCGAAGAACCTGACCTATGCCTTCGTTTTCATCGGCTTCCTGCTGATGTGCTTCCGCTCGATCCAGGTGGCTGTGGCCAACTGGCGGCGCGGCTACTCCGTTCTTGAACGGCCCGAAGCTTTTGATGCTCCTCTCGTGGCGGAAACCTGATGCTCATTCTGCTTGGCTCCTTTCTTGTCCTCATGATTTTCGGGCTGCCCGTCGCCGTTTCGATGGCGCTCGCCTCCCTGTTGTACATTCTCGCCACCGGTGTGGTGCCGGACGTCATCGTGGCGCAGCGCATGATCGCCGGCGTCGAGAGCTTCCCGCTTCTGGCGGTCCCGTTCTTCATCCTTGCCGGCAACCTGATGAACATCGCCGGCGTGACGGGCCGTATCTATTCTTTCGCCGTCGCCCTTGTCGGCTGGATGAAGGGCGGGCTGGGCCAGGTGAACATCGTCGGCTCCGTGATCTTTTCGGGCATGTCCGGCACGGCCATTGCCGATGCGGCGGGTCTCGGCACGATCGAGATCAAGGCCATGAAGGATCATGGCTACTCGACCGAGTTCTCCGTCGGCGTGACGGCGGCCTCTGCAACTCTCGGGCCGATCATTCCGCCGTCTCTGCCTTTCGTGATCTACGGCATGATGGCCAATGTCTCGATTGGCGCGCTCTTCCTCGGCGGGCTCATTCCTGGCGTGGTCATGACGCTCATGATGATGGCGACCGTCGCCTACTTCGCCTACAGGAACGGTTGGGGCTCGGATACGCCATTCTCCTGGCGTCAGCTCGGCAGTGCCAGCATCGAAGTGGTGATGGTGCTCGCCTTTCCGGTGGCGGTCTGGGTGCTGGTTCAGGCCGGCCTCTCCACCAATGTCGCCATCGGCATCGCGCTTGTCGTGCTTCTGGCCCTCGACTGGTATTTCGACTTCTCGGCCGTGATGGCCCTGATGGCTCCGGTCATCCTGATCGGCGGCATGACGCTGGGCCTCTTCACGCCGACTGAAGCGGCCGTAGCCGCCGTGATCTGGTCCTTGTTCCTGGGTCTCGTGCGGTACCGCTCGATGACTTTCAGGAGCCTCGCCAAGGCAACCTTCGACACCATCGAAACCACCGCCTCGGTGCTCTTCATCGTCACGGCCGCGTCGATTTTCGCCTGGCTTCTGACCGTCAGCCAAGCGGCGCAGATTCTGTCCGATGCCATCCTGGGCTTCACGCAGAACAAGTGGGTGTTCCTGCTGCTGGCCAACATCCTCATCCTGTTCGTCGGCTGCTTCATCGACACCATCGCGGCCATCACCATCCTGGTGCCGATCCTGCTGCCGATCGTGCTCAAGCTCGGCATTGATCCGGTTCATTTCGGATTGATCATGACCCTCAACCTGATGATCGGCCTGCTGCATCCGCCGCTCGGCATGGTTCTGTTCGTGCTGGCAAGAGTGTCGAAACTCTCCGTCGAACGCACGACCATGGCAATCCTGCCGTGGCTGGTGCCCTTGATGCTCGCCTTGATCGCGATCACATACATTCCAGAGCTGACCCTCTGGCTGCCCCGGCAGATGGGTCTCGGCCGATGACGAGGTGAAGGGCGACATCCGATGAAAATAACCGATTTTGTGAGATGACCATGACATCCCCCCGCACCATCCGTCTTTCCGCTGACGACAACGTCGCCATCGCCATCGATCTCGTGAACCAGGGCGATACCGTCTCCGGTCTTACCGCCCGGGAGCGCATTCTGCGTGGTCACAAGATGGCCATCGAGCCGATCCGCGAGGGGGAGCCGATCCGTAAGTTCGGCCAGATCATCGGCTTTGCCAAAACCCACATCGCCCCCGGCGAATGGGTGCATGAGCACAATGTGGGCCTCCATGATTTCGAGCGCGACTACGCCTTCTGCGTGGACGCTCACGATGACGATCTCCTTCCGCCGGACATGCGGGCCACCTTCGAGGGCTATCGGCGCGAGTCGGGGAAAACCGGCACGCGGAACTATCTCGGCATCCTGACCTCTGTGAACTGCTCGGCATCGGTCGCCCGGTTTGCGGCAGCAGAAATCGAGCGTTCGGGCGTCCTGAAGGATTATCCTGGCATCGATGGTGTGGTGGCGATTGTCCACGGCACGGGCTGCGGACATGCGGCCTATGGCGAGGGATTCGACATTCTGCGCCGCACGCAATGGGGCTACGCCAGCCATCCGAACTTTGCCGGAGTCGTGATGGTCGGCCTCGGCTGCGAGGTGTTTCAAATCGGGCGCATGAAGAAGGAATACGGATTGGAGGAGACGGATACTTTCCGGACCCTGACGATCCAGGAGACGGGCGGCACGCGCAAGACCGTCGAGGCGATCACCGCCGGTATCCGCGACATGCTGCCCATCGCAGCCCGCGCAAAGCGCGAGACGCGCCCGGCCTCCGAACTGGTCCTCGCACTTCAATGCGGCGGTTCCGACGGCTATTCGGGCCTGACGGCCAATCCGGCTCTCGGTGTCGCATCCGACCTGCTTGTGCGCCATGGCGGCACGTCGATCCTGTCCGAGACGCCGGAAATCTATGGGGCCGAGCATCTGCTGACCCGGCGCGCCGCGACCCGCGAGGTGGGCGAGAAACTCGTCTCCCGGATCCGCTGGTGGGAGGATTACACCGCGCGCAACGGCGGTGAGATGAACAACAATCCGTCTCCCGGAAACAAGGCGGGCGGCCTCACGACGATCCTGGAAAAATCCCTCGGCGCCTCGGCGAAGGGAGGGCGCTCGACCCTGCACGCCGTCTACGAATATGCCGAGCCGGTGAAGGAGCACGGCTTCGTTTACATGGACACGCCCGGCTACGATCCGGTGGCGGCCACCGGCCAGGTGGCGGGAGGGGCAAACCTCATCGCGTTCACCACCGGACGCGGCTCCGCCTTCGGGGCCAAGCCCGTGCCATCGCTGAAGCTCGCAACCAACTCCGACATTTACCGCCGCATGCAGGAGGACATGGACATCAACTGCGGCGATATCCTCGATGGAGTCTCGCTCGAGCAGAAAGGTGCGGAGATCTTCGATACGCTTCTGCGTGTGGCATCGGGCGAGCACACGAAATCCGAAGACCTTGGCTATGGCGATCTGGAATTCGTTCCCTGGCAGGTCGGCGCGGTGATGTAAGCACAGGGAACTGTTCCTCACCACAACGTCTCAATGCGCGCCAGGGCGGTGAGGGCAGGGCGCTCTCACCGCCCTCATCCGCTGTCGTTTACCTTATGTCTTAAGCCTTTGGCGACCTCGATCGGCTAGAGCATCGGACCCAAAAGTGGACTTGCACTTTTGGGCTTGATCCGATGCTCATTTCCTTGGGAGAGCGCATCCTTGAGAGCGGAAAACCGGGTCCACTTTTCGCTGACGCGGCCCTGCGGGTCACTGACGTGGCCTTTCGGGTCGCTGACGTGGCCCTCTGGGTCCGCACGATGCGCTAATCACGCGGCGGGTCGAAGAAACTCAAAAAGGAAGAAGACAATGGCTCTGACGGGGCGTTTCAATCTCCGGAAATCCTTTTCCGGACGGATCATTTTGCAGGTCGAAGAAGAGGTGAAGAGCGCCTGGAGCCTCTTTTCCCGGCAGCCCAAGTTCCGCAGGCGCTGGCGTGATGCGAAGCCGATGGATCTTCCGGCAACCGAATTGCGCGCTCTCATGGATCTGCGCAACAGGCCGCGTTTCGCCGCGCAGGCATTCGAGCCGACCCAGATCGTGCGTCCTGTGCCGCATCCGCCCGAGGCGGCACTCAACAGCTCGACCTTGACGGAAGAGGGACGCTCGGTGCTGGCGCATTGAGGTGTTAGACTGCTTTTGAACCGCTTGCAGTGAACACAGGGATGAGCCGAACCATGACTCCGGATAAACGCCGCAGGATCGAGGGGATTGCCGTTCTGATAGGTTTTGCTGCCTGTATTCCGGCAGCCAATTGGCTCGTCGGCAATGTCGGCACAACCTGCGTTCCGGATGGTCCTTGCCTCATACCCGTCGCACCAGGCGTCTCGGCCCCCAGCGGCGTGCTCGTGGTCGGTCTTGCGCTTGTTCTGCGTGACCTCGTGCAGCGCCGCTTGGGGCGTTACTGGGCCCTGGCCGCCATTGCTGTCGGAGCGATCCTCTCCGCAGTGTTTGCTCCGCCGTCGCTCATTCTCGCGTCGACGGCTGCCTTCCTGCTGTCCGAAATGGCTGATCTGGCCGTCTACACGCCTCTGCAGAAGCGTGGCCTCGTTCTTGCGGTGGTCGCGAGCAGCGTCGTGGGCCTGGTCATCGACAGCATGGTGTTCCTGTTCCTGGCCTTCGGCAGTCTCCAGTTCCTGCTGCCTCAGATCATCGGCAAGGCCTGGATGGTGATCCTCAGCATTCCGGTCATCTCCTGGCTGCGCCAACGCGATGAGCGGATCGGCATGCCTGTGTGCACTTGAGCTAGGCGAGAGGACCTAGCCGACACCGAGAAACCTTGCGGTTTCCGAATCCACTGGAATGCCGGTGCGCCGGCGCTCGGCCTCGACGGCCCACTCCCTGTCTCCGGGTGCCATGACGCTCTGTCCTTGGCTGGTTGCACTGGCCCGGAGATCCGTCAGGTAGCGCGTGATTGCTGCGTCGTAGAGGGCGCGGCCCGCAAACCGGTCCGGATCGATGGCAAGGCAGAAATGTCCCATCTGCCGGGGCGTTTTGAAATCATCGGTCTCGGCCATTCGGATCATGAGATGATCCAAGGTGCTGCCGGTCAGAACGGCTGACAGAAGGGTCACGAGTCCTGCCAGGGCTGCGCCCTTGAAACCGAAGTCGATGCCGCCGAGAGGCATCAACATCTCGACATCGTTGGGATCTTGCGTCGGCTGGCCCGACTGATCGGCGGCAACCCCTTCCGGCAAGGATCGGCCGAGTGTTCTGTAGAGCAGAACCCGGTTGAACGGAATGGAAGAGGTCGCCATGTCCAACAGCCATGGCCGCTGACCCGGCACGGGGGCGCCGACCGCGATGGGGTTCGTGCCGTGGAAACGCTGTGCTCCTCCATGCAAGGCGACAACGGAATCGGTGTTTGTCATCGATATGGCGATGAGACCAGCCTCGGCACCCGCAAGAGCATAGGCGCCGGCTGCTCCGTAATGCGAGGAGTTGACGACTCCGACAGCGGCGACGCCGGCTTCCTTCGCCATGTCGCAGGCGAGGTCCATGGCGGCATAGGCTGCCGCATGACCAAGAGCGTTGTCGGCATCGAGAATGGCGGAGCCCGCAGCCGTGCGGCGCATCTCCATCCGAGGTGTCAGATTCACACGCCCGCCGCGCAGAACCTTCGCATAATGGGATGTGAGCCGGACGCCATGGCTGTCGATTCCGAAGCGCGATGCGTGAAGCATGGCACGTGTCGCCGCGCGTGCCGAGTTCTCATCCGCACCGGCATCGCGCAGGGCGTCGAAGGTCCTTGCATCCAGTATCTGCTCGGGAACGTAAATCAAATCTGCCACGTGGGTCCTCGTTATGCTTGCTTTGTTGCGGAGAACAGTGCCACGCGCCTCCGCATCGAGACAATGCAAAATAGCCTTGATAAATAAACTGTCGTTGGACGCGACCTTAGCTGAAGCTCGAGGAAGCCCTGATCTGCGCTGCCATTCGGCGACAGGCTACCTCTGCGAGCAGAACACCTCATCCGCCCAGCGGTCATAGAGGTGCTGGATGGTGAGATAGGCTTCGTAGGCGCGATCATAACGGTGGGCTATCGTAAAGCGCTCTCTTAAGGCGCGCAGGCGCTCAAGCCGATGCGTCCACTGAGCTTGACGTTCGCGTGACATGGTCCCTCCTCAGTCAAAGGGATGTCAGGGCCCGATTTTACTCCTGCTGCCTTAACAAACCCTGTAGCAGGCGGATAATCCTAGTGACGCGCTTGGATTAACTCTTTCAGTGCGATCTTCAGCATCTCCTTAGATTGCTATGGGGATTAAGGACAGGGTGAAGGTTCGAAGCCGGGTGGCCGCTCCTCCGGCCTTCGAGCAAACGAAGACGACCAGACGGCACAGGTTCTTTTCTGTCGAAGAAGCATTAAAAAACCCGCTAAGTCATGGACTTAACGGGCGAAAAGCATTGGCTGGGGGACCTGGATTCGAACCAAGACTAACGGAGTCAGAGTCCGCTGTTCTACCATTAAACTATCCCCCACCATAAGTCCTTGAACCGCTTGGATTTCCGGAGAACGAAAGGTCCGGTTATGGGCGGCGAACTCAGCGAGTGCCGGTCAGATAGGCTGCTTTTGCGGGTGCGTCAACCCCATTCGACGGCTTTCCGACATCTGAATGACAGGCTCTTCAAGCTTGGCGCTGGGGCGGGCCGTCAATCGTCCATGTCGCCGCTTTCGGGGGGCGGGTCGAGGCCCATGCCTGCCCGGTATTCGGCCTCGTCCCGGGCGGCCTCGGCGTCCGCCGCGATCCGCTCATAGCGATCGAGCGCTCCTTGCAGGATGTAGGCGGCGGCCATCTTGTCCACGGCGTCGGCGCGCTTGGCGCGGGAGGCGTCCGCGTCGAGAAGGGTGCGGGTCACGACCATGGTGGACATGCGCTCGTCCCAGAACAGCACGGGCAGGGGCAGGAGAGGCTTCAGGTTGCGCACGAAGGCGCGGGTCGCCTGCGAGCGGGGGCCCTCCGTGCCATCCATGTTGAGGGGCAGGCCGAAGACGAGGCCGCCAACCTCGTAGCGCTCCACCAGATTCTTGATGTGCTGCACATCGGGGGTGAACTTCACCCGCTTGACGGTCTCGAGCGGTGTCGCGATCCGCTTCTCCACATCGGACAGAGACAACCCGATTGTCTTGGTGCCGAGATCGACGCCCATGAGGCGCGCGCGCGGGTTCAAACCTTCGATGAAGGCGATCAGCTCGTCATCCCTCGATGTCATGGGCGGCCTCCTCGCGGCGCTGTCTCGATGACAGCCAGTATAGAGGAAGTTGGCCTGCGTCGAGATCAGGCGGCGCTGGACGCCGGAGAGGGTAACCGAGCGATGGGTGTCCCTGTGGGGGCGAGCAGAGGCAGAGCCTCGCCCGATTCCCTGAAAAGATGACAGGCTTCCGGCGCCAGCAGGAGACTGACCTCTTGTCCGACCTCGTGGCGCGCATCGCCCGGCTCGCGGATTGTGAGGTGCCGGTCCCTGCCGAAATCCACATAGAGCAGGTGGTTCTCGCCAAGCTCCTCCACCAGCTCGATGCGGCCGGTGAAAGTGCCTTGGGCAGAGATCTGCACATGGTCGGGCCGGATGCCGAGGGTCACGGTTTCACCCACGTGTACGCCGTCCGATGAAACCGGAACGGTGATCATGCTGGCATTGGGCAATTGCACCTGCACGCCGTCTGAGCCGACATGCGAGACGGCACAGGTGATGAAGTTCATCTGCGGCGATCCGATGAATCCCGCAACGAAGAGATTCGCCGGGCGGTGGTAGAGTTCGAGAGGCGTGCCTACCTGCTCGATACGGCCGGCGTTGAGCACCACGATGCGATCGGCGAGCGTCATCGCCTCCACCTGATCGTGGGTCACGTAGATCATGGTGGCGCGGGTGTCGGTGTGGAGCTTGGCGATCTCGATGCGGGTCTGCACGCGCAGAGCCGCGTCGAGATTGGAGAGCGGCTCGTCGAAGAGAAACACCTTCGGATCGCGCACGATGGCTCGGCCGATGGCGACGCGCTGGCGCTGTCCGCCGGAGAGCTGACGCGGTTTGCGGTCGAGAAGGTTCTCGATCTGCAGCATGCGCGCGGCCTCGCGCACCTTGGCATCGATCTGAGCTCTTGAGGATTTCGCCAATTCCAGGCCGAAGGCCATGTTGTCATAAACGCTCATATGCGGATAGAGCGCATAGGATTGGAACACCATCGCGATGCCGCGCTTGGCGGGTGCAAGGTCGTTGACGCGCTGGCCGCCGATGAAGATGTCGCCGGAGGTGATGTCCTCCAAGCCTGCAATGAGGCGCAGCAAGGTGGATTTCCCGCAGCCGGAAGGGCCGACGAAGACAATGAACTCACCGTCCTTGATGTCGAGATCAACGCCGTGGATCACACGGGCACGGCCGAAGGATTTGCGAACATTTTTGAGAACGACATCAGCCATCTGAAAAGTCCTTAGAATTATCCCTTGACCGCTCCTGCGGTGAGGCCCGCCACGATCTTGCGCTGGAAGATCAGCACCAACGCGATGATCGGCAGCGTCACGATGACGGAGGCCGCCATGATCGTGCCCCAGGGCAGCTCGTAGGCCGTCGAGCCGCTCATGAGCGCGATGGCGGGCGGCACCGTGCGCTGCTCGTTCGTCAGGGTGAAGGTGAGGGCGAAGAGGAACTCGTTCCATGAGACGATGAAGGCAAGCAGCCCCGTGGTGACGGCGGCCGGCATCATGAGCGGCAAAAAGACCCGGCGCACCACGATCCAGGGCGTTGCTCCGTCCACGAAGGCGGCCTCCTCGATCTCCTTCGGCAATTCCCGCATGAAGGTGGTGAGCACCCAGACCGTGAAGGGCAGGGTGAGCATGAGGTTGGCGAGGATCAGGCCGGGCAGGGTGTTGTAGAGACCGAAAGTCCGGATCAGCTCGAACATGCCCGACAACACCGCCACCTGCGGGAACATGGAGACCGCCAGAATGGTCATGAGCAGCAGCGACCGGCCGCGAAAGCGGATGCGCCCGAAGGCATAGGCCGCCGTGATGCCTAAGCCAAGCGACAGCGCCACCACTGAGCCCGCGACGACAACCGAATTGAAGATGTTCGTGCCGAAGGGCTGGCGTTCGAACACGGCGATGTAGTTGGAGAAGTCAAGACGTTCGGGCCAATAGGCTACCTTGAACAGATCCGAGCCTGAGCGGAAGGACGAGATCACGGCGTAATAGAACGGGAAGATCGAAAACAGGCCGATGGCCACAACCAGCAACCAGAAGCCGAGGCGGGTCAGCGCTTTCATCGGGTTTCACCTCCCAGCCGAACCCGGCCCGCCGCCATGGTGATGACGATGAGAAGGGCGATGATGAGGAAGATGAGAGTGGAGGCTGCCGAGCCGAGACCCACCTCCTGGAAATCAACGAGCTGCTGGCGTGCATAGACCGACATGGACATGGTGTCCCGCGAATTGGCGGTGAGCACGTAGATCAGATCGAAGACGCGCAGCGCATCGAGCGCGCGGAAGATCACGGCGACGATGAGCGCCGGCCTGATCAGCGGCAGCGTCACTCGGAAGAAGACTTTTACGGGATGAACCCCGTCCACCTTCGCGGCTTCATAGATATCACCCGGCAGCATCTGGAGGGCGGCAAGAATGAGCAGCGCCATGAAGGGCGTGGTCTTCCACACGTCCACCATGACCACGGTCCAAAGCGCCGTGTCCGGGTTGGCGGTCCAGGTGATCGGCGCAGCGATGAGGCCGAGGCGCAGGAGCATGTCGTTGATCACGCCGAACTGGTCGTGCAGCATCCAGTTCCACATCTTGGCCGAGACCACCGTGGGAATGGCCCAGGGGATGAGAATGACGGCGCGCATGATGCCGCGTCCGGGAAAGGACGCATTGAGGAGCAGCGCGACGATGGTGCCGAGCACGGTCTCGATGGAGACGGATACGCCTGTGAACCACACCGTGTTCCACACCGAGCGCCACCAATCCGGATCGGTGAGCAGGCCCAACCACTCGCCGTCATAATTGGCGATGTAGTTCTCGAAGCCGATGAATTCGTAATCGTTGAGGCTGTTGAGGTTCGCATCCGTGAGGCTGAACCAGATGGTGCGCGCGAGAGGCCAGCCTGCGATGAGCACCAGCACGACCAGCGTCGGCGCGATGAAGATCCACGCCGACCTGACGCGCGAGCGGGTGAGGGCGGATCGGCCGCCCCGCACGGTTTCGCGCGCAGGGGCGGTCGCCCGGATGGCCGCTCCCGACATGATCATTGCCAGCCGCTGCGCTTGATCCGCTTCAGATCACGATCGAGGCGGTTGAGCGCCTGTGCAGGTTCCGCCCGCTTCGAGAGCACCTGGTGGACGGCGTTGAAGAACTCGGTTGAGACCTTGTTGTAGTTCTGCCCCGTCACGGTTGCCGGGCGTGCGACCGCATTCGAAAACACATCTTCAAGATCGCCGATGAACGGATTGGCCTTGGCAATGTCGGCATCGCCATAGAGCGACACGATGGTGGGATTGAACGAGCCCTGGACCGCGCGGCGCTTCTGCTCCTCCTGACCTGTCAGGTACATGACGAGATCGATCGCGACATCGGCGTTCTTGGAATACTTGGAGACGGCGAGCAACTGGCCGCCGAGCGTACCCGCATGACGCCCGTCCGCACCACCCTTCGGCAATGGTGCGATGCCGACCTTGTCCTTGATGGTGCTGTCCGCTCCTTGAGCCAGTGCCCAGGCATAGGGCCAGTTGCGCATGAATGCGGCGTTGCCCGCCTGGAAGACGCCGCGCGATTCCTCTTCCGTGTAGTTGAGCACGCCTTCCGGCGTGATGGTGCCAACCCAGCCGGCGGCCGTCTTCAAGGCCTCGACGGCTTTCGGATTCTCGATCGTGACCTCGCCCTTTTCATCGACGATGGTGCCGCCGTTGTAGGAGGCGATCCATTCGAGAGCGTTGGTGGTCAGGCCCTCATAGGCGCGGCCCTGCCAGACATAGCCCCAGAAATCGCCCTTGCCCTCCTTGCGCTCGCCCTCCTGGATCATGCGGGCGGTCTCGGTCAGGTCGGACCAGGTCTGCGGCACGGGGCGCTTGTATTTGTCGAGCAGGTCCTTGCGGTAATAGAGCAGGCCTGCATCGGCGAACCAGGGCATCGCCATGAGCTTTTCGTTCACGCGGCTCGTCTCGACCATTGCGGGAAGATGCTGGCTCACGACGCTCTGGCCCTTGGCAGTCAGATCCTGCAAATGATCGGCGAGAATGCCGGTCCACACTACGTCGATCTGAAAGACGTCGATATCGCCCGCGCCGGCAGCGAGAAGCTGCTGATAGAGAGCAAGGCGCTCGGTTGCGGAGTTCGGCGTCGAGACGATCTTGACCGTGTTGCCCGTTTTTTGCGCCCAGGCATCGACGCCCTGCTTGCAGATTTCATATTCCTTGCCGAGCGCGCTGCACGAGATGGAAATCTCGACGGCGGAGACACTGGCTGAGGTGAGAAGGCCAGCCGCAAGGGTCAGGCAGGCGATGAGGCGAGACATGGCTATCCTCCGGCAAAGTTCGCGTTTATTGCTTAGGTTGATAAGCCCAGGACCCGCTCTTTGTTCCTTTGGAACATGGCCATGCGTGGGCCTTGCCCCATCTTCATGCTCGTTTCAGCGAAGGTGCTCCCATGAAAATTACTTGGTTTGGACATTCCGCCTTCCGGCTCGATTTTGCCGACAAGGCCCTGCTTATCGACCCGTTCTTCACCGGGAATCCGGCTTTCGAGGGTGACAAGGCTAAGATCACCCAGGGCGTGAGCCATATCCTGCTCACCCACGGTCATGGCGACCATGTAGGCGATACGGTGGAGATCGCGAAGGCGACGGGCGCCAAGGTCGTCACCAATTTCGAGCTCTGCATGTACCTGACGAAGCAGGGCGTTCAGAACATCGACCCCATGAATACCGGCGGCACGACGGAGCAGGGCGGCTTTACCGTCACGCTCGTGCGGGCGGATCATTCCTCCGGCCTCGTGGAAATGGATGTGAACTTCCCGCTGGGCTCCGCCAACGGGATCATCGTGAAGGCACCGGGAGAGCCGACCGTCTACCACATGGGCGATACGGATATTTTCGGGGACATGGCCCTGATCGCCGAGATCCATCAGCCGGAGGTGGCCATGGTGCCCATCGGCGACCGCTTCACCATGGGCCCGGAGGTCGCTGCACTCGCCGTCCAGCGCTATTTCAGCGGCCTGAAGGCGGTCATTCCCTGCCACTATGCCTCCTTCCCGCCACTCGTCCCCGATGCGGACCGGTTCGTGGCGGCCCTGGAGGGCAACGGCGTCCAGGTGGTGGTGCCTCATAAGACGGTAGCGGTGAGGGTTTAGCTTCCGGAGTGCTGTCATTCCTCGTCATGGCCGGGCTTGTCCCGGCCATCCACGTCTTTCGGAACGGCGGCGGGTCAATGGTGTGGATCCCCGGGACGAACCCGGGGATGACGGCAGTGAGACGGTTAGCATGCGCCCATCCTTGCGCACATCCGCCGTTGCCCCCTGAGGCGAGCGGGTGCTATAGCCCGGCCATCAGATTTCCAAGGGATATGACCATTCATGTCGGTCGATGAGAAAACGGTCCGCCGCATCGCCCATCTGGCGCGCATTGCCGTGACGGATGAGGAGGTGCCTCACCTCCAGGGCGAGCTCAACGCGATTCTCTCCTTCGTCGAGCAACTCAACGAGGTGAACGTGGACGGCGTGGAGCCCATGACCTCCGTGACGCCCATGACCATGAAGAAGCGCCAGGACGGCGTGACCGATGGCGGCTATCCGGAGAAGATCGTCCAGAACGCCCCCGCCACCGAAGACAACTTCTTCCTGGTGCCGAAGGTGGTTGAATAAGGCGCCAGCCTTTTTCGACCATCCCCGGGCAAGCGAAGCGCGACCCGGGGATCTCCCGCAGAATAAGGCGTGGATGCCGGGATAAGCCCGGCCATGACGTCGATAAAAGAGATCCAGTCCAGTGACCGAACTGACCCATCTCACGATTTCCGAGGCCCGTGACGGCCTGAAGGCCAAGACCTTCTCCGCCACCGAGCTCACGCGGGCTCATATCGCCGCCGTCGAGAAGGCGAGGGCGCTGAACGCCTATGTGCTCGAGACACCCGAGAAGGCACTCGCCATGGCCAAGGCTTCCGACGAGAAGATCGCCAAGGGCGAGGCCCGCCCGATGGAGGGCATCCCGCTCGGCATCAAGGACCTGTTCTGCACACAGGGCGTGGTTTCCACCGCCGCTTCCAAGATCCTCGGCAACTTCAACCCGCCCTACGAGTCCACCGTCACCCAGAACCTCTGGAACGACGGCGCCGTGATGCTCGGCAAGCTCAACATGGATGAGTTCGCCATGGGCTCCTCCAACGAGACCAGCGCCTTCGGCCCGGTCGTGTCGCCCTGGCGGCGCGAGGGCTCGAACGTGAGCGCGGGGGCTTCCGGCCAGATCGAAGGCACGCATCTCGTCCCGGGCGGCTCGTCCGGTGGTTCGGCGGCGGCTGTCGCCGCGCACCTCTGCCTCGGCGCCACCGCAACCGATACGGGCGGCTCCATCCGCCAGCCTGCGGCCTTCACGGGCACCGTGGGCATCAAGCCGACCTATGGCCGCGTCTCCCGCTGGGGTACGGTGGCCTTCGCCTCGTCCCTCGACCAGGCGGGCCCCATCACCCGTACGGTGCGCGACGCCGCCATCATGCTGCGTTCCATGGCGAGCCCCGACGCCAAGGACACCACTTGCGTCGATCTGCCGGTTCCGGATTACGAGGCCGCCGTCACGCGCGGCGTGAAGGGGCTGAAGATCGGCATTCCGAAGGAATACCGCGTCGACGGCATGTCGTCCGAGATCGAGAAGCTCTGGCATCAGGGCGCGGAATGGCTGCGCGCGGCCGGGGCCGAGATTGTCGAGGTCTCCCTGCCGCATACCAAGTATGCGCTGCCGGCCTACTACATCGTGGCGCCGGCCGAGGCCTCCTCGAATCTCGCACGTTATGACGGCGTGCGCTACGGCCTGCGTGAGAACGGCAAGGACATCGTCGATCTTTACGAGAAGAGCCGCGCCGCCGGCTTCGGCCGCGAGGTCAAGCGCCGCATCATGATCGGCACCTATGTGCTCTCGGCGGGCTATTACGACGCCTATTACGTGCGCGCCCAGAAGATCCGCACGCTCATCAAGCGCGACTTCGAGGAAGTCTATGCTCAAGGCGTTCATGCGATCCTGACGCCCGCCACGCCGTCCGCCGCCTTCGGCATCGGCGAGAAGGGCTCCGGCGATCCGGTGGAGATGTACCTCAACGACATCTTCACGGTGACCGTGAACATGGCGGGCCTGCCGGGCCTCGCCGTTCCGGCTGGCCTCGATTCTCAGGGCCTGCCGCTCGGCCTCCAGCTCATCGGCCGCGCCTTCGATGAAGAGACGCTCTTCGCCGCAGGCCAGGTAATCGAGGATGCCGCTGGCCGCATCAGGCTGCCCCAGCCCTGGTGGGCTTGAACGACGTGGGTCCGACTGTTCCCGTCATTCACCTCTGGGATTGGCTGCCCGCGGCCTTCGACCCCGTGCTGGTCATCATCGCCGTGCTCCTCGGCTGGAAGGCCGATCAGTTCGGCAAGATCCTGATCGCCGCGATGGCGGCGCTCGGCCTGTCGATCGTGGTGTCGTATCTGATCAGCCTCGTCGGCATTCCGTGGATCGCGCCCGTACGGGCCGACGCGCTGATGCTGTTTCCCGTGCGGTTCGTCGCAGCGCTTCTCTGGGCCGGCGGCGCCTATGCCGTGCGGCACGTGGCGAAGCGTTGAAGAGGGTGCATTCCTGAAAGCCAAAGGCCGCGACGTCGCCGCGGCCTTTGTCCTTTGAACGAGGGAGGCGGTGCGAATGATCTCCGCGCCGCCTTTTTCTTAAATGAAGAGGAAGTGGTTCGCGTTGAGCATGGCCTTGTCGACATTGGCCAGCTTGATGCTGTTTCCTGCACCCAGATCGATGACCGCGTCCGCTCCCGACATCGTCGTGCGGGCCATCAGCTCCTCGAAAGTGCTCAAGGAGAGGCCGTTCACGTTCTTGGCGATGCTGATGACCTCACCCAAAGTCGCGACTTCGAAATCCGTGATCGTGTCGGTGCCGTTCGACGCTCCGAAATCGAAGCGATCCGCACCCATGCCGCCGCTGATGATGTCGTGACCGTTGCCACCCCAGAGGGTGTCATTGCCGGCTCCGCCATTGAGGGTGTCGTTGTGATATCCGCCATCGAGCTTGTCGTTGCCGGACGTTCCCGTCCAGACTAGTCCCGTCACGTGAGCCGGGCTGGAATAATTCGCAGTGACGATGTCGTTCGCGGGCTTCCACTGGGTGGTGTAGTCGAGTTCGGATACGCCTGCTGCGGTCATGTCCTGCTTGCTCGCATAGGGATAGTAGCTCCAGAGGAAGGAGCCGCCGAGCCACTGGCCCCCGTAATTTTCCATCACCTTGTACAGGGCCGTGTAGCTATCCGCCTGCTCCTGGTAATCGACGGTGCCGCTGCCGGTGAAAACACCCGGATCCTTGTTCGTGCCATCCATGCTGCGATAGCCGACCTCGGTGAAGATGACCTGCTTGCCGTATTGCTCGGACAGGCCCTTGTAGTACTCGATGGCGGATTTGCCCTGGTACAGGGTATCCCGAATCCAGCTGTTGAAATGCGGTTCGACCCAAGCCTTCACCATCTGATCGACAGTCGGCGTATTGGTGGTTGAAAGCGGCAGATAGGCGTCAACGCCGATATTATCGACAGCGTCCCAGAAGCCGATCTTGGTCACTTCATCGTAGGTCGAGGCGTAGGTGACCTGGCCCGAAAAGACGCTGCGCACCGCCGCGATGATGTCCACCCATTTCTGGGTGTAGGTCATGCCGTCGCTGCAGACCTTGGTCGGATCGGTCATGCTCTTCAGTTCCGTGCCGACGCAGATCATGGATGCGCCCGCGGCCTGCGCGACCTTGGCGTATTCCACCATCATGGCCTTGTAGCTCTCAAACCACGCCTTGGGATCGGTGGGCGCGATTTCGGCGCGCCAAACACGGTTGTTGGTCTCGAGATGTGGCTTGAGAACCACCTTCAGACCACGGGCCGCCGCATCGAGAATGGCTTGCTTGACCTGCTCGAAGGTGTCGCTCTCGTTGTCCCAAGGGTTATTCGGATCGCCGAGTCCCAACGCGACCGAGTTGCTGTATTGATCGCTCTGGAAGAAATTCGGCACCAGCGTGATGGTGTTGGCGCCGGAGGCCGCGACCTGGTCCATGGCCGAGTGCCCGCCGGTGGTGGCGAAGTTTCCACCCCAATAGGACACCAGGGTCGTGCCTTCCCAGGCAAAGATCGATTCGCCAGTGCTGCCGCCGCCGCCGCCGGGAGGGAGCGCAGGGTCGAACTTGAACCAGCTCGCCTGAGGCGCCGTGCTGTTGGTCAACGTGATCGTCGTGCCGTCGCCGAGGCTGATGACGTAATTCGAGCCAGACAGGGTGATTTGCAATTGTTCGATGCCGGTGATCCCCGTACCGGTCAGGTCGATGAGATCACCCTGCGTCGCATTGAAATCGGTGATCGTGTCCTGCCCCACGGCTTTGATGAAACGGAACAGATCCGCCCCGGCGCCGCCGGTGAGCTGGTCATTGCCGGTTCCGCCCTCAAGTGTGTCCGCTCCGTCACCGCCGAGGATCGTATCGTTGCCTGCGAGGCCGCGAAGAGTATTGGCCGCGCCGTTGCCTTCGATGCGGTTGGCCAACTCGTTCCCGGTGCCGTCGAGAGCCACCGATCCGGTGAGAACGAGGTTCTCGACATTGGCCGCGAGTGTATGGCTGACCGCGGCGCGAACCGTATCGACGCCGTCACCGGTATATTCGCGCACGATGTCCGAGCTGCTGCGCACGATATAGGTATCATCACCCGCGCCGCCCGCGAGCGTGTCGACGGCGCCGGTCGTATTCGCCCCGCCATCAAGAGTGTCGTTGCCGCCGCCGCCCGAGAGCAGGTTGGAGCCCGCATTGCCGGTGAGCTGGTTGTCGAGCGTGTTGCCAGTGCCGCTGAGATTGGCCGAGCCAGCAAGAATGAGATTCTCGACATTGCTGCCGAGCGTGAAGGATACGGAGGATTCAACCGTGTCGCTGCCCTCATTGGCGAGTTCCGTGACACTCTCGCGGGTGGCATCGATCACATAATAATCGTTGCCCGCGCCGCCGCTCAACGTGTCGTTGCCGAGCCCGCCGACGAGGCGGTCGTCACCAAGGCCGCCGTCGAGACGATCGGCGCCGTCTCCCCCTACGAGCGTGTCGTTCCCGCCTGCTCCATTCAAAGTGTCGTTGCCGGCACCGCCCACCAGGGAATCGGCGCTTTCGGTTCCGTTGATCTGCACGCCTGTTGTCTTGGTCGCTCTCCCGGCGATTGTGACCTTCGAGAGGGTGCTGTTTGCCACATACGCGTCCTGCTCGATTGGAGAGCGCTTGTGGACCTTGTCGAGCAACAACTCGCCCAGCTTGGCCGAATTGTTCCGGGACTCTGCAATAGCGGGAAAGGATACCGGGTGAGACTTCTTTTTTCGAATTGGCATAGGTTTTCTCACTCCCCAAAGCTCAGGCCTTGCCTCGATCACTTCGCGTTGCAGCAGCTATTCGGCCGCTTTCGATAATTTATGATATAAAGTTACTATTGCCCTTTGGCGGGCTCAATTGCGAAATGCTTGCATTCATGCAAGCCATGGAGCCAAATTTGCAGCTCCAGGGTAAAGGCCCTTCAATGCCCTTGGGCTTCGCGCAAAAGAAAAGGGCCTAACAGGGATCAGACCCTTGTGAGACAGCATTCCGCTTGACGCGTGATCGCTGCTGCAGAGAGAAGTCGGCGCCGATGCTCTAAGTTTCTGCAAGGCCTGCGCCGGAACCTGCAGGGTTCCCCAGCGCCGCTGCAATATCTGCGAGCGTAGCCTTTTCGGCGTCGCTCACCGCGACGCCGCCGAAGCCGAGGAAGCCGCCTTCCTTGCCAGCTTCCGCGGATTTCCGGGCCACACTCCAAAGCCAGGATTTGAAAGCCGCTGCGTCGTCAGGCGCCTTGGCGTCGAGCAGGCTCGAGATCGCTGTCAATTCATCGATGGCCTTGCGCTTGATGTCGGAGAACTGGCTTCCCTTGAATTGCGCCTGAAAGGAATGGCGCACGGCCTCCCGTGTGTCTGCGTTCGCGATGTCGTCGGCCACCGCCTTCACGAGCGGGTTCGCCTGCGCGTCCTGCTTGGCTTCCAGAAGGGCCCAGCCGCTCGACATGGATTCCTGCAAGAGGCTCCAGAGGCCACCGGGGTCCGCGGCGGTGATCGCCATGCTGGCCACGACCGGGCTTGCAACGAGACGAGACCATTCCTCGGGGGTGAAGCTCGATTTGCTTGCCATCGCGATGCTCCTGATGCGGTGCCGTGGGGGATCGACAGGCGTAACCGCTTAAGCTTCGGCTTTGTTCCTGGTTGGGCAGGGTTTCGAGCCAAAAGAAAAAGGGCCTGACCGAGGTCAGGCCCTTGCGGCAGTTTCACACGAGATGCGGGATTACTGCTGCGGGGAAGCCGGAGCCGACGGAGCAGCCGGGGCCGACGGGGCCGGAGTGGCCGGCGTAGCCGGGGCCGACGGAGCAGCCGGAGCCGGGGACGGGCTGGTGCTCCGTGAGGAGCTTTCCGTCTGCGTGCTCGTGCTGCCGGTCGTGCTCGGCTCATTGCGGCCGCCATCATAGAAGAGAAAAGCCAGCAGGCCGAGGGCGATAACAAGACCGCCGATCACGTAAGCAAGAGTATTGGAACCGCGCCGATCCGTATCGTAGACATTCGTCTCCCGATTGTAGACATTCGGTTCGCGATCCATGGGATCCATAGCCATTTTTAAGCTCCTTGACCGTTTTACCTCCCGATCAACGCCTGATGTTGGATGCGGTTTCATGCCAGCGTGGCAATTATCTTAAATCCTTGTGCATAAATCATAATTTATCTTGGCCTTATGCCGCACTAATCTGAACGCCTGTTCATCTCGAAAGGGGTTGACCCGATTTCGCGTCGCTCTTACTCCGGGCAGGAAATATTGAAAGATAAAGGCGCAAGGCTCATGAACGCTCCGGTGAACCCGAAGAAGCTCATCAAAGGTGCGACAGGCGATTGGGAAGTGGTCATCGGCATGGAAATCCATGCCCAGGTGACGAGCCAGGCCAAGCTGTTCTCCGGCGCCTCGACAGCTTTCGGCGGCGATCCGAACAGCCATGTCTCCCTCGTGGATGCCGCCATGCCCGGCATGCTGCCCGTCATCAACGAGGAATGCGTCCGCCAGGCGATCCGCACCGGCCTCGGCCTCAAGGCGCAGATCAACCTGAAGAGCACCTTCGACCGGAAGAACTATTTCTATCCGGACCTGCCGCAGGGCTATCAGATCAGCCAGTACAAGAGCCCCATCGTGGGCGAGGGCGAGGTGATCGTGGACGTGCCGGAAACGTCTGAGACGATCACGGTGCGCATCGAGCGCCTGCACCTCGAGCAGGATGCCGGCAAGTCGATCCACGACCTGCACCCGACCCTGAGCTTCGTCGATCTCAACCGTTCCGGCGTGGCCCTGATGGAGATCGTGTCGAAGCCCGATCTGCGCTCGTCGGACGAGGCGCGCGCCTATGTCACCAAGCTGCGCACGATCCTGCGCTATCTCGGCACCTGCGACGGCGACATGGACAAGGGCAACCTGCGCGCCGACGTGAACGTGTCCGTTCGCCGCCCCGGCGAGGAACTCGGCACCCGCTGCGAGATCAAGAACGTCAACTCCATCCGCTTCATCGGCCAGGCGATCGAGTATGAGGCGCGCCGTCAGATCGCGATCCTGGAAGACGGCGGCGTCATCGAGCAGGAGACGCGCCTCTACGATCCGGGCAAGGGCGAGACCCGCTCCATGCGTTCGAAGGAAGAGGCGCACGATTACCGCTACTTCCCCGATCCGGACCTGCTGCCGCTCGAATTCGACCAGGCTTACGTGGATGATCTCGCCCAGCACCTGCCGGAGCTGCCGGACGCCAAGAAGGCCCGCTTCATGAGCGATTACGGTCTCTCGGCCTATGACGCGAGCGTGCTGGTGGCCGAGCGGGCTTCCGCCGACTTCTTTGAGGACGTCGCGAAGGGCCGCGACGGCAAGGCCGCCGCGAACTGGATCATCAACGAATTGTTCGGCCGCCTGAACAAGGAAGGCAGGGACATCACGGAAACGCCGGTCTCTGCGCAGCAGCTCGGCGCCATCATCGAGCTCATCGGTGAGAACGTGATCTCCGGCAAGATCGCCAAGGACCTGTTCGAGATCGTCTTCACCGAAGGCGGCGACCCGCGCGAGATCGTGGAAAAGCGCGGCATGAAGCAGGTGACCGATACAGGCGCTATCGAGAAGGCCATCGACGCCGTCATCGCAGCCAATCCCGACAAGGTCGAGCAGGCCAAGGCCAAGCCCACACTGCTCGGCTGGTTCGTCGGCCAGGTGATGAAGCAGACCGGCGGCAAGGCCAACCCGCAGGCCGTCAACGAGATCCTGAAGTCCAAGCTCGGGATCGAGTGATTGTGAGCGAGGCGCTGAAAGTCGCTGACAGCGCTCTTGTCCTGCGCCTCGCGGAAGATCGCGATGCGCAGGATCTCTTCGGGCTTTTGTCTCTCTGCTTCGCCGACTATCCCGGCTGCTTCATCGACCCCCACGACGATCTGAAGGATCTTCGTGCGCCGGGATCGCCGCGACAGAACGATGGCGTTCTATGGGTGATGGAGGACGAGAGCGGACGGATCTGCGCCTGCGTTTCCGTCGATTTTCCCGAAGTCGGCGTGGCGGAGCTTCACCGCCTTTACGTGCGTCCCGATCAGCGCGGACGAGGCCTCGGCTCATCGCTCGTGCGCGCTGTCGAGCGTCACGCTCGCGGGAAGGGTGCGCGGCTCATGTTCTTCTGGTCCGATACGCGCTTCACCGATGCGCACCGGCTCTACAGGAAATTGGGCTACACGCAGACGGATCGGCGGCGCGATCTCGGCGATATTTCCAACTCGTCGGAATATCACTTCGAGAAGGAGCTTTGAGGCGGCTCTTTGCTGCTCACGTCATGGCCGGGCTTGTCCCGGCCATCCACGCCTCATTCGTTTCCAATACTCTCGCCACATCCTGAGGAGGTCGCTTAAGCACCGTCTCGAAGGAGGCTTCGGTGCGTTCTGGACACTCCTTCGAGACGCAGACTGCGTCTGCTCCTCAGGATGAGGGCAGAGGGGGAATGCGCAATGCTTCACGGAATCTCATAAACCGAGAACTCGTTGTTGATCCCGCGCAGAGTAGTCTTCTGCAGGTTCGGGTGCAGGCCTTGCGTTTCGATGATCTCAAGAGCTTCAGGGTTCTCGATCACTGCTCCGGTTGCATAGATCGAGCGCGAGTCCGCGAGGTTCTGGACCCTTGAAGCGATATTCACGGTCTGCCCGAAATAGTCCTGCCGCTCATTGAGAACGACGGCAAGACATGGGCCCTCGTGAATGCCGATCTTGAGCAGGAGGTCCTCATGTCCGCGCTGCTCGTTCAGCATGCGCATGGCCTCGCGCATGCGCAGCGCTGCCGCAACAGCGTGATCCGGCGTCGGGAAAGTGGCCATCACCGCATCACCGATGGTCTTCACGACGGCCCCGGCCTCGGAGGCTACGATCTCATTCAGCACGCGGAAATGCTCGCGCACCAGATCGTAGGCCACGAGGTCTCCGACACGCTCGTAGAGCTCTGTCGAGCCCTTGAGGTCGGTAAAGAGAAAGGTGAGACTCGTGATCTTCAACCGTTGATCGATATCGAGCGTTTCCGTGCGGTAGAGGTCGCGGAATGTCTGGTTCGTCAAAAGGCGCTTGGCGGTGAGGAACGGACGGCGATGCTCCATCAATTCATGCAGGGCATCGTTGGCGAGCCATACGGCGGGAAGCGCGCGCCTCTTGGTATGGTTTTCGAGCAGGAGGCGGACGGGGCCCGGGTGCAGCTCCAAAGTCTGGTTCTCCGCAGGCTGCTCGGTCAGGATCAAGGATAGATTCTGACGCTCGCGAGTGGGTTCGCCTTTAACCTCGACGAACTGAGTGACATGCGTCACGGGATCGAAGACGATCACGAATGCCGGAGGAAGCTGCAGGGACAGGATGACCCGATCTCCGGGGGGAAGCTCGACGGAATCGAGCATGATCTCCTCCAGGCGCTTTTCGAAATCCTCCGGCAGATCGACACCGGAACTCCAGAAAATCTGGCGTAAGTATTCCGGCATCGGAAGCCTGTCCGGCTCATGCGCTGCGATCCTGCGCACGCGCGGGCTGACCGTGAATGTCACCTCGACCATTTCATCGAGGGTGGGTTCATATCCGGCAGCACAGAGAGCGCAGCTGTATTCCTCTTTCTTTATGGACTTCAGGCTTGCGCCTGCATCCATCACCCCGCCGCAGCCCGGGCACAGGACGTTCCAGGACAACTCGAAGAGGCCAAGCCGCGCGGCGTGCAGGAAGGCAGCAATGGTGCCCTCCTCATCGAGATGGTGTTTGGCAGCGAAAGCGAGAGCGTTGATGCGGTTCAGTTCATGGTCCGGCGCCTCGCGGATCAGGTGCTCGATGGCATCGACGGCGTCCGGATCTGCCGATTGACGCAGTATTGCGAGGAGTTTCTGATCTTCACTCATGGTCCGACCTCCTTCGAGGTTCAGGTACGCCTTGAGTCTCGGGCATCATTGCATGCAGTGTTTCACATACACACTCGCAAGATGTCGGCTTTAGCTTTCAGAATAGCACTTTGTGGGCTCAAAGGCTTGCAAAACAAGGGCTTGAGCGCGCAATCGGGCAGCAGAAAGGGACGAGGAGGCAAATTGATGGCGCAGAAAAGGCTTTTACGTTTCTGCCACGCCGTATTCCTCCGCGTAGCGGTTCGCGACCCGCGTCTGCCATAGACATAGAACCGGGGTGACGATGAGCTCAATAAACAGGCCTCCCATCATGAAGAAGGAAGGCAGGCCGGTGAGCGCGAGGCCGATCAGGCGGCCCAACCCCCCGATGACGACGAGCAGCGTCAGAAACCGGAAGCGGTTGGTCTTGTCCTCGATGCCGGGCAGCGTGCTCCAGAAGCACAGGCCGATGCCGAGCAGAAGGCCGGACAGGAAGCGGAAATGGCTTTCCGCCGAGATACTCACCGCATCACCCGTGAGAGCCTGCCCGAAGAGGACGCCGTAAAGCCCCGTTGCCACGGGAATCGTGGCGACGATGGCCACTGTTTGCTGCAACAGCTTCCGCTCACGATCCATGTTGGGCATAACTTCTCCTGCCGGTCATTGCTGTCGCTTCCGTATCGAAACACAATCCGATAGGGTCTGTCGCGACAAAATTATCCTACGAGGAATATGCTCATGCCGGCGCGTTTTGAACTCCATGGGATCGCCTTTTCGGGCCCGACCTACAAGGTGGGCCTGATGCTGGCCTTGGCGGGCGAGCCATTCGATTACGTGCACTTGAACATGATGCAGGGCGAGCACAAGCAGCCTGCCCATCTCTCGAAACAGCGCTACGGCCAGGTGCCGCTGCTGACCGACCGCAACAACGGACGGCATCTCTGCCAGTCGGCGGCGATCCTGGAATATCTCTCGGACACGCTGGGCAAGTTCGGCGGTGCGACCCTGGACGAGCGCCTGCAGGCCCGCGAGTGGCTCTATTGGGATTTCGACCGGTTGGCCTCCCAGATCTATCGCGCCCGGACCATCAAGCTCGGTATCCGCCCGGCCCCTCCTGAAGTGTATGACGCCCATATCGCCGGAGGAAACGCTGCCCTGAAGGTGCTCGATCAGCATCTCGCCGGCCGCAACTGGATCGTCGGGGAGGGCGTCACCATTGCCGATATCGATATCTATGGCGTCGTGGCTTACGCCGAGGAGGCCGGATTCGATCTCTCTGCCTATTCCAATATCCAGTCCTGGATGAAACGGTTCGAGGCTTTGCCCGGCTTTGCCTCGACAAAGGCCCTTCTGCCCATGGAATCGCGGGTGGCCGCATGAGCGTGATCGAGTTTCGCGAGGCGAGGGCAGAGGATCTGGAGGCGATCATCCGCCTTCATGAGGAGGATGAACTCGGCGCTCACGGAGACATGTGGTCGCCTGAGACAAGACCGGCCTACGAAGCCGCTTTCGCCGCCATCGCCAAAAGCCCCGAGAACATGCTCTTCGTGGCGGTGGACGGTGACGAGGTCGTCGGTACGTTCCAACTCACCTTCATCCCGAACCTGACCGGGCGCGGGGCATTGCGCGTGAAGGTGGAGAGCGTGAAGGTGAAGGCCGCGCGCCGCTCCGGCGGCATCGGCGCGAAGATGATGACCCATGCGGAAAGCGTGGCCCGCTCTCGGGGCGCGGCGGCCATGGAACTCACCTCCAACAAGGTCCGCAAGGACGCCCACCGCTTCTACGAGCGATTGGGCTTTGCACGCTCCCACGAGGGCTTCAAGAAGAAGCTGTGAGGATCCTTCAGCGAGGTATGCGGACTTCACGCTCTGGCGCTCCGGGTGCTCCTTTGCGGATGATCACGCCTGCACCGCTGGCCAGCGGATAGTCCGTCAAAACAGGCTCGATAGTGCGGAACATCGCTTCGGCATCGGGGCCATAAAGATAGACGGTCGTTACACCTGGCCCGCTCTCGTGGCCGTCATATGTACCGAGGCTGCCTAGAGCCTCGGTCAAACGGTCTTCAAGCATCGCGAGATCGTACGCTGCGTAGACCTCATCGGGCAGCGACGCACCATCAAGATGAATGAGGATGGCCTGCTCGTCTGATACAGTCTCTGGAGCTGATGGGCGCTTTCCCAACAAACGGGACAACCATTCCATAGAATTCTCTCATCGTGTGCGGACGAACTGTAAGGCGGGCCGCCCACTCGGGTGCAGGTGCGCGATCAAGGTCTGATCGCGCACCTTTTCCTTTCAGGCCCTCGCGCCGCCCTTCAGGCGCGTGTTGCAGGCGCTCCAGAATTTCGGCCACTTCATGCCGGCTTCGATTTTTCCGCCGGCCTTGGCCTGCTTCCACTCGGCGCTGCACTTGGTCATGCGCTCGCGGGCGGCGAGCTGGGCTGCGGTCGGCTCCTTCTTCGGCTTGGTTTCGGCCGCCGCCGGAAAGGTGCCTGCGAAAGCCAGGGCCAGGGTGGCGGCGAGTGCAGTGGTGACAATTCGGTTCATCATGAGATCCCCCTTAGGCGCTGCAAAAGGCGCGCTGGGCATCTCATGATGAAACTATGAAACATGCAAGTGGGGGTGGTCAGCCATGCGCTCTATCCACCGCAAACCAGAGGGCTTGAGGGTGCGGGATCGAGTTCGATACCCTAACTTTAGCTCATCAACCTGTGTCGTACACAAGGAGAGGCGTGTCATGGCGGCTTCCGCCCAACAACCGATCGATCTCTATTACTGGCCGACCCCGAACGGGTGGAAGATCACCATCATGCTCGAGGAATGCGGGCTGCCCTATGCGATCCATCCGGTGAATATCGGCAAGGGCGACCAGTTCAAGCCCGAGTTTCTGGCGATTTCCCCGAACAACAAGATGCCGGCCATCGTCGACCATCAGGGGCCGGACGGGCAGCCGATCTCCGTGTTCGAGTCCGGCGCGATCCTGCAATATCTCGGCCGCAAGACGGGCAAGTTCTATCCGCAGGGCGAGCGCGGGCGCGTCGAGGTGGATCAATGGCTGTTCTGGCAGATGGGCGGTTTCGGCCCCATGCTGGGCCAGACGCACCATTTCCGCATCTATGCGCCGGAGAAGGTGCCTTACGCCATCGAGCGCTACACCAACGAGACCAACCGCCTCTACGGCGTGCTCAACAAGCGCCTCGCGGACCGTGAGTTCGTGGCCGGCGACTATTCCATCGCCGACATGGCCATCGCCCCCTGGGCCAAGCTCTGGGAGCGCCAAGGCCAGAACATCGAAGACTTCCCGCATGTGAAGCGCTGGCTCAGCACCGTGCTGGAGCGCCCAGCGGTGAAGCGCGCCTTGGAGGTCAATGCCGACGACCGTAGCTCCTATGACATGAAGGACCCCGCCGTTCAGGCAGTATTGTTTGGTCAGAAGGCGCGGTAAGAGCCCCTTCAGCCTCTCCACATGGCAGGTGCCTCTCCCGGCCGCTCCAATTCCTGATTTGGCTTTGTTTCAAGTTACCGCCGCGAGCAAGTTATAGAGCCGAGAGACTAATTCTTCTTCTCTCGGCCGTTCTTTCCGACCGGCGAACAAACCGACGGATCCGCGTTTTCGAGCAGCGTTTCCATCTTTGTGAGGACAACACGACGCCCATCATCATCGAGCGGGTCGCAGGCCGGGAAATAGTCTTTTCCGGCTTCAATCAGCTCATTCGCGTTCTTTGTAATTCTGCAAAGCGTCGGCTGATCAAGATCCTTGAAATGGATCTTGCGAAGCTGCATTGCCTCGCCCATCGCCGCTTCCCAGCGGGCCTGCAGGGCCTTCGTGCACTCGATGGCCGGAGCAGCACTGGTGCCAGCTAAAACCATTACAACGGCGAGGAAAGCGCGACGCATGAAGGGCCTCCAAGAGCAATCTTGAGGGCCTGTTATCATGTAACTTAAATAGCGTCGAGCATTGAAGGAAAATATATCTATTCGGTGCAGCTTCGGCTCTTGCTGAGTGGGATGTGTCAGAAGGGGCTCAATTCAATTTCGCCCAGGTCTGTGACCGGCAGATGAGGCCGCCCAGAACGCAGCCGGAGAGCTGCATGGACTTGCCGGCGAAGCTCATTTTGCCCGTATAGGTCTTGCCGTCCTTGTAATTGTAAAGCTGACCGGTGAAGCCGTTGTCGGAAGGCCGGATGTCAGAGATCATCTGGACCCCGACGAGGCTGCGGCCCCTCAAGCTGGTCTCCGGGTTGTTGACGTCCTTGGCATCGCCCTGAACGGAAATGATGGTTCCGCAATAGGCCTGGCCGCATTTGGCGATGCGCACCCGGGTTTCGCCACTCTCGCTGAGGTAGGTGCCACTCGGGTCCAGAGCTTGGGCCTGGGCTGCTCCCGCGAGCAAAAGAAAACCGAGGGCGGCAAGGGATAGAGACTTCATACTATTCCTCCAGATCAGCCTGTTCCTCCAAGTCAGCCTTCATGGGGCCGATCAGGGGAGGAGACTAGAGGAGACGGCCCAGCTTTCCAACGGGGCGATCTTTACGATAACCCTCATGAGAACCTTCGCAATTGCGAAAAGGCGCTTGAGGGGGAGGGGCCTCGCCGCTATAAGCGCCGGACTTTCCCGATTTCTTCTCTTAAAAGGGTGACCTGTCATGGCCATCGAGCGTACTTTCTCCATCATCAAGCCCGACGCGACCGAGCGTAATCTGACCGGCGCCATCAATGCCGTCATCGAGAACGCCGGCCTGCGCATCGTCGCCCAGAAGCGCATGATCATGGCCCGCCGCGAGGCCGAGACCTTCTACGCGGTCCACAAGGAGCGTCCCTTCTTCGGCGAGCTCGTGGACTTCATGATCTCCGGCCCGGTCGTCGTTCAGGTTCTCGAGGGCGAGGGCGCCGTTCTCCGCTACCGCGAAATCATGGGCGCCACGAACCCGGAGAGCGCTGCCGAGGGCACCATCCGCAAGCTCTACGCCAAGTCGATCGGCGAGAACTCGGTCCACGGCTCCGACAGCATCGAGAACGCCAAGATCGAGATCGCCCAGTTCTTCTCGGGCAACGAGATCGTCGGCTAAATTCCCTCTCCCCAGTGGGAGAGGGTGGCTGCGTTAGCAGCCGGGTGAGGGCAGGACCCTGATCCAGCAAAACTCTTACGATGGCCGGGCTCGACCCGGCCATTCTTTTTTGGGTTCTGTCTTCCTGTTCGAGGGCATTCCCTCACCCGGCCCTCTCCCATCGCAAGTCGGGTGTTCCCGACTTGCGCAAGCAAAAGCTGATCTCGGGAACACCCGAGATCAGGGAGAGGGAGAAGATGCGGCCTTTTCTTTGGCTTTCTGCTCCGTCATGATGCGCCTGCCATGAACCAAGCTCCCCGCATCGACCGCCGCGCCTCCATCTGCCCTCATGATTGCCCCTCGGCCTGCTCCCTCGACGTCGAGGTGATCGACGGCAGAAGCATCGGGCGCGTGCACGGGGCCAAGACCAACAGCTATACGGCGGGCGTCATCTGCGCGAAGGTCGCGCGCTACGCGGAACGCATCCATCATCCGGAGCGGTTGCTCTATCCGCTGAAGCGTACCGGCCCCAAGGGATCGGGGCAGTTCGAGCGCATCTCCTGGGACGAGGCGCTGGATGCGGTGGCAAAAGCCTTCCTCAAGGCGGAAGCCGAGTTCGGCTCGGAATCCGTCTGGCCCTATTACTACGCGGGCACCATGGGCCTCGTGATGCGCGACGGCATCAACCGCCTGCGCCACGTGAAGAAATATTCCGGCCAGTACTCCACCATCTGCACCCCCATGGGCTGGACCGGCTATGTCGCCGGAACGGGCAAGCTCGCAGGCTCCGACCCCCGCGAGATGGCGGTCTCCGATTGCGTGGTGATCTGGGGCACGAACCCGGTTCACACCCAGGTCAATGTGATGACCCATGCCATGCGCGCGCGAAAGGAGCGCGGGGCGAAGATTGTCGCCGTCGACATCTACATGAACGCCACCATGAAGCAGGCCGATATGGCGCTGCTCGTGAAGCCGGGAACGGACGGCGCGCTCGCCTGCGCGGTCATGCACGTTCTGTTCCGCGATGGTTACGCGGATTGGGATTATCTGGAGCGCTACACCGATCATCCGCGCGAACTCGAAGAGCATCTCAAAACCCGCGATCCGGCCTGGGCCTCCGCCATCACCGGCCTGTCGGTCGGGGAGATCGAGGGCTTCGCAAAGCTCGTCGGCACCACCAAGCGCACCTTCTTCCGCCTCGGCTACGGCTTCGGGCGCCAGCGCAACGGCGCCGTCAACATGCATGCAGCAGCCTGCATTCCGGCGGTCACGGGCGCGTGGCAATACGAGGGCGGCGGCGCATTCCATTCGAACAGCGGCATCTATCATTGGAACAAGGCGCTGATCGAGGGGCACGACACCATCGATCCTTCGATCCGCATTCTCGACCAGTCGCAGATCGGCCGCGTGCTCACCGGCGATGCAGACGCGCTCTACAACGGCCCGCCGGTCAAGGCGATGCTGATCCAGAACACCAATCCGGTGACCGTGGCTCCCGAGCAGGAGCTGGTGAAACAGGGCTTCGCGCGTGAGGATCTGTTCGTCTGTGTGCATGAGCAGTTCATGACCGAGACGGCGATGATGGCCGATATCGTGCTGCCCGCGACCATGTTCATGGAGCACGACGATCTTTATTCCGGCGGCGGGCATCAGCATTTCCAGATCGGCCCGAAGCTCATCGATCCGCCCGGCGAATGCCGGTCGAACCACGAGGTGACCCGTGCGCTCGCGAAGCGCCTGGGAGCCGAGCATCGGGGCTTCGACATGGAGCCGCGCGAGATCATCGACTGGACCCTGCGCAACTCCGGCTGGGGCTCCATCGAGGAGCTGGAGCTTGCGGTTCACAAGGATGTGCAGCCGCCTTTCGAGGATGCGCATTATCTGAATGGCTTCGGCTATCCGGACGGCAAGTTCCGGTTCAAGCCCGATTGGACATCCGTGCCGTCCTACAACAACGGGCCGATGGGGCCTTACGCCAGCATGCCCGCGCTGCCTGACCACTGGGCGGTCATCGAAGATGCGACGAGCGATTATCCCTTCCGCCTCTCCACGAGCCCGGCGCGCAGCTTCCTGAACACGTCCTTCACCGAAACGCCGGGCTCGATTGCCAAGGAGGGCAGGCCCGAGGTGATGATCCACCCCCTCGATGCGGAGCGGCAGGGCATTGCCGACGGCGATTGGGTAAAGCTGAAGAATCATCGCGGCGAGGTGTTCCTGCGAGCCCGTCTGTTCGATGGCGTGCGTCGCGGCGTGCTGATCGCGGAAGGCATCTGGCCCAACAGGGCGCATCCTCTCGGGCGCGGCATCAACACGCTCACCGGTGGCGATCAGGTGGCGCCCTATGGCGGTGCTGCCTTCCATGACAACCGGGTGGCGTTGGAAAAGGTCGATGCGGACCTGAAGGTCGAGGTGCCGCGCGTCACGGTTCGTGAAAGAGCCGAGCCGGTCGCTGGGTAAGAACGAAACACAGCCCTCATCCTGAGGAGCGTAGCGTCTCGAAGGACGAGGGCGTCTCCAGCGCGCACGGGAGCCTCCTTCGAGACGCCGCTTCGCGGCTCCTCAGGATGAGGACGGAGATAGGGTTCAGGCGCGGATCAGCGGCCCTGTGCCGGTGATCCCGATGAGGAAGAGCGCAGTGCCCCGCGGGTCGGGATGGCCGGGCTCGTCTCGGCCATGACATGGAGGCATCGGTTAAGCCGGCGAGCGCAGCGCGCCCGTGCCATCCCAGCTTCCGGAGAACACCACGCGGCCGCCTTCGAGCCGGGCGCTGCCGTCGCAGATCATGCGCAGGGCCTGCGGGTAGATCAGGTGCTCCTGCACGAGAATGCGCGCAGACAGGGTCTCTTCCGTATCGCCCGGCACCACAGGCACGGCGGCCTGGGCGATGATGGGACCGGCATCGAGCTCCGGCACCACGAAATGCACCGTGCAGCCATGGACGAGCACGCCTTCCTCGAGCGCGCGGCGATGGGTGTGCACGCCGCGGAACAGGGGCAGGAGGGAAGGGTGGATGTTGATCATCCGTCCCGCCCAGCGCTCCACGAACCAGTCGGTGAGCACGCGCATGAAACCGGCGAGGCAGATGAACTCGATGCCGTGCTCGCTCAGCACCCCATCCATCGCCTGCTCGAAATCCTCACGGGTGGGGTGAGACTTGTGATCGATGACAGCCGTCGCGATACCCGCTGCCCGAGCGCGCTCGAGCCCGGCCGCATCGGGGCGGTTCGAGAGGACGAGGGCGATCTCGGCCGGAAAGCCAGGCGCGGAAGCGGCCTCGATCAGCGAGATCATGTTGGACCCGCGCCCGGAGATCAGGACGGCAACGCGGCGGGTCATCAGAGCTTAAGAGACCCTGCGGTCTGCACGCGCTCGCCACCCGTATGGGCGATGGTCTCCCCGATGCGCACCGGATTCTCACCGGCCTGGCGCAGGCGCTCCATCACCGCATCGGCCTGATCGGCGCTCGTCACCACGATCATGCCGATGCCGCAGTTGAAGGTGCGCAGCATCTCAGCCTCGGCAACTCCGCCGGTCCGGGCCAACCAGCCGAACACGGGGGGAGCGGAGATGGCGTTCAGATCGAGCCGCACGCCCACGCCGTCGGGTAGAACGCGCGGGATGTTGTCGGGGAAGCCGCCGCCGGTGATGTGGCAGAGCGCGTTGATCCCGTCGCCGCCCCTCAGCACCTGGAGGAGGGGCTTCACATAGATCCGGGTCGGCTCAAGGAGAGCCTGAGCCAGGGTCTTGCCGGAGGCAAAAGGAGCAGGCGCATCCCAGGACAGGCCGGAATGCTCCACAATGCGGCGGACGAGCGAGAAGCCGTTGGAATGAACGCCTGAGGAAGGCAGGCCGATGAGCACGTCGCCCACCTTCACGTCTTGCGGCAGCAACGTGCCGCGCTCGGCGGCGCCCACGGCAAAGCCCGCGAGATCGTAGTCGCCCTTGGCGTAGAGGCCCGGCATCTCCGCCGTCTCGCCGCCGATCAGCGCGCAGCCGGCCTGGAGACAGCCCTCGGCGATGCCCTTGACGATATGAACGCCCACCTCGGGGGAGAGCTTTCCGGTGGCGAAATAATCGAGGAAGAAGAGGGGGTCGGCGCCCTGAACGATGATGTCGTTCACGCACATGGCCACGAGATCGATGCCGATCGTGTCGTGGATGCCGGTATCGATGGCGATCTTCACCTTGGTGCCCACGCCGTCATTGGCGGCGACCAGGATCGGGTCCTTGAAGCCCGCGGCCTTGAGGTCGAAGAGGCCGCCGAACCCGCCGATCTCCGCATCCGCGCCGGGGCGGCGCGTGGAGCGCACCAGGGGTTTGATCTGGTCGACCATGGCATTGCCCGCGTCGATATCGACGCCCGCTTGGGCATAGGTCAGGCCGTTCGTCTGCTTCTCGGTCATGGGCACACCCCGTGTTGGGGTGGGGAGTAAGACGAGAAGGGCGAAGAGGCAAGGATTTTTGCCCGCCTGGAATGATGGTTCTGCCGTCATCCCCGGACTTGTTCCGGGGTTCCACGTCTTGTTCGCATCTCATGTCGAAAGACGTGGATGGCCGGGTCAAGCCCGGCCATGACGAGGAGAGGGAATGGACTCTTACCGGAGTCAGACATTGAACTCGGCCCCCCGACCCGGCATCATCCTTGCACGATGACTATTCCAAACCTCATCACCATCGCCCGCCTCATCATGGTCCCCATCGTGATCGTCATGATCATGCAGCAACGATGGGCGACGGCCTTCATTCTGTTCGTGGTGGCAGGCGTCTCGGACGCGGTCGACGGGTTCATCGCCCGGCAATTCAACATGAAAAGCGAGTTCGGGGCCTATATCGATCCTCTGGCCGACAAGTCGCTGCTGGTCTCGATCTATGTGTCTTTGGCGGTCGTGGGGGCGATTCCGAGCTGGCTTGCCATCGTCGTGGTGTCGCGCGATGCGATGATCGTATCGGCCGTGCTCCTGTCCTGGGTCATGAGCCGCCCGGTCGAGATCAAGCCGATCCTGGTGAGCAAGCTGAATACGGGCGCACAGATCGGCTTTGCGGCCTTTGCGCTTGCCGCCAATGCCTATGGAGTGGAACTGGGTGGTTTCGAGGATCTGGTCATGCTGGCTGTCGCCACCTTGACCGTAGCTTCCGCAGGTGCCTATCTCGGCGGCTGGCTGCGGCACATGGCAGGCTGAAGGCTCTCGCCGTTTCGGGGTATGGAGTATCGATGACGATCCAACGGCAGATCGGGTTCTGGATTGCAGCGCTGGTCGTGGCAGTGCTTCTGCTCTTCGCCCTGCGCGGCATCCTGCTGCCGTTCGTGGCAGGCTTCGCACTGGCTTATCTGCTCGATCCTCTGGCGGACCGGCTGCAGAAGATCGGGATCGGGCGCCTGGGCGCGAGTCTCCTGATCCTGGTGCTCTTCGTTCTCGTCTTCATCATCACCCTCATGATCCTGGTGCCGTTCGCGGCCCAGCAGGTCGGCGCCTTCGTGGAGCGGCTTCCCAGCTACGTGGCAAGGCTCCAGGAACTGGGAAGCCAACAGCTGGGACCGCTGATCCGAAGGCTCGGGATTGAGGGCGCTCTTCCCCAGACGCAGACCTCGGCGGCCAATCTGATCACCCAGGGCATCGCCTGGATCGCCGCCTTCCTGCAGGGGCTCTGGTCCGGTGGGCAGGCCTTGCTCGGCATTTTCTCCCTGCTCGTGGTGACGCCGGTGGTCGCTTTCTACATGCTGGTCGATTGGGACCGCATGGTGAAGACGGTCGATTCCTGGATGCCGGTTCGCCAGCGGGACACGATCCGTGTCATCGCCCGTGACATCGACCGGGCCATTGCGGGCTTCGTGCGCGGGCAGGCCTTGGTGTGCATCATCCTCGGCACCTTCTATGCGGTGAGCCTTGCCGTCATCGGCCTGAACTTCGGCGCCCTCATCGGCATGACCGCGGGCCTCCTGAGCTTCATTCCTTATGTAGGCTCGCTCACAGGTCTCATTCTCTCCATGGGCGTCGCCATCGTGCAGTTCTGGCCCGACTGGACCATGATCCTGGCGACGCTCGGCATCTTCGTCTTCGGCCAGTTCGTGGAAGGGAACATCCTCTCGCCCAAGCTGGTGGGCGACTCCGTGGGGCTCCACCCGGTCTGGCTCATGTTCGCGCTGCTCGCTTTCGGCGCGCTCTTCGGCTTCGTTGGCCTGCTGCTTGCCGTGCCGCTTGCCGCCGCCATGGGCGTGATCGCGCGCTTTGCACTGAGACAGTACCTGGCGAGCCCGCTCTATCGCGGCCCGGGCGGCCCGGTGATCATCCACCCGAAAGTCGAGGACAAGGCGGATCTCGATGCGTGATGCGCCCAAGCAGCTGGCCTTCGATCTGCCCCTGGATCCACGCTTCGGGGCGGAGGACTTTCTCGTCAGCCCGTCCAACGAGCAGGCCTATGGTCTCATCGAGAGCTGGCCGGACTGGCCGGATACGATCCTTCTGCTGATCGGCCCGCCGGGCAGCGGCAAGAGCCATCTCGCCTCGATCTGGGCGACGAACGCCCACGCCTGGACCATCGATGCGTCCGGGATCACGCATGACAAGGTTCCGCATCTTGTCTCCAACGGGGCTCTTGCCATCGAGGACATGGACAGGGCTGAGCGGGACGAGGCGGCCCTGTTCCATCTGCTTAATCTGGCGCGGGAGAAGAAGGCCTCTCTTCTGATCACCAGCGAGACATCGCCCGACCGCTGGGGCCTGAAGACACCGGATCTGCTCTCCCGCCTGCGGCTTGCTCCGAGCGTGACGCTCGACGCTCCGGACGACGCGCTGCTCAAGGCCGTGCTGGTCAAGCTCTTCGTCGACAGGCAACTCGTGGTCGACACCTCCGTTGTCGACTATATTTCGCTTCGGATCGAGCGATCTCTGGCCAAGGCTTCGGAACTGGTGGCGCTTCTCGACAAGGAGGCGCTCAGCCGGGGTCGACGCGTGTCGCGGGCGATTGCCGCCGAGATCCTCGGAGCCTCGCAGGAAACGGATGAAATCGAGTGAAGCCTGATCCTACCGCATTGTCGTTGAACCGTCGTGAAACCGTCACGAAGCCCAGAGCAAAACGGACGCCGAAGAAGGAAGCGGCGGAGATCGAAGTGCGTGACGCGATTGCCTTGAGAGATGTGGAGACGGTCAGCGAAGCTCCCTTGCCGAAGGCCCCGCCGGATATCGAGCTGGACGGTGCCGTGCTGCGCCAGTTTCCTCAGCGCTTCATCAATCGCGAGCTCTCCTGGCTGCAGTTCAACCGCCGGGTGCTGGAGGAAGCCTCAAACCGCAATCATCCGCTTCTGGAGCAGTTGCGCTTCCTCTCGATTTCGGCAGAAAACCTCGACGAGTTCTTCATGGTCCGCGTGGCAGGCCTCCGGGGCCAGGTGCGCTCCGGCGTCGCCACGATCTCGCAGGACGGGCTCTCGCCTCAGGAGCAGCTGGCGAAGATTTCGGTCGAGGTGTCGAACCTCGCTTCCGATCAGCAGCGACGCTGGCGGGAGCTTCGCGAGACCCTGCAGGGGGAAAGTATCGTTCTTGTCGACGGCGTCGGCCTGACGAAGCCTGAGGCCTCCTGGCTTGAGGATTACTTCCTCAACCACATCTTCCCGGTTCTCACGCCTCTCGCCATCGACCCGGCGCATCCGTTTCCGTTCATTCCGAACCTCGGCTCGTCCATCGCCCTGAAGCTCGTGCGCCAGAGCGACGGCAAGGTGCTGAACGCGCTGATTCGCCTGCCGTCCCGCGCCGAGCGCTTCATCCGCCTGCCGGATTTCTCCGAGACGGGATCCGCCCGCTTCATCGCGCTCGAACAGATGATCGTGCTCTACACGAGCCGCCTGTTCCCGGGTTACGAGGTGCAGGGGCAGGGCGCTTTCCGGGTCATTCGCGACTCCGATATCGAAGTGGAGGAAGAGGCCGAGGATCTGGTGCGCCTGTTCGAAACGGCGCTCAAGCAGCGCCGTCGCGGCAGTGCGATCCGCCTCGAAGTCGAGGCCGCGATGCCGGAGGATCTGCGCCTCTTCGTAGTCGAGGAGATGGAGGTTTCCAGCGACGAGGTGTTCGTCGTGGAGGGCATGATGGGCTTGCGCGATCTCTCGCAGCTTGTCGCACTCGAACGCCCGGATCTCAAGTTCAAGCCCTACAATCCACGCTTCCCCGAGCGCATCCGTGAACACAGTGGCGATTGTTTCGCTGCCATCCGGGAAAAGGATTTCGTCGTCCACCACCCTTACGAATCCTTCGATGCGGTGGTGCAGTTCCTGCGTCAGGCGGCACGCGATCCGAACGTGGTCGCGATCAAACAGACGCTCTATCGCACGTCGTCGGATTCGCCCATCGTGGCGGCACTCGCCGAGGCAGCGGAGGCAGGCAAGTCCGTCACGGCTCTCGTGGAGCTGAAGGCCCGCTTCGACGAAGAGGCGAATATCCGCTGGTCTCGCGACCTCGAGCGCGCGGGCGCTCAGGTGGTGTTCGGCTTCATCGAGTTGAAGACCCACGCCAAGCTCTCCATGGTCGTGCGGCGCGAGGGCAGTCAGCTCATCACGTATTGCCATGTGGGCACGGGCAACTACCACCCGATCACAGCGCGCATCTATACGGATCTCTCCTTCTTCACCGCCGATCCCGTGATCGGTCGGGACGTGTCGCGCATCTTCAACTTCGTGACGGGCTATGCGGAACCAGCGGAGCTGGAGCGCATGGCGGTTTCACCGCTGACCTTGAGAAACCGTCTTCTTCAGCACATCCAGGAGGAGATCGCTCACGTCAAAGCCGGGCGGCCTGGAGCGATCTGGGGCAAGTGCAACTCGCTGGTCGATGCGGATATCATCGATGCGCTCTACGACGCGAGTGCGGCGGGCGTGCAGATCGACCTCATCGTGCGCGGCATCTGCTGCCTCAGGCCCGGCATCAAGGGCCTGTCGGAAAACATCCGCGTGAAGTCGATCGTCGGACGTTTTCTGGAGCACACGCGCATCTATGCCTTCGGGAACGGGCAGGGCCTCCCGAATCCCAAGGCGCATGTGTATATCTCCTCCGCCGACCTGATGACGCGCAACCTCGACCGGCGCGTCGAGGCGTTATTGCCCATCATCAACCCCACCGTCCATCAGCAGGTGCTGGATCAGATCATGCTCGCCAATCTTCTCGACAACGAGCAGAGCTGGACTGTCATGCCGGACGGCACGAGCCGGCGGATCGTACCTGCCAAGGGCGAGGAACCCTTCAACGCTCACAAGTATTTCATGACGAACCCAAGTCTCTCCGGACGCGGAAAATCCCTCAAGACGTCGAGCCCCAAGGCGCTCGCGAAACGTGGGCAGCGCTGACATGCAGATCGTCGCCGGCGAAGCGCAAGGCAGGCTCAAGATCGGACGTCCGGTCGCCATCATCGATATCGGCTCGAACTCCGTGCGCCTCGTGGCTTACGAGGGCATGGCTCGCGCCCTGACGCCGATCTACAACGAGAAGGTTCTCTGCGGACTTGGCCGGCATGTGGCGACGACGGGCCAGCTCGATGAGGAGGCGGTGGATCGGGCGCTGCGCGCTCTCGCCCGGTTTCGCGTGCTCTGTGAAACGATGCAGGTGTCCGACGTGTTCGTTCTGGCCACCGCCGCCGCACGCGATGCCTCCAACGGTCCTGCTTTCCTGGAGGCCGCGGAGAGAGCCTGCGGCTGCCCCATCAGCCTGCTGTCGGGTGCGGAAGAGGCACGGTTCTCGGCGCTGGGCATCGTTGCAGGCTTCCACGGGCCGGATGGCATCGTGGGCGACATGGGCGGCGGCAGCCTGGAACTCGTGGATGTGAAGGGCGCGACCGTGGGCAGGGGCATCACGATGCCCCTCGGCGGCCTGGCCCTTCAGGACATGAGTGGCGGCTCGCTGAAGAAGGCGCAGAAGATCGTGCGTGCAGCCCTGGAGCGCGCTCCGGAATATCTCGAAAACCTGCATGGCCGCACCTTCTATGCGGTCGGCGGCACCTGGCGCGCTTTGGCGCGCCTGCATCAGGCGGCAGCCGATTATCCGCTCCATGTGATGCATGGCTATCTTCTCAACACCGAGGACGGTCTCGACTTCCTGCGCCTCGTGGAGGAGGCGGATGCCAAGACCCTGAAGGATATCGAGAGCGTTTCCGAGGCGCGACGGCCGCTTTTGGCCTATGGCGCCATCGTGCTGGAGGAGATCCTCCGGCTCGGCGAGCCGAAGGAGGTCGCCATCTCCGCCTTCGGTGTCCGCGAGGGTGTGCTTTACGACAAGCTCGATCCGGAGACGCAGAAGCGCGATCCGCTTCTTGCCGCTGCCAGCGACCTGAACCTGCTCCGGTCCCGTTCCCCGCGCCATGGCCAGGAACTGTGCGAGTGGACCGAAGCCTTCATGAAGAGCTTAGGCATCAAGGAAACCGAGACGGAAACCCGGCTGCGCCGTGCGGCCTGCCTGCTCGCCGATATCGGTTGGCGCGCTCATCCCGACTACCGGGGCGAGCAGAGCCTCAATCTCATCGCCTATGGAGCCTTCGCCGGTCTCGATCATCCGGGCCGCGCCTATCTCGCGCTCTCGATTTTCTTCCGTCACGAGGGCCTTTCACCGGACAAGGTCGGCTCGCGCATCAGGTCTCTGGCAGGGCCGCGCTATCTGGAACGCGCGCGGCTGCTCGCCGCACTCATGCGCGTCGCCTATCCGGTCTCCGTGTCCATGGAAGGCATTCTGCCGCAGGCCCCCCTACGGGTGCGGGGCAGCCAAGTCGTGCTGCAGCTGCCGCCCCACATGGAGGACCTCGCCAATGAGCGTCTCGTGGGCCGCGTCAAGGCGCTCGCCAAGCTTCTCAACATGGAGCCGGTGATCGAGATCGTGGGCTGAGCCCCTACTGAGGGTTTGATTTTTCGACTGCTCAGTGCAACTTTGGCGAAAGGTCAGTCGAGCCCCGATCATAAAGCCAATAGGGGGCTCAAGCGGGAGTAACATATGAGCCTTATCAACCTGTCCGCGGTCGAGAACGCGCAGCATTCGCGCGACCCTTACGATCATCTTCTGGCGTCCAGCTTTCTGAAGGAAGAGGCCGTCGAGGAGCTCCGCCGCGACTTTCCGCAGATCGACAAGCCGGGTTATCTCACGGTCGACGAAGTCAAGCTCCACGGCCGCTTCAAGCAGCTCATCGACGAGCTCGAAGGACCCGAGCTGACGGAGGCTCTGTCGAAGAAGTTCGGGATCGACCTGCATCCCTATCCGCGCCTCACCACGATCATGAAGCGCTCGCAGCCGAAATACGGCGCGATCCACACGGATGGCCCATCCAAGGTCATGACCATGCTCGTCTACATGAACGACGAGTGGCAGCAGGACGATGGCGGACGTCTCCGCGTGCTCTACGACGGCAAGAATTTTGAGCCCTACAAGCTGGAAGTGCCGCCGATGATGGGCACCATGTTCGCCTTCCTGCGCTCCGACAATTCCTGGCACGGCCACCTGCCGTTCGTCGGCGAACGTCGCGTCGTCCAGATCGCCTGGGTGAAGAGCCAGGCCGACGTGGACCGCAAGAAGAAGCACAACAAGGTCGCCCAGTTCTTCAAGGGCATCTTCGGGCGGTAAGACAGATCTTCGATCCAGGAAAACAGAAGCGCCACGGCAGACGCAAGGTCGCCGTGGCGTTTGTCTTTTAGAGCGGGCCTTGGAAACACCGCCCTCATCCTGAGGAGCAGACGGAGTCTGCGTCTCGAAGGAGGGTCCAGAGTGCACTGGAGACGCCCTCGTCCTTCGAGACGGTGCTGCGCACCTCCTCAGGATGAGGGCTCCGGGATAAAAATTGAGATGCTTTACGCGCTCGGGATGGTTTTGAGCTTCACCCGCCCGCGCTCCAGCACGAGGCCGAGCTGGCCGTTCTTGAGGGCGAGCGCCTTCTCGCCGAACAAGGCCCGCCGCCAGCCGTGCAGGGAGGGCACGTCCGCCGTGTCGCTCTCGGCGATGGCTTCCAGTTCCTCGACGGTAGCGACGATCTTAGGCGCCACGCCCTCCTGCTCGGCCACGGCCTTGAGCAGCACCTTGAGAAGGTCGACAACGGCCCCCGTATTGCCGCGCCCCCGGCTGCGCTCGGGCATGGGAATGCTGGCGAGATCGCGGGCGAGACCGCGCTCGACAGCTTCCAGGATATCGGCACCGGTCCGGGAGCGCTCGAAGCCGTTGGGGATCGAACGCAGGCGGCCCAGAGCCTCCACGCTGCGGGGGATGGAGGTAGCGATGTCGATTAATGCGTCGTCCTTGAGAATGCGTCCACGGGGCACGTCCCGGTTTTGAGCCTCGCGCTCGCGCCAGGCGGCGACCTCCATGAGGACGGCGACCTCTTTCGGCTTGCGCAGGCGGCCGCCGAGGCGACGCCAGGCATTGGTCGGATCGGCCTGATAGGTCTCCGGCGAGGTGAGGATGGACATTTCCTCTCTCAGCCAGTCGAGGCGGCCGTTCTTCTCAAGCTGAGCCATCAGGGCATCATAGACCTTCACCAGATGGGTGACGTCGGAGAGCGCATAGGTGAGCTGGGCCTCGGTGAGGGGCCGGCGCGACCAGTCGGTAAAGCGGGAGGATTTGTCGACCTTGGCCTTGGCGAGGTCGTTCACCAGCTGCTCGTAAGAAACCGAATCGCCATAGCCGCAGACCATGGCGGCGACCTGGGTATCGAACAGGGGGGAGGGAACGATATTGCCGAGATTCCAGATGATCTCCAGGTCCTGCCGCGCAGAGTGGAAGACCTTCACCACATCCGGGTTGGCCATGAGCGCCATGAAGGGCTCGAGGCTTAAGGATTCGGCCAGAGGATCGATGAGATAGGCGTCCGAAGGATCCAGACCCGCCATCTGGATGAGGCAGAGCTTCGGGAAATAGGTGGTCTCGCGCAGGAACTCCGTGTCGACGGTGACGAACGGATTCTGGCTCAGGCGGGAGCAGGCGGCTTCGAGTGCCTCGGTGGTCGTGATCAAATCCATGGAGGAGTCTTTTAGCGGAACCTGTTGGTGCAGGCGACTCCCCGTTTAAGCCCTTTGAAGGGCTTTCCTCCGCTCTTTTGCCTGCCGCTCGGCCCGCTTCATGAGCCAGTCCAGGATGTTGCGATGGACCACGAAGCCGGTCTCCGCATCCTCCAGGCGCTCGATCCGGTCCACCCGGAAGCCGCGATAGCCGTCGTCGGACATGTCGATGCCGCCGAGCAGCATCTTGCCCGGACCCACTTTCAGCTCACGCGCGATCACCCAGCGCCGGGTGGGGTTGCCGGCCTGGTCCACGTAGTCGATCTCAAGCGCACCGTCGAAGGGATAGACGTGCCAATTCCCCTCGATCCGCTCCTCGCTCGGGGCGTTCCGGCCATGGTGCAGCAGGGTTGTTGCATGGTTCGTCATCATGAACCTGATATGGGAATTCACGCTTTGTTCTTCAAGGGAAAAACCATTGAAGGATAGGGGTTTGAGGCTGAAAAAGGGGGCTCGGCAATAGCCTTCATCCCCGACGGAGCGCAGCGGGGTCAGGCTAGAGCGCGTGTTCCCCTGCCGCACGGATCTCGGCTGTTCCCGAGGTCCGTGCCGGAGGGAAGGGCCCTTACGAAACCGATGCT
>NZ_JBQWEL010000015.1:0-127194 GCF_052658925.1 Microvirga medicaginis | reverse complement strand
CTTCGAACCCTCTATCATTGAGAAATCTTAGTCTGCGTTCACAGAGACACCGGCGCGTCTCAGGATAGAGCGGGCGCGGATACGGACGGGCTCATCCACCATCGCGCCATCCACGGCAGCGGCGCCATCGCCGCTGGCAAGCACCCTACACGCCCAGGTGACCTCAGTCTGATCGGGCGCGAAGCCGGCCCGGATAGCCTCGACCTGGCGAGGGTGGATGCAGAGCTTGCCGCCGAAGCCGAGATCGCGGGCGTGGCGCGAGTCGCTGGAAATCAGGGCGGCATCGCCGATCACGGTAGTGACACCGTCAATCGGCGCCACGAGACCGGCAAGGCGAGAGGCGAGCACGAGTTCGCTGCGTGCCACCAGTAGTGACTCGCGGATGTGGGTGCAGCCGAGATCGGCGCAGAAGTCGATGCTGCCAAAGGCTATACGGGCGACGTTGCAGGTGCTCGCGATTCGTCGCGCATCCGCAAGGCCGCGCGCGCTTTCGATCAGTGCGACGACAGGAAACGGGGAGCCGGCGCAAAGTGTCTCGAACGCATCGCTCGCCTCAGCCTTGGGCACAATCACGCCGGTGAAGTCGTGTCCGGCCAGTGCGGCCATATCGGCTTCGTGCCAGGGTGTGCCGATGCCATTGACGCGCACCAGAATTGGCAGCGGAGTAAAGCCTCCGCGCAGTGCCGCGCGGGCCTTGTCCTTCGCCTCAATGGCGACTGCATCCTCGAGATCGATAATGATTGCGTCAGCCCCAGCCGCGGCTGCCTTCTCAAATCGCTCCGGCCGGTCGCCCGGAACGAAGAGCGGCACGAGGAAATCCAGCGTCGCGTTCATGTCCAGGCGGCCTCAGCGGTCATGCAGACTGGGCCACCCTTCCGGGCAGTCCACAACTTCAGCCTGTCGCCGTCGTCAGCCGCGTGCAGCACGAAAACATCGTCATCGAATAACGGAGAGAGGCCTCGGAAGCTGAAGCGCGTCGGCGGCGCAGAGCGCAACTCCGTGGCGTAGTTGCAGAGCAACGCCGCCTGTAAGGGGCCGTGAACGACGAGGCCAGGATAGCCTTCAACCTCTGTGGTGTAGCGACGGTCGTAATGAATGCGGTGGCCGTTGAAGGTAAGCGCCGAGTAACGGAAAAGCAGCGGCGTCTCAGCCTTCATCGGGCGCTGCTGTGCGCCTTGCTCGGCCAGGGGCGGCGGCTTGTCCGCACGGCCAGAGGCGTCGAGATCGCGATAGACAAGGTCCTGCCGTTCCTCCACCGCGAGCCGGCCATTCACCTCGATTTGATGCCGAACAGTAACGAAGCAGAGCGCGCCGGTGCGCCCCTGCTTCTGCTCGACATCATCGATGCGCGAGATGCGCCTGACCTCATCGCCGACCCTGAGGTCGTCGTGGAAGGTCAGATTACCGCCGGCCCACATGCGGCGCGGCAGCGGCACGGGTGGCAAGAAGCCGCCGCGCACGGGATGACCGTCCGAGCCAAGCCTCTCGGTCGGCACCGCCGGTTGGGCAAGACAGAAATGGATCAGCCGCGGGACGACCTCACCGAACCGGGGTGCCTCGCCGGCAAGGTCGAAGGTCGCGTGGTACTTGCGTGCCAGATCCTCACTCAGGATATCAGTTCCAACATCCTCGCGGCCGATCCAGCCGCGTAGATGCGCGATATCGACAGCGGGAATGTTGTCGCCTGTCATCAGTAGGACCTCGGCATGCCGAGAACGTGCTCGGCGAGATAGCTGAGAATGAGGTTCGTCGAGATTGGCGCGACCTGATAGAGCCGCGTCTCACGAAACTTGCGTTCTACGTCGTATTCCTCGGCGAAGCCGAAGCCGCCATGGGTCTGGATGCAGGCGTTGGCCGCCTCGAAGGAAGCATCCGCCGCGAGCATCTTTGCCATGTTGGCCTCCGCGCCGGGATTCTCGCCGGCCTCATAGAGTCTGATTGCCTCCCGCACCATGAGCTCGGCCGCGCGCATGTTCGCGTAGGCCTTGGCGATTGGGAACTGGATGCCCTGGTTCTGGCCAATCGGTCGGCCGAAGACGTGGCGCTCCTTCGCATAGGTGCCCGCCTTCTCAATGAACCATTTCGCGTCCCCGACGCATTCAGCGGCGATTAGGATGCGCTCGGCGTTCATGCCCGAGAGAATGTAGCGGAAGCCTTTGCCCTCCTCGCCGATCAGGTTCTCCGCCGGCACGCGGACGTTGTCGAAGAAGACTTCGGTCGTGGCGTGGTTCATCATCGTGCGGATCGGCCGGATGGCCAGACCTGCCTTCAGCGCATCGCGCATGTCGAGGATGAAGACGGAAAGCCCATCAGTGCGCTTGGTAACGTCCTCGCGGGGTGTTGTGCGGGCGAGCAGGAGCATGAGGTCGGACTGAGCCGCCCGGCTCGTCCAGATCTTCTGGCCGTTGAGAACGTAATGATCGCCCTCGCGTCGTGCAGTGGTGCGCAACGCGGTGGTATCGGTGCCGCTCGTCGGTTCGGTCACGCCGAAGGCCTGCAGCCTGAGTTCCCCCGAAGCGATCTTCGGCAGGTACCGCTGCTTCTGCTCGGCCGACCCATGCCGCAGCACAGTGCCCATCACATACATCTGTGCGTGACAAGCCGCACCGTTGCAGCCCTGGCGCTGGATTTCTTCCATGATGACTGCGGCGGCAGAAAGAGGCAGGCCGGCCCCACCGTACTCCTCTGGAATCAGCGCCGAGAGGAAGCCGCTCTCGGTTAACGCTGCGACGAATTCAGCTGGATACGCCATCTCTCGATCGAGCTTGCGCCAGTATTCGCCAGGAAAATCCGAACAGAGCTTCGCAACAGCGTCACGAATTTCGGAATGGTCTGAAGAGTGATGCATGGTTACCTCAGGAATTTCAGGGAGTGGCAGCAACCGCACGCCAAGTATCGAAGGTCTCGTCGTCGACGCGGTCGAGCACGGCGCGCAGGGCCTTCGTCATCGGCAAGGGCCCGGAGCTACCTCCGATCGAAAGTGCGAGGTCGATATCCTTGCGCATGATTGCGTGCAGGGACTCGAAATCGGCGCGCGTGGCTGTCCAGGTGCTGTAGGCCTCCGGAGCATCCTTTGCATGCGCGGTGAAGAAATTGCGCCCCGTGCCGGCCTCGAAGACGGGGATCGCATCAGAGAGACTGATGCCATTGTCGCCGGCGATGCGGTACGCTTCCGCTGCGATCATCAGCGATGTGATGCCGACAAGATTGTTGACGATCTTCGTAGCCTGTCCCGCTCCCAGCGGACCGCAGTGAAAGATCGCGTTGCCCATCGCTTCCATAAGCGGTCGCAGAGTCTCGCAATCCTCGCCGCGACCGCCCATGATGATAGCGAGTGTGCCCTCGCGCGCTTTGACGGCGCCGCCGCTGATCGGCGCGTCGACCACGCGCACACCCGTTGGTTCAAGTTCGCGCTGGAGCTCGCGCATCGTCTCCGGCGCGATCGTCCCCATGACGACAAGAAGCGGCGCTTTGCCATGTAGACCTTCGCGCAGCCCGCCTTCGCCGAGCACGACCGTATGTGCCTGCTCCGGCGTCGCCACCAGCACGATGACCGCGTCGCAATCGGCGCAATCCGATGCCCGCTCCACGCAGCGGACGCCGAGCGCCTCGAAAGGCGCGCGTGCCGCCGCGCTGCGGTCGCAGATAGTGAGATCAAAGCCCGCCTTGCGAATGTTCATGGCCATGGGTGCGCCCATGGCGCCTACGCCGATGACTGCGACTGATCTGATTATCATGGCAATGCCTCAGGAAATGGTCACGCCGCTGTCTACCGACAGGACCTGTCCGGTGACTACGCGGGATTCGTCGGCGCCGAGATAAACAGCCATTTCGGCGATATCGATCGGCTTGCACGGCCCGAGCAGGTGCTGCCTCGCCAGGCGGCGCAGTTCCTCGCGCTCGTCCATCAGTCCCTCTACGCGCGGTGTCAGCACGAGGCCCGGAGCGATGGCATTCACGCGGATGTTATCTGGGGCATATTCGACAGCCATGGAGCGCGTCATCGCCGCCACCCCGCCTTTCGCGGCGGTGTAGCAGTCGCGTTCGGGTAGCGCCATTAGCGCCACCATCGATGTCGTGTTGATGACCGAACCGCCACCTGCCCGTGCGATTTCCGGGATGCCGTACTTGCAGCACAGGAAAGTGCCATAGAGATCAAGCCGGATGACACGCCAGAATTCCTCGTCTGGCGCCTCCGTCACGCGCGCATCCGCAGCGCTGGAACCTCCAGCGATGTTGCACAGGACGTCAAGGCGCTCGAACTGCGCCGCCGTGCGTGCGATGGCATCCCTGACCTGTTGTGGATCCGTGATATCGCAAGACAGGGCAAGACCGCGATCGCCTGCCGACGCCTCCTTTAGAGTGTCGTCGAGGGCCGCTGCATCAATGTCCACCGCGGCGATGCGCGCTCCCTCCTCGACATAGCGCACGCATGTCGCGCGCCCGATGCCGCCCGCCGCGCCGGTGATGAAGGCGACCTTTCCTTTCAGTCTCGACATTCTGTCCTCCCGCTCAAACAGTCCAGCCGGCGCGTTCGCCGTCGAGGATAGCGATATCGACCTGGCGTGGCGCCAGCGCATCGCCTACTACGAGAAGTTCGATGCCGGTGCCGGCGAGCTCTCGCGCCAAATCGTCATTGGCCATGTTACCCATGGCCAGGATCACCGGGCCGTCATGTGGGATCCGCTTCGTGGCACCGCTGAAACGCTCCTCGCAGACAATCTGGCCGTGTTCGATCGCGACAACAAAGGTCGTGGGAACGACGTCGATGCCGAGTGCGGCGAGGCGGCGATAGAGCGCCGGCGCGTGATGCACCGGTAAATCGGCGCCAGCATGCAAATGCGGGGTGACGATGGTCACGCGGTGCCCGAGCTCGGCGAGCTTTTCCGCCGCGGCCGTGCCGGAGAGATGCGGATCATCCTCAATCACGATCACGGGTCCATCGAAAGTCTCGGGCGACAGGAACGCGTCCCATACGGTGCGGACACGGGGCAGGCTAACGCCGGGGATGCCGGCCGCGCCCGGTCTGAGCGAGGTGTAGCCGTCCCGGCGTGGGGTCGAGCCGGTGGCAATCACAATGGCCTCGAAATTCCCGCCGGCGAGCGCCCCGCGATCGGCTCTCGTGCCGCATCGGACGTCAAGGTCCAGCCGGCCCAACATCTCGATCTGCCAGCGGTGGATCTCTGAGAACCCCCGGCGCGAGCTGACGCCGCACGTCATGAGATTTTGGCCGCCGAGCCGGTCACTGCTCTCGAAGAGAGTTACGCGGTGGCCGCGCTCGGCCGCGACACGCGCGGCGGCCAAACCGGCTGGCCCGCCGCCCACAACCGCGACACGCTTCGTCCGCGCGGCGCGGCGCATCGCTCCTGACCCGATCTGCGCCTCCCGCCCGACGGCGGGGTTGTGGATGCAACTGACACCGCGCCCTCGGTCGAGGCCAACGATGCAGGACTGGTTGGAATAGGTGCAGATGCGAATGCCCTTTCGGTCGCCACGTGCGGCCTTGAGCGGCAGCTCGGGGTCAGAGATCAGCGCGCGAGCCATCCCGATGAAATCGGCCTGTCCGGCGGCGAGAACGGCTTCGGCGTCCTCCGGCGTGGCGATGCGGGAACTTACGCAGACCGGCAAGCCGGAGACGGCATCGCGGATTGCTCCGGCCTGGGGCGCGAATTGCGCTTCCGGCGCGGTGATGTCCGCGATCCAACCCGGGTAATGCAGCGAGGTCAGGCCGCTAACATTCAGGTAGCTGATGCCCTCGGCACGCAGTCGCGCCGCGATCTCGACCGCGTCTGTGAGTTCCAGTCCACCGGGCACGCCATCGGCACCGTTGATCCGCGCACCGATGAGGAAATCGGACCCCACCGCTGCGCGTATCGCTTGCAGAGCCTCGAGCAGGAAGCGGATGCGGTTGTCCAGCGAACCGCCATAGCGGTCCGCGCGTTTGTTTGTCGCGGGCGATAAGAACTCGTGCAGCAGATAGCCCTGGGCTGCGAAGAGCTCCACGCCATCGGCGCCCGCCTCCTGCATGTTGAGCGCAGCCTCAACCATTGTGGCGACATATTCGGCGATGTCGCCCTCGGTCATCTCCTTGGGTATTTCCGCCGTGCGCGGACACGGCACAGGCGATGGGGCGAGCAGCGGGATGCCAAACTGTGTCGTGCCGGGGGAGCGGAGTTGGCGGCCGCTCATGTTCAGCTGCGAGACGAAGCAGGCGCCCTCTTCTTTGATCGCTTGGATCATCCGCCGATAGTGAGGCTGCAGGCTGCGGTCGTTGGCGATGTCGAGCCCACCGAGAGGGGTCGTTTCCAGCGTGTCTCCCCACTTGGCGAGCCGGCGCCAAGACTCCGGCATCAGGAAGTTGGACATCACGATGAGGCCTGCGCCGCCCTTCGCACGCTCGACATGATAGGCAATCGTGCGCTCGATCGCTGAGCCATAGCCGCCGCCGAACATCACCGCGTGCGGCATCATCGCGATGCGGTTGCGCAGCGTGACATGGCCTAGAGCGAGCGGGCTCAACAGCCTTTCGTAGCGGGCGTTTGGCATGTCAGAACGGTGCCTTTCTTGGGAAGGCAGGAGGACGCTTGTCGCGGAACGAGGCCAGCCCCTCCACAGGATCGGGGCCCGAGAAGCCGAGCATCTCAAGTGCCAGCGAGGCGTCGAAGGTTGGCCCGGCCATGCGCAGCCAGTTGTTGAGCGCATATTTCGTCCACTGGATCGCTGAGGGAGCGCCTTCGGCGAGGCGTGTCGCGACGGAAAGCGCCTTTTCCTGAAGCTCAGCCTCGTCGACAGCCAGCGCCACCAGCCCAAGCCGTTCGGCCATTTCGCCGGTTACCGGCTCGTTAAGAAGCAAGTGGTATTTGGCCTTTGCCATGCCACACAGCAGCGGCCAGATGATCGCCGCATGATCGCCCGCGGCGACGCCGAGCCGGACGTGGCCGTCGACCAACTTGGCGCTCTTCGCGACGATCGGAATGTCGCAGACGAGGGCCGCGGCGAGCCCGGCCCCGACAGCCGCCCCCTGGACGGCCGAGACGATGGGCTTGGAGCAGTTGATGATGTTGTAGACGAGGTCGCGCGCCTCACGCCACATATTGGCGCGCTCCTCGAAGCTCTGCGTCAGCTTCTCGACAACCTCGAAATCCCCGCCCGCGGAGAAGGCCTTTCCGTTCGCGCAGAGCAGCACGGCCAGGGTCTCGCGGTCGCGGTCCACGACCCGCCAGATGTCGGCGAGTTCGCGGTGGGCGTCCGGACCAAGTGCGTTGAGGCTCTCCGGACGGTTGAGTGTCAACCGCAGCACGCCAGGAGCCGGCCTGTCGCAGAGAATTGAAGGGAAGGCGGAATAGGTCTCGAGGGTCATGGTGCCTCCAGCTCGTCGTTGGCCGTCAGATTGAGCGGCGAGATGTCAGGCCGCCATCGACAGTGATGATGGTTCCGGACGTATACGCTGAGCGTGGCGAGGCCAGGAAGGCGAAGAGATCGGCTACCTCCCGCACACTTGCGGCACGTCCAAGTGGGTATTCGGCCAGCAGTTCGGTAAAGCGGCTTTCGTCGTCCCACTGTTCGCGGGCCCGGTTTTTCATGATCTTCACGATCCGGTCCGTCGCAACGGGCCCGGGGTTGATGCCGAGGACGCGGATGCGGTCGTCGAGGCTGCGCCCGCCCAGCGCTCGAGTGAAGGCCATCAAGGCGGCGTTGCCCGTCGAGCCAGCGATGTAGCGGAAATCGAAGTTTTCGCCACCGTTGCCAATGTTGTTAAGAATCACGCCGCCGCCGGCCTGTTTCATGGCGGCGTAGAAGGTGCGACAGAGATCGATGTAGCCGAAAACCTTCACCTCCCAACCCTTGCGCCAATTCTGGGCATCAACCTGCCAGAGATCGCCTCCTGGAATGGCACCCGCGTTATTGACGAGCACGTCGACCCGACCGGCAGCGGAGCCGATGGCCTCTGCCGCGCCTGCGGCCGCGATGTCCTGCTCTTGCACGACGACGTCCACACCGTGCTCGTCGCGCAGGCGCTGGGCAAGGGCCTGCAGCTTGTCACCGGAACGGGCGACGAGATGGAGACTGCAACCCTCCTCGGCGAAGACCTCCGCGAGTCCCTCGCCGATGCCCTGCGAGGCACCCGTAATCAGGACTTTCTTGCCGCGTAACTGAAGATCCATAGCTCGTTCCTATGCTTGGCGGACAATTCGCTCGATGTCCGTGATCGCCTCGGGGTTCACCAGCGAGGACAGGTCGCCTGCAGGCGCGCCGGAGTATACGCTGCGGATGACGCGCCTCATGATCTTGGAGCTACGCGTCTTGGGCAGCTGTGGCACTACGAAGACGGCCCGGGGTGCGAAGGGCCGTCCCAGGCGCTCCTGAATCCGCATTGCCGCGATCTTCCGGATTTCGTCAGGCGCGCCGTCGCAGGTGAGAAATGCCACGATCGCCTGCCCCTTGACAGGGTCGGGCGCGCCGATGACGGCGGCTTCAACCACGCCATCGATTTCCACCAGGATCTCCTCGACCTCGGCAGGGCCGACGCGCTTGCCGGCGACTTTGATCGTGTCGTCGGAGCGGCCGAGCAGGAAGTAGTGGCCGTCGTCCGTTTGCATCGCGAGATCGCCGTGAACCCAGACGCCGGGGACAGTATTCCAGTAGGTCTCGAGATAGCGCTCGTCGTCCTGCCAGAAACTCGCGGTCATGCCTACGAAGGGAGCAAGAATCGCCAGTTCGCCGACCGCACCGGTGAGCGGCTGGCCGGCGGGGTCGAGCACCTCGACCGCCACGCCGGGTGAGCGGGTGTTGAAGCCGGCAGGAACAATCGGCTTCGTCACGACGCTGGCGAGCAGGCTGCCCGAAACCTCGGTGCCGCCGGTGTAGTTGATCAGAGGGCATTCGCCCCGGCCAAAATGACGCTCGAACCAGACGAAGTGCTCCGGTGCAATGCTTTCGCCCGCTGTGATCAGGAGACGCAGTGACGAGAAGTCGGCCGCCGTGCTGATCGCCTCGTTGGAGGAAAGGCCCCGGATCAGCGTCGGCGCAGAACCGAAATGCGTCACGCGGTAGCGCTCGACCAGACGCCCCATGCGCGACCAGTCCGGATAGTCCGGCGCGCCGTCGTAACAGACGAGCGTTGCTCCGCGCAGCAAGGCCGAAGAGAGAATCAGCGAACCTGCGATCCAACCCATATCCGCCGGCCAGCAGAAGACGTCTCCCGGTCCCACATCGAAATGAACCGCCGCGTCATGGGCAATCTTGATAGGAAAACCGCCATGGACGTGCACAGCGCCCTTGGGCTTGCCGGTCGTGCCCGAGGTGAAGATGACCATGAACGGATCGTTAGGGGACATACGCGCGGAAGGCGGCGCGCTCTCGGCCGGAGCGAGGATCGCGTGCCAGTCGTGAGTGCAGCCGAGCGTGTTCGTAGGGGTGGGATCCTCCGGCGAGCGCTTGAGAACGACGTATTCGAGCGCGGGCAGCTCACGATGAGCCGCCACAATCGTCTCGCGCGTCGAGACGAAGCGGCCGCGCCGCTGGAAGCCGGAGGTGGCGATCAGCGCCCGTGCACCGCAAGGGGCCAAGCGCGCAACGATGGCGTCCGTGCCGAAGCCACTGAACAGCGGAACGACGATCGCGCCGATATGAGCAATGGCGAGGAGGGAGACCGAGGCTTCGATGCCGTTCTCCATGAGCAATCCGACTCGGTCGCCGCGCCTCAGACCGATGCTGAGCAGGCCTGCGGCGAGACTACGAACCTCATCTGCCAGCTCGCGATAGGTGACACTGCGCACAGTGCCGTCTTCGCGCTCGGCGACGACCGCGGTACGGTCCGCGGCTTCAACATTGTCGAGGATCGTGTCGACCCAATTCAGCTCGCCGCCGACGAACCAGGACGGAAAGGGCGCGCCCCGTGACATATCACAGTATCGCTCGTAGTCGCGGCTCCAGCGGATGCCACAAAAGTCTACGACCTCGCGCCAATAGGTATCTGGGTCGGCGAGCGACAGTTCGTAGAGCTGCTCACTGTCGGCGACGCCTAACCGCTTCGCCAGTGCAGTGATCTGCGCACGCCCGACGTAGTCCGCAGTCGGCTGCCAAATGTCGTTGTGGTCGAGCGCCATGGTCAGATCCCCAGATAAGCCCGCTGCACTTCAGGGCTTTGCGCGAGGGCGCTGGCGCTATCTTCGGCGATGATCGCGCCGCCCTCGAGAATGTAAGCGTGATCAGCGATCGCGAGGGCCGTTTCCGCATTCTGCTCGACCAGCAGGATGTTCACGCCCGTCTCTGCGATCTTCGTGATGATGTCCGCAATCCGGTCGACGATGGCAGGTGCCAGTCCGATCGTTGGCTCGTCGAGTAGAAGAACGCGCGGCGCACTCATTAGCGCGCGCGCCACCGCGATCATCTGCTGCTGACCGCCACTGAACGTCCCTGCAGGCGTCGCAAGCCGGTCGCGCAGCTCCGGGAACAGGTCGATCACGCGCTCAAGATCCCGCCTCGCGGCTGCTCGGTCGTTGCGAGCGAAGGCGCCGAGCTCAAGATTCTCCAGCATCGTCATCTCGGCGAAGAGGCGCCGGCCTTCCGGCACGACGGAGAGCCCCTTCTTCACCAGCTGATCGGGCGACAGCCCGGTCACGTCCTCCCCGAAGAGGTGGACACGTCCCGCGGTCGGGCGCACGAGACCGCATATCGTCTTGATCAGTGTCGATTTGCCAGCCCCGTTCGCGCCGATCAGCGTGACAATGCGGCCGGCATGTAGGGTGATGCCGACGTCGCGCAGCGCCGGCACGACGCCATAGCTCGCCGAGAGATCCAAGACCTGGAGAGGGACGGCTTCAGTGCTCATGGCGGTGCCCCAGATAGGCGTCGATGACCTTCTTATCAGCACGGATTTCGGCCGGGGTTCCCGTCGCCAGGTGCTGCCCGTGATGCAGGACCACGATGCGGTCGCAGACCCGCATCACCGCCTTCATGTTGTGCTCGACGAGCAGGACCGAGCAGCTGAACTCGTCACGGATACGTCCGAGCACGGTCAGAGTATTCGCGACTTCCGTCTGGTTGAGGCCGGTGAGCGGCTCATCCAGGCAGAGCAGGCGCGGCCGTGCGGCGAAGGCAATACCGATGGAGACGAGGCGCTGCAGCCCGTGTGGCAAGTTCCCGGCCTCATCGGAGAGGTAGGGTGTCAACCCGAGCATCTCCGCAGTTTCTGCCACACGCTCCCGCCGCTTCGCCGCACCCTTGATGCCATGGATGGTTCCTAGCAGGATGTTGTCGCTCACTGTCATGCTTCGCATAAGGCTGCCGTGCTGGAACGTGCGCACGAGGCCGAGGCGACTGATCGTCAGCGGAGACTTACCGGTACAGTTCTCGCCAAAGATGAAGAGTTTTCCCGACGTCGGCTTGTAAAATCCGCTGATGAGGTTGAACGTTGTGCTCTTGCCTGCGCCGTTTGGGCCAATCAGGCCAAGGATCTCGCGAGGGCGGATCTCAAGGTCGAGATTGGACACCGCGACCAGGCCGCCAAAGCGACGGGTCAGGCCCTTGGTGATTAGCAGCGGTTGTTGCGCGGCTTGCATCTAGTGCCCCTTTCCCGTGGTTTGCGCCCGCCGTCCGCCCAGAAGTCCCGTGATGCCGTGCGGCAGCAACAGCACCGCCAGCATGATCGCAGCACCGTAGAAAATGTGCTCCTGGCCGCCGAGGCCGAGCGCATAGCTGCCGAGGACGACGAGCACGACGGCGCCGATCAGAGGACCAAGGATATTGTTCTCCCCGCCCACCTTCACATAGGCGAGTGCAAAAGCGGCCACGAGGAAGCTGAAGTCGCCGGGGCTGATCACGTTGTTAGCGAAAGCGTGAAGGCTTCCTGCGACACCGGCCGCGAAGGAGGCGGCGGCGAAGCAGGCGATCTTTACCAGCAGGATGTTCAGACCGACCGTCCGGGCGACGTTCTCGTTGTCGCGGATGGCGATGAGGATCTTGCCGAAATCGGAACGCTCAAGGGTGTAGAGGCTAAGGATCAGTAGGGCCGAGGTTGCGACGATGAACGTCGGCGTCCAACCGTCGAGTGCAACCGGTGGAAAGATGCCGACCATGCCGGATGTTCCGCCGAGCGTCGTGCTCTTGGAATAAAGGATACGAATAGCCTCAGTAAATGCGAAGCCGATCAGCAGGAAGTATGGCCCCTTGGTTCGCAGGGTGATGTAGCCGAAGGCAATGCTGACCAGCCCGGCGACAACACCGCTAGCAAGGAGGGCGATAAGGAAAGGCCAGTTCAGGATCGTGACCGCCACTCCGGTCGTGTAGGCGCCGATCCCGACGAAGGCGGCAGTCGCGAAGTTCAGTTCACCCATCAGCATGACGAACCGAAGACTGACTGCAGTCAGTGCTGCAATGGCGATGAGGTTCACCACGCTCGCGATGTAGGCATCATGAATCAGGAGAGTCGCGGCGAGTGCGAGAACGATCCCACCAAGCCAGTATGAAAGCTTCAGATCATGCATGACCAAGGAGCCCCTTTGGCCGCACCAGCAACATGGCTATGACGAGAAGGAAGATGGCGATGGTCGCGGAGCTGGGATCGAAATAAAAACCGCCAAAGGTTTCGATCGCCGCGACGAATAGGCTGCCGAGAATGGCGCCAGGCACGCTGCCTAGTCCACCGACGATGACCGCGATGAAACCCTTGATCAGATAGTCCGCACCGAGCACCGGAGAGACGATTGTGACCGGCGCGATCAGTGCGCCTGCGAGCGCAGCCAGCGCCGAGGCGATCATGAAGCCAGCGAGCGCCATACGATTGTAAGGCACGCCTTGGAGCATGGCCGCCTCGTGATCGATCGACACCGCCCGCAGAGCCTTTCCAATCTTGGTATGGGTGAGCGCCCAGTAAAGAAGCGCGGTGATCACGATGGCGGCCACGCAAAGGGCGAGACGCTGGATCGTGATGGCTGTGCCCAGCACAGTCACTGTACCAGGCAAGATCTCCGGCACCGACCGAACCGCGCCACCGAAGGTCTTGAGCAGAATGCCGTCGAGAAGAAGTACCAGCCCGATCGAAAGGATGAACGAACCGACCATGTCCCGCTGGAAAAAGCGAAATCCAGCCACGTACATCAGAAACCCAAGCGTCATGGCAACCGTGACGCCCGCCATAGCCGCGATGAGATAGGCAGGCAGCACGGGAAGACCCCCGCCCGCCAGCCAGGGCACCGTGTAGGCCACCACCAGCGCCGAGACGGCGAAGAGGTGTCCATGCGCGAAGTTCACGATCCGCATGACGCCGAAGATCAGCGTCAGCCCGAGCGAGAACAGGATGTAGACGGCGCCGATCTGTAGGCTCGTCAGGATGAGCTGTATCATGGTTTGCATGGCGGACGCTCCTGTCCGGTCGAGCTGGCCTGTCACTTAGACGACGGCATGAGGCGGGCCTTTTCCACGAGCTTGCCGTCCTGGACCTGGGTGATGATCACCGGCAGCCGCATCTGCTGACGAGAGCCGTAGGTATCGACGCCGTAGAAATCGACTTTGCTGCCATAGAAGGAGGTGAAGGAGACCTCTGGCATAACGGCCGCGACCTTCTTCGGGTCGGTCGACTGGGCCTTCTCAATACCGGCTTTGATCGCGTACACGGCATCGTAGAAGCCAATCTGAATTGTGTTCAGCGACTCCCCAAGAAGGCTGCGCGCCTCGTCGTTGATGGCCTTCTGCTGACTGGTGACAGCGCTTCCGTCGAACGTAACGGCCGCGCCCATGTAGACGCCTTCGGTCGCGTTACCTCCGGTCGCCTTCAGGCCGTCGACACCGGTGCCGACCTCCACGACCTTCACGCCCTTCCAGCCCAGCACGTCGAGCTCGCGCAGCACAGCGCCAGCATCGGCTGGAGGCATCGAGCCGAGATCGACGATATCCGGCTTCAGCGAAGCGATGCGGGCTGCAATGGGCTGGAACTCCGTCGTGCCGCGCTCGTAGAAATCGCTCGACAGGATCTTCACTCCGGTCTCGGTCCAGATCTTGTTGGCCACCCCTTCGGTGTCCCGGCCGGTTGCGTCGTTAGGATTGAGCATAACGATTGATTTCGCTTCCGGATGCGCGTCGTGGATGAAGCGGATCAGCGAGGGCAGAAGCTCGAACGGCGTATTCATCTGGGTGAAGGTCAAGGGGAACTTCGGACCCTTGATGCTGGGGCCCCAGGCCGTCGTGAACATGATCACGCCCTGACGCTCCGCGAGCGATTGAAGCGCTTGCACGGGTGCCGTACCCAGGCTGCCGCCGATGAACTTGACGCCTTCGCGGTTCAGCAGTGTCTGAGCGACGCGAGTACCTTCCGCAGCGTTGTACTTGTTGTCAAAGGCGAGACATTCGAAGTTGTAGGTCTTGCCCTCGACCTTCACGCCGCCAGCCTGCGCGATCTCCTGCGCGGCCCTTTTGCACATGAATTCGGAGCCCTTGCCCCAGACAGCTCCGGAGCCGGAGAGCGGAACCGACAGGCCCAGCTTGATCGTCTCCTGGGCCTGCGCGGCGCTGACCGCAACGAGAAGGCCGAGCGATGTTCCGACTACGAGCGACTTGATCTTTGTTGTGATGGTCATTTCCTCTCCTCCATTTGTTGTAGCGCGGACGATGCCACGCTCTTTCTTCAGATCCGTCCTGTGACTGACGCTCCGTCCGTGAGGCTTGCAACCTCTTCGGCGCCATAGCCGAGGGCTGCCAGCAGCTCTGCGGAATGGGCACCGAGTGTCGGAGCGGGTTGGTGCCCGAACACCTCCGACGCGGCGGTGCGTATGACGCGGGATGCGATCGGCACGCTGCCGCGGCCACATGCGATAGGCTCTTCGTAGAAGAACCCGCCGCTGGCGTTTTCCTTGGCGACAAGCGCTTCGGCTGGCGTCAGGACGCGGCAGCCAGGAATTTTCGCTGTTTCGAGCTCTTCGAGGCACTCGTCGGTGGAGCGCGCAGCGCACCATTCGGCCATGACCGCACTCAGCGCCTCGCCATGTTCGCCGCGTGTGATGTCCGAAATGAAGCGCGGATCAGAGAGCAGGTCCTGACGCCCGAGGAGCTGGGCCCAGCGACGGAACATGCCGTCGCCGATCACTTGAATCATGACCCATCCGTCTTGGGTGGTGAAGAGATCCGAAGGCCCTGCGATCGGGCTGCGGTTGCCGATCGCCTTGCGGCTGCGTGTACCCGCCGCCTCCTCGATGAGCATAGGATTGGTCATGGTCAGGGCCGTGCCGAGCAGTGAGGTCCTGACATGCTGGCCGCGGCCGGTCACACGCCGCTCGTAGAGCGCTGCCATTGTCGCGAAGGCGGCAGACATGCCGGTGGCATAGTCCACATAGGAGACTGCCGCCCGCAGCGGGCGTTCACCCGTTCCGGTCAGGGACATCGCGCCGCTGAGCGCCTGTCCCGTCCCATCGAAGCCGATGCGATCCCGGCTATCTCCCTCGGGTCCGTAGGCAGAAATTGTTGTGAGAATGATGTCCGAGCGGCAAGCCTTGAGACTGTCGTAATCGAGGCGAGCCCGGCGCAGCGCCGCAGGAGGAAGGTTTATGATTACCGCATCGGAGCTGGCCACCAGCCGTTCGAAGGCGGCTCGGCCTTCCGGTGCATCGAGATCGAGCGCGAGTGACTTCTTGTTACGGTTCATCTGAAGATAGAGCGCGCCACGCCCTTCGAGCCCGATCGGCATGACCTCACGGTCAGGGGCACCGACCCGCGGTTCGACACGAATCACCTCGGCACCCTGGTCAGCCAGCAGAGCCGCACAGAAGGGAGCCGCGATGTAGCGGCCGAGATCCAGGATGCGTAGGCCCGACAGGCCGACGGGTATACGACCCGCAGCGTTCGCTGATCTCACATCCGTCTCGGACTGCGCCTTTACCGTCACGTTTCCTCACCCTGGATTTCTGCGATGGGGGCTTCCCATCACGGGTTTCGACGTGCTAGTCATTCTGAATACTGAATGCCATTCACGTTCTTATGAAAGCCATTCATACATGAGCGCCGCACATGATCAAGACCTCTTTCCAAAAAACGTCGGAGCCGTCGCCAACGCGGTTTCGATTCTCAGATCGCTTGCGCAGTTAAGCGAGCCGGCAGGGGTCGCGGTGATCGCACGCGAAACCGGTGTCAGCGTCAGCACCTGTTTCAACATCTTGCGGACGCTCTCCAGCGAGCGGCTCGTCGATTTCGATCCGGAGACGAAGACCTACCGGATCGGCATGGGCGTGCTGGAGCTCTCAGTACCCCTGCTAGGTGCCAACCAAGCCGACCTCATTCGGCCGGAACTCAAGCGGCTCTCCGGCGAACACAACAGCTTGATCTGTCTCTGGCAGATCACAGAGGGCGAGCGCATCGTCCTGGTCGACCGTATCTCCACCGCGCGCACGGTTCGCGTTGACATGTCGGACGGCTCGCGCCTGCCGACCTATGTCGGGGCCGTCGGGCGCTGCTACGCCGCCTTGCGCAACCTGCCTCTAGACGAGTTGAAGTCGCGTTTCGAGACGCTGCAATGGCAAGCACCGCCGAGCTTCGACGCCTATGCCGCGGATGTGGAGAAGGCACGGCGCGACGGCTACGCCTTCGACTTCGGGCAACTCTTCATTGGACTTGAGATCGCGGCTGCGATCGTGACCGATCCGACCGGCAAACCCCGCCTCGGAATCAGCGGAATCAGCATCGCTGGCCAGCTTTCGCGAGAAAACATCGAGCGACTGGGTGCGGACTTGCGCGACTCTGCCGACTGGATCAGCGAAGCGTTGTTCGGCGTTTCGCGCGGCGTCCGGCAGTCGGAGCGCCGTTTGGCCGGAGGGCGGCCAGCTCCTCGCAACCAAGGGGGCTCGCGATGACGAACACGCCCTCTGCCCCTGTCTGGGTGTTTGATGATTTCCGCCCCGGGTTAGAGTTGGGGCGCCTCTCCATCCCGCTGAACGACGCGCGCCTCGCCAATTGGGCTGCGATTTATGGCGAGCCGGGCACCGCCGGGCGAGTGCCGTCCGGCGTGCTCGTGGCGGCGATGATGGAGGCCTACCTGACGGCGTTTCAGCCGCGCCCGCCCGGCAACATCCATGCAAGCCAGAAGCTTTTCTTCGGTAAGCCTGCGTGCCCCGGGGACCGGCTCGATGCGGAAGTGACCTGTCTCTGGAAGGACATGCGCAAGGGGCGCCGTTGGGTGGCATTTGGCGTCGCCCTCCGAAACGGGGACACCGACGTCCTGAGAGGTGAGATCCGCACAATCTGGGCCAGATAATGGCGCCGCAGGAAGCGCGCCGACCAAGGAGCGCAAGGAGGGAAACGCTCATGACCACCACGCTACCGCGCGAACTTGCGGTCATCAGCCTGACAGCAGGGCCGGACGCCGTCTTCCGCTATGCCGAGCTGACCGAAGATTTCAATCCAATCCATCTCGACCCTGAGTTCGCCGCCGGGACCGCATTCGGCAAGCCGATCATTCACGGCACACTCGGACTCAACCTTGTGATCGAAGCGATCGAGCGCACCTTCGGCGCACTTCCTGCGGATGTCGAGATCGATGCGCGCTTCGTCAGGCCGGTTCCTGTCGGTTCCACTGTTCGGGCCGGCGGCAGCCTTTGCGATGCGGCGACTGGGACCTACGAAATTTACGTCGAGACGCAGGCCGGCGAGCGCGCCGTAGAAGGCGTCTGCACAATCGGCCCACAGGCCTGACGACTATAACAAGGGAGCGAACGCGACATGACTGACCCCGTGGTCGACGACGAAACATTCAGCCAGCTCAAGGACACGGTCCAGCGCTTCGTCACCGAGCGGCTCATACCGAATGAGATGCGTCTTGAGATCGAGGATGAGGTCCCTGAGGAGATCGTTGCCGAGATGCGCGAACTCGGGCTGTTCGGCCTGACGATCCCACCCGAATACGGTGGTATCGGCCTCAATGCGCGGCAGGAGACGCAGTTGGCCATGATTTTTGGCCATACGGCGCTGGCCTTCCGCTCGCTCCTTGCGACCAATATCGGCATCGGCGCGCGCGGGCTGATCTTCGAGGGAACGGAGGAGCAGAAGCAGACCTATCTGCCAAGGCTCGCAAGCGGCGAGCTGATTTCAGCCTTCGCTCTGACTGAACCCGACACCGGTTCCGACCCCGCTAGCCTGACGACACGCGCCGTCCGAGATGGCGACGACTACGTGATCACGGGCACCAAACGCTATATCACAAACGCGCAGCGCGCCGGACTGTTCACGGTCATGGCCCGTACCGAATTCGACAAACCGGGCGCGGACGCCATCACTGCTTTTCTTGTCCCGCGCGATGCACCCGGTCTGACAATCGGTAAGAAGGACCGCAAGATGGGTCAGCGTGGCACGACGACATCCGACGTGATGTTCGACAACGTTCGTGTCCCGGCCAGCGCAATCATCGGCCTCGTGCCGGGGCGCGGCTTCCGTCTCGCCATGCGCGTGCTTGACCGCGGTCGTATCCATATCGCAGCGCTCGCCACCGGCATGTGCGACCGCTTGATCGCCGAAATGGTCGGCTTCGCCCGCGAACGCCGCCAGTTCGGCAAGCCGATTGCCGAGTATCAGCTCATCCAGGCAATGATCGCCGACAGCCACACCGAATACCTCGCCGCCAAGGCACTGGTGGAGCAGACAGCCGCGATTTACGACCGAGAGGGTGCTGCGCGGACCGAGGCCTCCGCCGCGAAGTACTTCGCCACCGAGGCCGTCGGTCGCGTCGCCGACCGTGCTGTCCAGGTGCATGGCGGCGCCGGCTACATGAGCGAATACGCGGTCGAACGCTTTTATCGCGATGTGCGCCTGCTGCGGATCTACGAAGGCACCAGCCAGATTCAGCAACTGCTCATCGCACGCCAGGTTCTGAAGGGGGCATGACGATGACCGTGAAGAAAATGCTCGATGGCAAGGTAATCGTCGTCACAGGCGCTGGCGGGGGCATCGGCCGCGACATCGCTCTGATGGCCGGAGTGAATGGCGCCAAAGTTGTCGTCAACGACATCGGCGCCAGACTTGACGGCCAAGGACACGACGACGGCCCTGCCGAGCGCGTGGTGCAGGAAATCCGCGAGAGCGGCGGGGAGGCCGTCGCCAGCCTCGACAGCGTCGCCGATCCGGTGGGGGCCCAGCGCATCGTACAGGCCGCAATCGATGCGTTTGGCCGCCTCGACGGCGTCGTCAACAACGCCGGCATTCTGCGCGACGCTTTCTTCCATAAGATGACCGAAGAAGAGTGGGACTCCGTCCTCAAGGTGCATCTCTACGGCAGCTTTAACGTCAGTCGGGCCGCTGCCGCAATCTTCAAGGCACAGCAATCGGGTAGCCTGGTCCACATGACCTCGACGTCCGGCCTCATTGGCAATCTGGCCCAGGCGAATTATTCGGCCGCCAAGCTTGGCATCGTCGGATTGTCGAAGTCGATTGCGCTCGACATGCAGCGCTTCGGCGTCCGCTCCAACTGCATCGCGCCCTTTGCGTGGAGCCGGATGATCAGCTCAATCAAAGTGGACTCGCCCGAGCAGGAGGCCCGCGTCACCCGTCTCCAGCAGATGACGCCGGCTAAAGTTGCGCCGCTGGCGGTCTATTTGCTTTCAGACCGAGCGGCGGCGGTCACCGGCCAGATCTTCAGCGTACGCAACAACGAGATCTTCCTGTTCAGCCAGCCGAGACCGATGCGTTCGGTGCAGCGCGAGCAGGGCTGGACCCCGGAGCAGATCGCGGATCACGCAATGCCGGCGCTTTCGGCGAGCTTCCATCGCCTCGACGTGTCGTCGGACGTTTTCACCTGGGATCCGGTTTAAGCCGGTCGCGCAAGGAGTTCTCGCAATGCGTCGCGCAGCGATAGTCAGTCCACTCCGCACCCCCGTCGGCCGCTTCGGCGGAGCCCTGAAGGAGGTGCCGGTCGAGCACCTAGGAGCCACAGTCGTCAAAGCTCTCCTCGACAGGACGGGGCTTGATCCCGATTTGGTCGAAGACGTCGTTTTCGCCCAATCCTACGCCAATTCTGAAACACCCTGTGTCGGGCGCTGGATAGCCCTCGAAGCCGGACTGCCCGTTGGCGTGCCGGGAATGCAGCTCGACCGTCGCTGCGGCGGTGGTCTGCAGTCCATCGCGACGGCGGCGATGATGGTGCAGACTGGGGCCTGCGACGTCGTCATCGCCGGCGGCGTCGAGAGTATGAGCAACATCGAGCATTACACGACTGGCGTCCGCTGGGGAACGCGCTCGGGCTCGCCTGTTCTTTACGATCGTCTGGAGCGGGGCCGTGAGCGCTCTCAGCCCGAACACCGCTTCGGGTACATTTCCGGGATGATCGAGACCGCAGAGAACCTCGCCCGCAAATATGCGATCTCGCGTGAGGCCGCGGATGCCTATGCCGCGCGGAGCCAGCAGCGGGCAGCGGCAGCTTGGGCGGATGGGCGGATGGCCGCTGAAGTCGTGCCCGTCAGCGTACCGCAGAAACGCGGCGATGCCATCGTCGTCGTCCAAGACGAGGGTATTCGCGCCGACACGACCGCGGAGTCGCTTTCCAAGCTGCGCCCCATTCAGCCTGGGGGCACGGTGACGGCAGGCAATGCGGCTCAGCAGAACGATGCCGCGGCTGCCTGCCTCATCGTCGCCGAGGACAAACTGGCTTCGCTCAGACTAACGCCGGACGCATTCTTGGTGGGCTGGGCCGCTGCCGGTTGTGAGCCATCGGAAATGGGAATAGGCCCGGTTCCGGCGACCGAACGACTGATGCGCCGAACTGGCCTGTCGGTGAACGACATGGATCTCATTGAGATCAACGAGGCCTTCGCGTGCCAGGTTCTTTCTGTGCTCCAGTCTTGGCAGGGAATTGATCCAGATCGTGTGAATGTGAACGGTTCGGGCATTTCGCTCGGTCATCCTATTGGTGCGACCGGCGTGCGTATTATGACGACACTGATTCACGAGATGAAGCGCAGCGGCCTTCGCTTCGGGCTTGAGACGATGTGCATTGGCGGCGGTCAGGGCGCCGCAGCGATCTTCGAGCGGGCCTGAGTATTCCCACATGCCGCAGACAATCGCTCTGGATGCGCTTGATTTCACCTCGTTCGTCCGAGCCGGCGATCTGGTTTGTTGGGGGCAGGCATCAGCGGAGCCGCTCGCGCTGACCCGCCGCCTGATGGCCCAACGGGACAGGATCGGCGGGTTCTCGGCATTCATCGGGATCAGCCTCGCCGAAACGAACGATCCAGCTCACGCGGATCGCGTGCGGTTCACTTCCTTCTGCGGGACGGGGACCAACAGACAACTGGCGGCAGCAGGAGCGATCGACATTCTGCCGATCCACTATTCGGACCTGCCGTCAGTGCTGTGTGAAAGGGTCGACGTCTTGCTGCTTCAGGTCGCTGAGCATCCGCAGGGCGGCCGCTTCAGTCTTTCCTGCGCCAGTGACTATGTCGACGCACTTGCCAGTTCGGCGCGGGTGGTCATCGCGGAGGTAAACCGTCAGGCGCCTTTTACATCGGCCGAGATCGAGGGCCACAACATCGACTTCGTCGTTAGGACGGATCGACCCCTTCCAGAAATGACGAAAGGGGCTCCGAGCGCGGTCGAGCGTGCGATCGCCGCTCACGTCGCTTCTCTTGTCGAGGATGGAGCCACATTGCAGCTCGGGCTGGGAGCCTTGCCGGATTGCGTGGCAGACCTGCTAACAGATCGCCGAGATCTCGGACTGCATACGGGCGTTATGGGTGATGGCGCGATGCGGTTGATGCAATCCGGCGCGATCAACAATGCGCGGAAACCCTTCGATGCGGGTCTGTCGGTGACAGGGACACTGCTGGGGAGCAAAGGGTTATTCGATTTTGCCCATTTGAACTCGGCGATCGCATTGCGGCCGATCGCGGTCACGCATGCCCTAAGGACGCTCGCGTCTCTACCCAAATTCACCGCCATTAACTCCGCTCTTGAGGTTGATCTCTCCGGCCAAATGAATACTGAGATCGTCGGCGGCCGATATGTCGGGGCGGTCGGCGGCGCTCTCGATTTCCTGCGAGGAGCCAGGGCGTCGCAGCGCGGCCTACCCATCGTGGCCCTACCTTCGACGGTGGAGGTGAAGGGGCGGCGTTGCAGTCGGATCGTGACAAGGCTGGCAGGCCCGGCAACCATCGGCAGGGCCGATGCGGCGATCATCGTCACCGAACACGGCGTGGCCGATTTACGTGGCCTGTCACTGGCGGAGCGCGCCAGCAGGCTTATTGGGATCGCGGCTCCTGAGTTTCGCGACGAACTACGATTCTGCGTTGACACCGACCTCGACAATCCGCCTGGGGTGCTACCGCCTCGCAGACACAGTTAGAGGGGCACACGCGGAATGCAGCCGAGGATCGCGACCTACATTCCGCACTAGCCGACGGAGCGGAAAGAGGCGGATATCACGGATTTCGACATCACTTAGGCGGTCGAATACTACCGGACCAAATGGACCAGCAGCCGGGCTCGCTTAACAAGTTGCACTGATTGCCACCGTTCAAATCCAGCGTCCGCTCCAATCCCTGCAGCACGTCATGGCGGCACTGGCCGATCACAATCTTGATGTAACGGTTTCTTTCCTGAGGCGCCGGGACGAGATTGGCGCGATGGCCTCATCCATCGCGACTTTCCAGCAAGCCCTGCGCGACAAGCGGTCCAACGATCAGCAGGCCGCAGCCAGTATGGCTGAAAGCGACGAGCGGGGCGCTCGCCTCGAACGCAATGCCGCTGCCTTCGAGCACCGCGTGCGCCAGGTAACCGAGGACCTCGCCCGGGCTGCTGGGCAGATGGACCAGGTTTCCCGCTCCATGAGAGACAATGCGCAGACCACAACGGACCAGGCCATGAGTGTTGCCGTTGGAGCGGAGCATGCTTCGGCCGAGGTCAAGTCAACGGAGCAGGCGACCAAAGCGCTGTCCAATTCAGCCCGCAGCATCGATGAGCAGGTCAAAGGCGCTGTCACGATAGCAACGAGCGCACTTTCCGACCTTTCTAGAACCGACATGACGGCCCGCTCTCTGACCGACGCAACAAACCACATTGGCTCGATCGTCGAACTCATCGCCAACATCGCCGCCCAGACCAATCTCCTGGCCCTCAATGCCACCATCGAAGCCGCCAGGGCCGGTGCCTCAGGCCGCGGATTTGCCGTTGTCGCCCATGAAGTAAAAGAGTTGGCAGGTCAGACAAGCCGAGCGACGGATCAGATCTCTGAGCAGATCCGCACCATTCAGAGCGCAGCGGATGCGACCGTGCAAGCAATTGCCAAAACCGGGCAGACGATCCGGGAAATCAACTCCATCGCGAATGACATTGCAGCCGCAGCGGACGAGCAGCAGAAGGCCGCACAGCAGATCGCCGGGGGCATTGTGGGCGCCGCCTCCGCTACCCATGAGATGGCAAGTGGGATTGCATCGGTGCGAACAGCAGCGGCGTCGAGCAGAGCCACGGCGGAGAAAGTTCTGGAGGTTTCGACCCATCTTGCAGACATCTCGCACAAGCTTGGCAATGAGATAGCCGGGTTCCTGGCCCGTGTGAGAGCTGCATGATCTGTTCCCTGAGATCTCTGACAGTCGAGCAAGTGTTCGTTTGCTGGGATTAACTATCTGAAAGCATAACCCAGCCGATGTCATGGAACTGACACGTAAGGCGTTTAGCCGCCGTAGCGGAAGTTGAATATGGCCGGGCGCTCGCCGGTTTGAGCGGGCAATTCGAAGGGCAGAAATCTTGTTTGGGTTGAGTAAAGGCACAGATCCGTTCGGACTGCCAAGCGACCTTCGGGACACCGTCTCCCAAACCAGAAGTGGATCGGCGCGGCCCTCTCAGCACACGATCTTCGTGGACACCGACGGGGTCGACGGAGCGACAGCCCTGCAGCAGCGCTGGCACGCCCTGCGGACGGTACCTGGAAGCCTACCCTCCTACGAGGACATGGTCCTTGGCGGACTCGGTCGTCACGCCGACAACACCGCCCTCGTCGCCACAAGCGGCTATGAGCCCTTGGCAATTCTCTGGGGAGGCACTCGCTTCGAGCGTTGGCTCGGCCAAGAGATTCAGAGCCTTGAGATTGAGAGGCTACCGGCCGACATCGCGCATGGTGTTCGCGAGATCACTCACAACGCTCTTCAATCACAGATCCCGGCGACGATCCACTGTATTCGCGCCCGCCAGGGCACAATCGAGAGCACCGGCCTTCTTGCACTCCCCCTCGCAAGCCGGCAGGGCGTCCCGTTCGTCCTCCTCTTCATCGAGGGAGTTACTTCGCGCCTTGACCTCGTCGATGCCATCTTCCGCGCCACCAATCAGGGTATGCTGGCCCTCAGTGCCGTTCGCGACTCCCAAGGACAGGTATCTGATTTCACGATCCTGGCGCTGAATGAGGGAGCCGCGCGACTGCTGCAGAGGCCTGTGTCCGACTTGTGCCTGCAGCGTCTGTCGAGCGTCGTTTCTAACCTGTCCGCAACGAACAGCCTGCAGCGCCTCGCTCAAATTCTCGGAGATGGCGGGAGGGGCTCATTTGAGTTCACCTACCCGACGATCAGCGGCAGGCATATCGACTTCAAGGTGGAGGTTGGATGCATCGGCGATCTACTCGCTATAACCCTCGCAGACATCAGCGACGTCAAGGCGCGCGAGGCATCCTCCCGGCTTCTCTTCGAGAGTAATCCTATCCCCATGTGGCTGTTCGATCCGGAGAGCCTGCGTATTCTACGCGTGAATGACGCCGCGGTCGCCCATTATGGATATCAGCGCGAGCGCTTCGAGGAAATGACCCTGTTAGATATCCGACCGAGTGACGAGTGGGAAGCCGTTCGCTCGATGGTCGACCACTTGTCGGATGTGAATGGCCTGAGCAGCCTCTGGCGTCATCTGAAAGCCGATGGCAGCCTCATCGAGGTGAATACCTTCGCCCGAACGATTCTTTTCGAAGGGCGCTCGGCAGTGCTGACGGCGGCGATCGATGTAACCGAGCGCCGCCAAGCCGAAGCCCGCGTGGCCTACATGGCTCACCATGATGCCCTCACGGATCTGCCCAATCGCATTCTATTCCGTGAGCGTCTCGAAGCGGCGCTGGCTCACATCCGGCACCATGGCGGCGAACTGGGGCTATTGTGTCTCGATCTCGACAACCTCAAACTGGTCAACGACACTCTGGGCCATCCCGCTGGCGACGAGTTCCTGCGCGAGGCTGCGAGCCGCCTGCAACACTGCCTGCCGGATGGTGATCTCGTCGCGCGCTTAGGGGGCGATGAGTTCGCCATTCTTCATTTCAACGCGGAGGGCCGCCAGAATATAGTTGCCCTCGCCGACCGCGTGGTCGACGCCTTCAACAAGCCATTTGTGATTCAAAGACAGCAGATCGTGAGCGGAGCGAGTGTGGGGATCGCGATTGCTCCAGCGGACGGCACGACGACAGACGTTCTGTTACGAAACGCTGACATGGCGCTTTACTGCGCGAAGGCCAAGGGGGGACGGACCTACCGCCTGTTCAACGTTGAGATGGACAACCGCCTGCAGGCCAGGCAGGTCATGGAGCAGGACCTTCGCCAGGCTTTCACGGAAGGGCAGCTCGACGTTCATTATCAGCCGATCGTAAGCCTGCAAGAGGGTAGGATCAGTGGGTGCGAAGCCCTGCTGCGCTGGCGCCACCCGGTGCACGGATATGTTTCACCGGCGGAATTCGTCCCGCTGGCCGAAGATATCGGCCTGATCGAGCCCATCGGCGAATGGGTACTCGACCGGGCATGCCGCGAGGCCGCCACGTGGCCCGAACATATCAAAGTCGCCGTCAACCTCTCTCCCGCACAGTTCAACAGCGGGAAACTGGTCGATTGTGTTCGGTCAACGCTCTCCCGCTCGGCTCTCAATCCCGAGCGGCTTGAGCTGGAGATCACCGAGTCGGTCCTGCTCCTCAAGAACGAAACAACTATGTCCGCCCTCCACCAGTTGCGAGCCCTCGGAGTGCGCATTGCCATGGACGACTTTGGCACTGGGTACTCCTCGTTGAGCTATCTGAGAGCCTTTCCCTTCGACAAGATCAAGATTGACCGCTCCTTCGTGCGTGAGCTTGGAGAGAACAAGCACTCAACGGCCATCATTCGCGCCATAAAAGGTCTGGGCAGGAGCCTCGGCAACATGACGGTTGCGGAAGGTATCGAATCGATCGAGCAGCTTCAACTCCTCAAGGCAGATGGATGCGATGAGGTCCAAGGCTACTTACTGAGCCGCCCGGTTCCTGCAGTTGAGCTGCGGCAAACCCTTGCGACCTGGCGACCTTATAACATCGAGATAGCGACCTAGGGGTCCGGCCGGCTAGCAGCACGGCTGTGGCATAGGAACAGCGAAGATCCGCTATGGTCCCGTCGCAAACGGTTCAGTAACTTAGTTTGGCCTGCGCCTCCGGCAAACTTCGGAGGTTCAAATGTTTAAAGGCCGCCATTTTGATCGCTCAGTGATCCTGCTCTGCGTCCGGTGGTATCTGGCTTACAATCTGAGCCTGCCAAATCTTGAGGAGATGATGGCTGAGCGCGGCATCTCGGTCGATCACGCGACCATTCACAGATGGACGGTCCGGTACTCGCCCGAACTTCTGATGCGCTTCAGTGCACTTAAGTGAGCCGTTACCGGCAAGTGGCACGCTGACGAGACATACATCAAGGTCAGAGGTCGCTAGATGTACCTTTACCGGGCCATCGACAGCAATGGTGACTCCGTCGAGTTCTTGTTCAGCGAACGGCGCAATCTACCTGCCGCCAAGCGCTTCTTGCGCAAGGCCCTCAAGCGGCATGGCCGGCCTGAGGGGATTGTCATCGACGGCAGCCAGACTAACCGCGAGGCGATCCTATCGTGTGATGCCGAGGACCGTTTGCAGGAGCGCCCAAGACGTCCTCTGCAACCCATTCGCATCCGACAAAGTGCCTATTTGAATAACCGCATTGAGCAGGATCATCGCCGGATTAAGCAGCGGGTTGGGCCCATGCTCGGCTTTCAGACGGTTAACACTGCTCGCATCATCCTGGGTGGAGTCGAATTGATCCAGATGATGCGCAAACACCAGGCGAAGTATGCCCTTAACCGGCTGCCATCACTTGCCGAGCAGTTCAATCTGCTCGCCGCATGAGCACCTCACGAGCCTCCTTCCACTTTCTCGTCCCTACTGCAGATTTGCGATGGAACCACCTGGTTGCCCCACGATCCTCATGCTCTCCTACTGCGCGAATGTGCGCTGCTGGATGCAATCTCCTTCAATAGCGACAATAACCCAGGGTAGCAGGTCATTTCGAAATGACTGCATGTCATGCTTACTTAGTTCTGGGCTGCCACAAAGATGGGTGTGTACAAATGCCAAAATACGCCACTCGAGTCTATGGGCGATCCCGCGCAAGACCGCCTCATCAGCAGCCACCGTTTCAAACCTACTCGGGTCATATTCATGGTTGTTGAGCGCCAGAAAATGTTGGGCGCCACTTGGATCCTCGGCGCACAACCCGCAAATCTCTCTTCTTCCTGAAGCTCGCTGGCAAGCGGCTATAGCAGCCAGCGCATCATCTGCCAAAGCGAAGGTCTTATCGACATGATTCATCACGGGTTCGTACCGAATGACAGTTTAGATCCAGAAGATCCCGTTCCGCCGTCTTTGGCTTCGCCCCCCCCAGCAATGCCCAAAAGGATATTTCCGATTAACCCGAGAATATAGGAGAGCGTACAAGCACTCTCATCGTTATCTACCTTGCATATAATGTACTGAATTCCTCCAACTACAAGGGCCATTACTGCCACGACAATCACTACGATAATCAGAGGCGCTATACCGCCGGCGCGGGCTGGCGCTCCGCTCTCTGCAGCGTTTCGCGCATGCTGGTACACCCACTCGCGGGCAAATGCGAGGCCGCCGATCGCAGTGTCATAGGCACTAAGAGCATCCGGCTCTTCTGCGGTAGGTGCGAAAAACGGGTTGGCTCCAACGATGAACTGGCTGCTACCCTCCGAGAAAAATGCCGATACGTCCACGCGCAAGCCGTCTTCTGGCCTGATCGACATGGTGGTCACCTGCTCACCTTGGGTGACCGTGACGTCCAGTCGTTCACCAATCGGTTTGATATGGACTCGGATGTCGGCAAGCTGGTCGGTGGCGTTGGTGAGCCATCTCCAATCCTGACCCGGGTAGCGATCACTCAGAATGGAGGCAGCACGCCGGACGAGTTCAGGCAATTCAGTACCATTGACTATCTTAGGTTTTTTGAGCGCAGCGCGTACCGCATCCTGAAGCATTCCAAGATCCTGCAACTCATTGAGGGCATCGACGCCGGCACTCAGCGTGACCCGCGTATGCAGTTCCGCCCGCGCCGCGCGCTCGGCCAATGCAGCATGACCAAGATCCTCAGCGACGGCGCGCAGCGCATCCAAGTGCAGAAAGTACTCGAATGCTGCTTTGCCGGAGCGTCCGAGTCGGAGGGCGGCGTCATCAAGTAGGGCGACGTCAGCAAGTTCAGCGTGAGTGGCTCTACGCTTCGGGGTGGATGGAACGGGGCCTATGACGACATTGCGATCCTGTATTTTGGCCACCATGCTGATCTCCTGATCAAGGTTCACTCGGCGAGCACCAAGATTCGTTTCGAGAATCCCGAGATGCGGCTGTAGAAAACAGTACCGCCGCCTTCGGTAAAGGGACGGCCGAGCCGGCTTGTCGTTCCATACGTGACTTTACGCTGAAATTCGATGATGTCAGCGCTTGCTCCGGTGGGCGACTGCTCTGTCAGCGTCGCAGTCACGTACCAAGGCCTCGACGGCCCCGGTGCAAAGATTGGGTCGTTGGGACCGGCAGGTACTACTTTGGTCCCATCAGCAAGATCGACGCGCTGTGGCACCACCTGCGCGCTGCCGAACATGTGTAGCGCGTCAGTGCGGCTATTCGCATCGTACTTGAGGAACACGTCGTTCAAGGTATCGAGCTTGATATCGGATATTCCGGTGGCCTGCTGTTCACTTCCGTTAACCATCACCTTTATTGGCACTGCCTGCGTGACGGTACGCGGAAAATAGCGGTTTTCCCAACAATACCGCATAAGCATCTCAAATGCCTCTTCACTCCAAAGCACGCCATAGCCCGAGTTTCCGACGAATCTTACCGCTGTCGGGGCGCCGACGTGCCATGCAACGATGCTAGCTCCTATCGAGAGCGGGCATGCGCTTTGCCCGCACGGAAACGCCGCCGGCTTCAGTTGTGAAAGATTATTGACACGCGCCGAGGCTGGGCCGCCGACCAGCGAGATCTCATTGACCAAGGCGACCTGCCCACGCTCACGAATTCGACTGGTCGTCAACGCCACGAGGCCGACCGGGTCGGACGCGGATAGCAGCAATTCGGCATCCTGAGAGAAATCAGAGTACGTGGCATCGCTGGCGCTGATATCTGCCGAGACCCGGATTGTTGCGGAAGCCTGATCGCCGTCAGCACCGAACGGGGCTCCGATCTCTAGGACGGCACCGCCCAGCCAGGCAGCCACGTCGAGCCACTGCCGATTGCCGAGGTCAATACGCTTCGGTAGGAGAGCCTCTGCTTCGGTAGGCAAAAAGAAGTTGTTATCGCCCATCCAGTTCGCTTGCGTGCCGCTCGCCACTCGCATGACCGGCGGTGCCGAATTTTGCGCGGTGGGAGCCATCCGGCCAACAGCTGATTGCTGCAGATCATCACCGATAGCGGATTGGAAAAAATCGCCCGCGACTTGCTCTCGACGACGTAGGACCTCAGTACCGAGGCGCTGTACTGTCTCGCCCAATAACGAATCTTGCACGAGTGGCGGTTCAGAGGGAACCCTGACAAGTTTGCCAAGTAAAATCCGGGCATTGGCACGGATCCGGCAAGCCGTTTGGGAGTCGAAAAGTATGTCTTTCTGGCTGAATAGAATGACGATGTCTGTGCCGGCGCTACTGGCTGGTGCCTGCGGAGCGATGACTGTCTGCAGGGCTGCCGACACGGGCGACCTGCCCGATGCACGCAGCGCTGCGATTGCCTGACCGTCGATCCTACTGGATATCCAGTTGAGCTTAAGAGAACTGAAGGCGACCTCAGCGCAGACAGGGTTGGTGACCTGGAGAAGAAAATCGTAGCCGCCGCTGGCCTCATTCAGGTCTATCAGGTCCAGAACCATCGATAGGGTCGGATCCCGGTCAATTGACGAATTCCATACACCCTTCTTCTGGGGGCGAACCAGCGCATCCGGAATAACGTTTTTGGTAAATGATTCAAGCATGCAACTCTCCTCATTCAAGTCCGTCGTACCATCAGATCGGATAAGAGGCAGAAGTATAGTTCACGCGATGCCTAAATACCTGTCCGCCTATAAAGCAGGACGGAAACTCCAATACAGAAGGTGTTCGTCTTGTACTCCGAATCTGTTCGAAGCTGACGAATAGGCAGAGTTTGCTTTGAGGCTATACTAGCATCGATTTAGAGCGTTCACAACTAATGCTTACCCGCAACAGCGAATCCAAATCATCGGCAATGCGGCCTCACACGTAATTACAGGAGCGCCCCATTTGCACTAGGCTGGAACGAACGGGATTTTGATGCAGCTGTCGCGACCGCGAGCTAAAGAGGGGCCAGCGCAAGATCTGTTCCTGATTATACGTCGGCATTATCAACCAAAGACAGCTCCTTTCGAGACGAGGTCGATCCGGCCTACCTTTGTTCGGCGCATCTCACGTCCAACTGCGGAGCGGAAAACAGCTGGGATCTGCAACGCTGGTGGGACACGTACCCACAGGATCTTGACAATCTGACATCCTTTGCGCGTGCGGCGCGCCGCCTGACCTATGACGACACCCTGCAACAAGCGAAAGCCGATCTCGTTGAAGTAGAGATCCGTCCAGATGCGGGCAAAGCGCCAGAGTTCTGCATCCTGCTTCACGGCATTCGCCGCGACGGGATAAGCGGCATTCTTGTCGACCGTGATAGTCCGCGGATTGACGGTATGTGACTGCTTCAAGGCTTTGCGAAAGAACCGCCGTGCGGAAGACGCATCCCGTTTGGGCGAAAGCAGGAAATCGATGGTCTGCCCGGTCGCATCAACGGCACGGTAGAGACGAACCCATTCGCCCTTTACCCGGATATATGTCTCGTCCACCCTCCATGAGTCACCGGACGCGCTTGTCCTACTCGGGAGCGTAAACTTGGATCCAGCGAAACAAGGTCCTATGGTCGACTTGCACGCCGCGATCAGCCAACATACGTTCGAGATCGCGATAGCTGATTGGAAATTGCAGATACCAGCACAAAGCCTACAGGATGATCTCCGTCGTGAATTGCCGCCCCTTAAACAGATTCTTCTTGTCTGCTCTCACTTAAGAGCCCCTCTCATCACCCTCACCGTCATAGCCCGAGCCAGGGAGCCTTCAAAGCTGCAACAGCACCTCAAAACCAACCTCATCACTCATGCGATCTAAGCTTGGTAACAAGCTCTTTCCGGGTAGTCATGTTATGATTCCTGAACCTGGAGCTGCGTGATCAGCAAACGCCCGTAATCGGTTTATGACAACTTGGTGGCCACTTCCTCAAAGGCTGTGCTGTCAATCCAGCGCTGGCGATAGGCAATCTCCTCCGGCGAAGCGATGAGTTGCCCCTGCCGCGACTGCAGTGTCCTAGCCGTATCGACGCAGGTGGTGGAGGGCAGGGTCGTTCTCTACCTCCCCGGCCCGAGCCACCGGCCGCGCTTATTCATGCAAGATGACATTGAGCAACGAGGCGTGAATTTCAGTCCGCCATCGTACTCGATAAAACCCGCTCTCCGAAACTTGTTCATGAAGAAGCTGACGCGGGCTCGGGTTGTGCCAACAATTTCCGCAAGGGTTTCCTGGCTAACGCGCCGTGTCGACGGCGAGGGCGCGGCATCGCCGTCTACGCCGTGGACGGGACCTTCCTCGGTCTGATCGATCCGCGCTTGGTCGAGGCTGCCGAGGCCGAGAGTGCCGACCTGCCGGTGGTCGCGGCGGAGTTGGTTTACGAGTCGGGGGCCATCGTGACGCCATCGGCGGCACTGGCAGAGGTGCTCGACGTCTTTCGGAGCGATGACCGGGCAACCCTGGCGGTGGTTGGAGCCGAGGATCGCAACCGGATCATCGGCTGCATCCGCACCCGGGATGCCTTCGCACTTGCACCCTCGCTCCTGGATGCCCAGCGACGCGAAGATCTCGGCATCGGAAGCTGGAAGTAACACGGACCGAGGAGATGCATCCGCATTCCATGAATGGTCCTGATGGATGCTCCCTACCCGCGCGATTTTGACATCATGGAGGAAGGTAGCAACCTCTTGGCCAAGATCGTGAGTGGCGCGCGGCGCAGAGCATCTGGTTTGCTGCAGCACCCAGTCCTAGGGAGTCTATGAACTGGCACCCGAGACTGCGTCACACTTAGGTCTCCCGCAACCGCTTGGCCAAACCGAACCACCCCCCAGCCAAGACCCCAACGGCCGCGACGATCAGCAGCCACGGCAGGCTCGGCGGCGAGATCTCCAGGATGCCCGCAAGCAGCGGCACATAGAGCGCCGCGGCGACGATTCCGGCGGCTGCGGCGCCGATCCCCCAGAACGCCAACCTCCTGCTGTCAAAGAAGGACGTCCCCGGCTCAGCCGCATCAGCGAATGCGAGGACCAGGTTGCCGAGCACCAGCGCAACGAAGGCTGCGCCCCGCGCCTGCATCTCAGGGACCCCGGAATTCAGCGCTCCCGCATAAAGGCCGAAGACAGCCCCGAGGATGATGGCCCCTTGCAGGAACCCGAGCATGATCTGTGAGATGCCGAAGAGCGGCTCGGCGGCGGGCCGCGGCGGCTTGTCCATGGCATGCTGCTCGCTGGGCTCCCCCTCGAAGACGAGCGAGCAGACCGGATCGATCACGAGCTCCAACAGGATCACATGCATCGGATACAGAATCGGCGGCAGGCCCATGAGGATGGGCAGCAGGGCCAGCCCGGCAATGGGCACATGGATCGCGGTCACATAGGTGAGCGCCTTGCGCAGGTTCGCGAAGATGCGGCGCCCGAGCCGCACGCCGCCGATGATCGAGACGAAGCGGTCGTCGAGGAGCACGATGTCGGCGGCCTCTCGCGCCACATCGGTGCCGCGCTGCCCCATGGCGATGCCGATATGCGCGGCCTCAAGCGCCGGCGCATCGTTGACACCGTCGCCCGTCATGGCAACGACCTCGCCGTTGGCCTTCAGCGCCTCGACGAGTGCGAGCTTCTGCTCCGGCATGATGCGCGCGAAGACCCGGATCCGACGCACCCGTTCGCGCAGGCCCTCGGGATCGAGTTGGGCCACCTCCTTGCCGGTCAGCACGCCGGCGCTCGTGTCGATCCCGGCTTGGCGGGCGATCTCCAGGGCCGTGGCGGGATAATCGCCCGTGATCATTGCAACGGTGATCCCGGCCCGCTTTGCCTCAGCGACGGCCTGCGGGACATCGACCCGAACCGGATCCGCGAAGCCGATCAGGCCCTCGAAGGTGAAGGCCAGATCCTCGGGAGCGACCGTGCCGTCACGGTCGTTCCGCCGGGACGCCACCCCGAGCACCCGAAGACCGCGACTCGCCAATCCGGCAACGACCCCGTCCATCGCCGTGCGTTGGCCATCATTCATGCGGCAGAGCCGGAAAATGGCTTCTGGCGCTCCCTTCGCAGCATACAGGACGCCATCGTCCTGATCTGTCCACACCTGGATGAAAGCCAGGAGCTCGGGGCGGAGCGGATAGGTGCGCAGCGGCACCGCTGCCTCACCGGACTCGGGCGGCAGCCGGCTATCCAACGCGTGGACGGCGCGGTCCATGGGATCGACAGGCCGCAAGGCCGATGCCCGCATGGCGATCCACAACGTTTGCCTGTCGGGTTCCGAAAGCATGCTCCGATCCGTGAGTTCCCGAACCGCACCGTCCCGCCACATTGTGGTAAGCACCATCCGGTTTTCGGTCAGCGTGCCAGTCTTGTCGACGCACAGGAAGGTGGCCGCCCCGAGCGTCTCGATGACGGCGGCCCGGCGCACCAGCACCTTGTGCCGGGCGAGCCGGAAGGCTCCAAGCGCCATGAAGATCGCCAGCACCATCGGGAATTCCTCCGGCAGCAGCGCGATGGCCAGCGTGATCCCGGACAGCACGCCACCGATCCAGTCCCCGCGCAGCACGCCATAGGCGACGGCAACAAGGCCGCAGAACGCAAGTGCCAGGGCCGCGAGCCTCGCAATGAGCACGCCGGTCGTCTTCTGGAGCAATGTCGGCTCGTCCTCGACGGCAGCCAGCGAGGTGCCGATGCGCCCCAGCCGGGTCGCCGAGCCGGTGCGGATGACATGGGCGATGCCCTGCCCCCGCACATTCAGGGTTCCGCCAAACAGGTACGGCGTGTCGTCTCCTCCCGGCTCGGGATCGCCGGCCTCCGTCACCTGATCGGCCGCTGGACGCTTTACGACCGGCACGGACTCGCCCGTGAGGGCGGACTCGTCCACCGTCAGCGCGTCACCCGCGATCAGGAGACAGTCGGCCGGCAGGCGCTCCCCTTCGCCGACAAGGATGAGATCGCCCGGGACGAGGTCATGGGCCGGGATGCGCCGCTCGGCCCCACCTCGGATCACGCGGGCAAATGGTTCCGCAAGCTCCCGCAGGACGGCCAGCGCCCGCTCGCTCCTGGCCTCCTGCAATACGACCAGCCCGATCGTCACGACGGCGCCGGCCATCATGAACAGGCCCTCGCCGATGTCGCCGAGCACCAGGTAAAGCCCCGCCGCGGTGAGCAGGAGCAGAAACATCGGCTCACGCAGGATTCCGCGGACGATGTCGAGGACGCTGCGGGAGCGCTTTTCCTGAACAGCATTGGGCCCGTATCGAGCAAGACGGCGCTGCACCTCGGCCTCGTCGAGACCTGTCAGCCTTGCTTGCACGGCGGCCGCAGCGCCCGCGTCGATGTCATTCAATGCGGTGTGCGCCTGCATGGGCATGTCCGGCTCCCTGACCGATCGGCACGGTCGGCCTCAATGGGCCACCAGGATCGGGCTTTCCGCAGCGGTGAGCATGTCCAGCGTCGCGCCGCCGAACACCCCATGCTCCAGCCGGATCTCGTCCTCGGGACTTCCGCGAGATGCACCATGATGTCCCTGATCATCGCTCTCTCCCTCCGTGGACGCGGACACAGGTATCCCGCCCCCACATCATCGATCATCATGTGGTCGAAATCGGGGTGGATGCTTTGATCTTGAGCAATGCGCCTGAGGACGGTCCAGATAGCGTCAAGCAATTCACGAGCCTCGACAGACGAGGCAAGCCCTGGAGGCTGCGATGCCGTCCCGTACATCCGGTGCTCTCGCAGATGGCCGTGCGCCCAAGGCGCCGGTCGTCCCGATTCCCGCGCGGGAGGCCGAACTGCCCCCCTCTCCCACCGTGCCCTCGCCCGCCCTCCCGGCCAACCTGCCGGGCGATGCCGAACTCCATCAACTCCGGGACGCTCTCGATCATGCAACCCATGCTGGCTTGGCGCGCCTCACAGGCGGCCTGTCACCAGCGGCGCTTGCTGACGCCTACATGGACTGGGTCGTCCATCTTGCCATCTCGCCGGGCAAGCAGGTCGAGCTCGCCACGAAGGCGGCCCGCAAATGGATCCGGCTGGCGCAGTTTGCCTCTCGCTGCGCCATGGCCGGAGGGACTTGCGAGCCCTGTATCGAGTCGCTGCCCCAGGACCGCCGCTTCGCCGGAAGCGAATGGCAGCGATGGCCGTTCAACATCATCCACCAAGGTTTCTTGCTCCAGCAGCAGTGGTGGCACAATGCCACGACCGACATCGATGGCATCACGAAACAGCATAAAGCGGTGGTCGAATTCGTCTCGCGCCAGATCCTCGACGTGGTGTCGCCGTCGAACTTCATCGCGACTAATCCAGCCGTGCAGAGGCGCATTCTGGAGACGGGCGGCCAGAGCTTGGTGCAGGGCTTTCGCAACTTTCTGGAGGATTGGGAGCGGATCGTTCGCTCCAAGCCGGCAGCCGGCACCGAGGCTTTCCAGGTTGGTCGCGATGTTGCCGTCACACCGGGAAAAGTGGTTTACCGCAATCGCCTGATCGAGCTGATCCAGTACGCGCCGACGACGGAGACGGTCCGGCCGGAGCCGGTCCTGATCGTGCCGGCCTGGATCATGAAGTACTACATCCTCGACCTGTCGCAGGAGAACTCACTCGTCCGGTACCTGACGGATCAGGGGTTCACCGTGTTCATCATCTCCTGGAAGAACCCGACTGAGGAAGATCGGGATCTCGGAATGGACGAATACCGGAGGTTTGGGGTGATGGCCGCGCTCGATGCAGTCAACTCCGTCGCACCGAACCACAAGGTTCATGCGGTCGGCTACTGCCTCGGTGGCACCCTCCTGTCCATCGCTGCAGCCGCCATGGCGCGTGATGGGGACGAGCGCCTGCGGACCGTGTCGCTCCTGGCCGCGCAAGTGGACTTCCGGGAGGCCGGGGAGCTCACGCTCTTCATCAACCAGAGCCAGGTGCACTTCCTCGAAGACCTGATGCGCAGCCAGGGCTATCTCGACACAAGGCAAATGGCTGGCGCCTTCCAGCTCCTGCGCTCGAACGACCTCATCTGGTCGCGGCTCGTCCGCCACTACCTGATGGGCGAGCGCACACCGTTGAATGACCTCATGGCCTGGAACGCCGATGCGACCCGCATGCCCTACCGCATGCATGCGGATTATCTGGAGCAACTCTTTCTCGACAACGACCTCGCCGAGGGCCGCTTCCGTGTCGACGGTCGCCCCGTCACCGTCAGCGACATCCGCGTGCCGATCTTTGCCGTCGGCACGGAGCGCGATCACGTGGCGCCGTGGCGCTCGACGTTCAAGATCCACCTTCTCGCCGACACCGACGTGACCTTTCTCCTCACGACGGGAGGGCACAATGCCGGCATCGTGGCCGAACCGGGGAGGCCGGGAGAGCGCTTCCAGATTCTGACGAAGACCGCTACGGACCGCTACCTGGATCCCGATACCTGGACCAGGATCGCGCCCCGGCAGACGGGCTCGTGGTGGCTGGAATGGACGCACTGGCTGGCCTTGCACTCGGGCGCACCCGGGCGTCCTCCCGCTCTGGGGGCGCCATCCCGGGGCTATCCCGCGCTGTGCGACGCCCCCGGCACATATGTCCTGCAAACCTAACCCGGACGAACCCGTCGGCAGGGCTAGGGCGTGATGGCCACCTTCAGCACGCCGTACCAAGGGACGCATGTTGACCCGCCCCGACATCATATCTCGGACTGTCGGCTGTTACTGGGCCTGCTGGATCGGCTTGGCCGGGATGCTCGCATGGATCGTAATCCGTCCAGGAGCGCTCATCTGACATGGCCGGCTCCTGAGGCCCGGTGGAACGAGGGCCGAGCCAAGGATTTGATCAAGGACTTGATGTGGCGCAATCCCGCGCCGGACGATGGTGGTAAGATCTCGCGTATGACGGCCGCTCTGACCACAGGCTTCTCGATCATCCGCCTCCTCGCGGTGCTGATGATCGTTGCCATGATCGGATCGTTGCCCGTCTCGGCTCATGGCGCCGGGGTCCTGAATGCCACTCACCATGTCCACGCTGCGTCATCCCATGACTGCTGTGACCTGGAGCCCGCCGTGCCGCATGGGCATTGCGGATTGGCCTGTGCTCAGGCTTCCTGCGGGTGGACCCTGTTTGCCGCCATGGCAGGCTGGCCTGCACCCTTGGATCGTCTTCCGGTTCAGTGGAAGACCGCGTCCATCCTCCCGGACGATATCACGCCGGAGACGGCCACTCCTCCTCCTCGAGCCTGAGATGATTCCGTAGTCCGGCCGCGCATTGAGCCGGACGCCATCTTTCAGAAGTTCGAACGTTCTCGAGGAGAACCACCATGAAATCGTCTATTCTCGCCCTCGTCTTTGTCGCCGGCTTGTCAGCACCGGCTCTCGCCCAGCAGGCGACGCCGTCCGACGCCGACCACAACGCACACCACCCCGAGCAGGCCCAGGCGCAAACCACCGCGCCGGCGGGCAGCCCCCAGACCCCAATGGGCGCCACGCCCAGCACGCAAGACGGCTCAGCCGGGCCGAATGGGCAGCGTCCTAGCGGGATGATACCCGGCATGTCGGGTGGGATGATGCAAGAAGGCATGACTAACCAAGTCGGTTCGCGCCCAGGCGGCATGATGTCCGGCATTGGCCAGAACATGATGATGAATTGCCCGATGATGCAGAGCGGTATGGCGGGCATGATGGGTCGGCAGTCCGGCTCCATGCAGATGGGCGGACCGCGTGGCGACCAGAGTGTCGCCTCTCTCGCCATGAACGCGGTCAACGAGCGCATGCACCGCGAGATGGCGATGGAGTACACGGGCAACGCCGATGCCGACTTCGCGACAAACATGATCGCCCATCACCAGGGTGCCATCGACATGGCGAAGATCGCCGTCGCGTTCGGCAAGGACCCGAAGATCCGCGAGCTCGCCCAGAACGTCATCAGTGCGCAAGAGGACGAGATCACCATGTTGAAGTCCTGGCTCGCCACGAGCGCAAAGCAGTGAGGTGTACGCCATGGCATCCAACCTGACGATCAGCCGGCGAGCTCTCCTCGTCGGCCTTGCCGCCGCTTCCATTACCATTGCGGCCTTCCCGGCCTTGGCGGCGGAAGCCCTGCCCGCGATGACGGTCACCAAGGACCCGAGCTGCGGCTGCTGCGGCGCTTGGGTCAATCACATCCGCAAGGCGGGTTTCTCCATCGATGTCGTCGAGTCGCCGGAGGTCAATCGCCTGAAGGTGCGTTTGGGTGTGCCCCAGGCGCTCGCCTCCTGCCACACGGCCGAGATCGGTGGCTATGTCATCGAGGGCCACGTTCCCGCAGAGGCCATCAAGCGCCTTCTCGTGGAGAAACCGCAAGGCAAAGGACTTGCGGTTCCTGCGATGCCCGTCGGCTCACCAGGGATGGAGGTCGAGGGCGTCGAGAACGACACCTATGATGTCATCCTGTTCGGGCCTGCGGGCCGGAGGATCTTTGCCCGATACCGCGGGACGCAGGAGGTCTGATAATCACGGGTCGACGCGGCAGAAGGCGCGTTTGTGAGCCCACTCCTCCTGATCGAAGCGCCCGTGCTGGTCCCCAGTGGCGCGGTGATCTCGTAGCCGTACCTGACGCTTCCTTCCGGAAGCGCTTTGCTGCGGGCAAGATGGAGCGGGATGTGGTGGAGCATCCTCACTTCGCGAATGCAAACGGGCCCTCATGGAAGCTGCATCACGGCAGAGCCTAGAGCATCGGACCAAAAGTGGACTTGCACTTTCGGGATCCGATGCTCCCTTCTCGGAAGAGCGCATCGTTGAATGCGAAAAACCGAGTCCACTTTTCACTGACGTGGCCCTTCGGGTCGCTGACGCGGCCCTTTGGGTCCGCACGATGCGCTAGCCCTGCGTGGCGGGCATATTTCCCGTGTGCGATCTCCGCACGCGGTTGAGAAACACCTCATTCGGACAGAACAGCGGAGGGCAATCGGAGCCGCCGCTTTCAAGCCAGCACTGGCAGTCGGTCGAATGCCGGCAGGCAAGACATCGACGGCACGCAGCCGCGAAGCCACCATCATAGGCTTCCCGAACCGTGGCGCCGGGATCCGCCCCGACCCGCTCCATCATCCGCTCGAACAGGCGTGACTGCCGCTCCACCCACCGGCTCATCGGCCGCACCCGTGTGCGCGGCGTGGACTTCCGAGGCGTTTCCGATCTCATGAACGAAGCCTCCAGAATGAAACCCGGCAGCAGATTACAGCACCTCCCGACCACGCTCTTTGCACCAGGACAAACAGCGGCGGCTCGGGGCGGCAGCAACCCTGGCAATCTGCGGAATGTGCGGCCAGCACTTGGGATCCATGCGGCCGCATCATGGCCTGGTTCGTCAATGCCCCAGCGACTTCCATCCAGAGTGATCGAAGTGGTCGCCATAGGCGTTCAGAGCCTGCACGATAGCGGCGACACCTTGCTCCTGATCGCCCTCCTTCATGGCGTTGATGCCGTCGAGGACTTGCGCCAGTGCCAGATGAAGCTGGATGTCGGCCTCCTCGGGCAGCTTGCAGTTCGCCACCACGTAGTCGACCTGCTCCTGGACCCTGTCGGCGAGCGCAGAGAAGTCGGCTGCGCCGTACCGGTCCGCATGGACCAGCGGCAGGGCGGTGTCGATGGCATCGCGAATCCGGCTCATCCCGGTCCGCAGGGCCTCGTCCGTCTGCCACTTCTGGCCATTGTTGAGCGTCAGCTCCATGGCGTGCCCGTCGGGCCCGTGCGGAGCAGCCGCGGAAATGGCCCCGGAGAGCCCTATTGTCAGGTCGAGTGCGACCAGGGGGGCGGCAAGGGACTTGTTCGTGAACATGACCGGATCTCCTGTTTCATCGTTCTCTTGGCTTCTTTGGGCTTCCGTTCAGCGAAGCCGCGCCCGGACAAGCTCGCCCGTGGCCCGAACATAGACGGCCTTGATCGGGAAGCCGCTGTCGTTCACTGCTCGGATCTCGTAGCAGCCGTGCTCGGCCTCGACGCGGTCTACGCGGTAGCCGAGGTCTTCAAGTCTCCTCCTCACATCGCTTGCGGCAACGACGTGATCGTCTATTCCGGGAGAGCAGCGCTTGTCCCGGCCGTCGGCCATTGCCGGAGCAACGAGGCCAGTCGCGAGAAGGGCTGACGTCATGATGGTCTTGCGCATGTCGGTCTCCTGTCTTTCAGATCCGGACCCATGTTCGGATCGACGGGACGACATTAGCGACGCGTCGCTTGCGGCCGGCTGTTGATCCATGTCAGCGAATTGTCAGCCGCATGGGTGCACCCTCGCACGATGAGCAAGACCCATCGCACCATGATCGTCCTCAGTCTCGCCGCTGCCCTGCTGCCATCCGCCGTTCTGGCGGATCGCGAGCGCGACTACGACCGGGCACGCCGCGCCGTCGAGAAAGGCGAAGCCTTGGCCCTGACCGAGATCCTGACGCGGGTGCACTCCGATCTCGGCGGCGAGGTGGTCGGCGTGGAGTTCGAGCGCAAGCGCGAGCGCTGGGTCTACGAGTTCAAGGTGATCGACCCGGCCGGGCGGCTGTGGGAGGTCTATGTCGACGCCGCCACGGCCGCGGTCCTCAAGCGGGAGGGGCACTGATGCGCATTCTGCTCGTCGAAGACGATCCCCGCATCGCCCGCAAGGTCGCAGCCGTTCTGACGGAGGCGGGCTATGCCGTCGATCATCTCGATGACGGCGAAGAGGCTTGGTTTCGCGGCGACACGGAAGACTACGATCTCGCCGTGCTCGATCTCGGCCTACCGAAAATGGACGGCCTTGCCGTGCTGAAGCGGTGGCGCGCGGCCGGACGCGACTTCCCGGTTCTGATCCTCACCGCGCGCGGCGCCTGGGCGGAGCGGGTCGAGGGTATCGATGCCGGCGCCGATGACTATCTCGCCAAGCCCTTTGCCATGGAGGAACTGCTGGCGCGCGTGCGGGCGCTCCTGCGCCGGGCCGCCGGCCGGTCCATCCCAGTCTTAGTGTCGGGCCCGGTCATGCTCGACACCCGCAAGATGCGCGTTACGGTCGATGACGCGCCGCTCAACCTCTCGCCGCTCGAATACCGTTGCCTGAGCTATCTCATGCACCATGCCGGACGGGTGATTCCTCCTGCGGAGCTGATGGAGCATCTCTACTCCCACGACCATGACCGTGACCCGAACGCGCTCGAGGTGCTCGTCGGCCGCCTGCGCCGGAAGCTCGGCGTCGATCTGATCGAGACCCGGCGCGGCTTCGGCTACCTCGTGCCGGAGCATGCGCCGGCATGAGGCAGGGCTCGCTCAGGCTGCGGCTGCTCGCCGCCGGCGCGGCCTCCACCGTCCTGGCGCTGGCAATTGCCGGCTTCGGTCTGCTGTACCTGTTCGAGCGGCATGTGGAACGGCGCATGGCGGCCGAGCTCGGCTCGCATCTCAACCAGCTCGTGAGCAGCCTCGCTCGGGCGGAGAACGGCCCCCTTGAAGTCAACACCCCTCCGGCCGAACCGCGATTCCTGCAGCCCCTGAGCGGGCTCTACTGGCAGATTGCCGAGGAACCACAGGGAGCGGTGCTGCGCTCCCGCTCGCTCTGGGATGCGACGCTGGACTTGCCTTCCGATACGCTCACCGCTGCGGATGTCCACCAGCATACGATCCCAGGTCCCGGCGGGGCATCGCTGCTGGCTGTCGAACGTCGGATTGCCCTGCCCACGGGCCTCGGGGGCGGAACCGTCCGCGTCGCGGTGGCGCTGGACCGTGCAGAGGTCCATGCCGCCGGCCGCGCCTTCGTCTCTGACCTCATCCCTTCCCTGGCGCTTCTCGCCGCTGTCCTGATTGCTGCGGCGTGGGTTCAGGTCGGGATTGGCCTGCGCCCGCTCGATGCCGTACGCCGGCGGCTGGCGCAGGTCCGTTCGGGCAAGACGGCCCGGCTCGGGACGGCCTTTCCGGACGAGGTTCGACCGCTTGCCGCCGAGGTGGACCACCTGCTGGACGCGCAGGAAAGGGCCATTACCCAGGCCCGAGCACGGGCGGCCGACCTGGCGCATGGGCTGAAGACGCCGCTGATGGTCCTGAGTGCTGATGCGGAAGAGTTGCGGACGCGGGGGGACGCGCACCTTGCCGACGAAATCGAAACGGTCACCGCCGGCATGCGCCGGCATGTCGAGCGTGAGCTGGTGCGAGCGCGGATTGGCCTTCGGGTGCAGTCGGGACCGGTCCAGCCGGTCCTTCCCGTGGTCGAGCAGGTAATCGGTGTGCTCCGGCGAACGCCGCAGGGCCAGGGACTGTCGTGGGAGATCAACGCCCCGGACGACCTCAGGACCCGGATGGATATCCAGGACCTGACCGAAATCCTCGGCAACCTGGCCGAGAACGCGGCTACCTGGGCCGCCGGCACGGTGCGGATCGTGGGCCGGCGCGAAGGTGACGCTGTAGTGCTTCGGGTCGAGGATGACGGTCCGGGCGTGCCGGAGGAGCAGATCGACACCGTGCTGGCCCGCGGTGGGCGGCTGGACGAGACCCGGCCGGGCACCGGGCTGGGTCTCGCCATTGTCGGCGATCTGGTAGAGGCCCATAGCGGCTTGCTTTCCCTGCGGCGCTCGGCGCTCGGCGGCCTTCTGGCGGAGGTCCGGCTACCGAACCCGACGTGAAGGATGAGGACTCAGGACACCCGCTTGCGGCCCGTGATCATCGCCTTCACCAGGTTCTCCCCGTGCTCCAGGCTGGAGAAGACGACGCCCGCCACATGCAGGACGATGAGCCCAAGGGTCGTATAGACGAGAACCTCATGCAGGTCCTCGACCCACTCGGAGCCCCAGAACGCATCCGTCGTCATGGCGAACCCGGTCGATGCGATGCCTGCGATCATGAGGAGTAGGGCCACGACCATGGCGCCACCCGCCGGATTGTGGCCGAGATACCGTGGGGCCTTCCATTGAGCCGCTTGGAGGAGGTACGCCATGGTCGCGCGCGGCGAGTGGACGAAGTCGCTGAACCGGGCATGCGCTGAGCCGACGAAGCCCCACACGATGCGCAGCGCGACCAGAGCCGCGACGGCGTAGCCGATACGGATATGCAGCCACTCGACCTCGTCTCCGGTTACGAATGCAAGGGCGAACAGACCCACGAGGCTCCAGTGGAAGATCCTGACGAAAGGACCCCAGACGCGAACGGTGGAAAGCCTTGGGGAGGCGGTGGCCACCGGTATCACACCGGCGGCACCGTCCATGCTGTTGTGGGCGGTCATGGCGTCAATCCTTGGCAACAATCTCGCCCGAGGTGGGATCGACGAACAGCTCCGTACGGGTGTTGTTCTGGTCGAGCGCGTAGATCTCGCCGCAGGCCTTCTCGATCTTCGCCTTCTGGACCTTGTAGCCCTGGGCTTCGGCCTTGGCCTTGAGGGCATCAAGGGGAAGCCATTGGCTCTGGGGCGCCGTTGTGCAGGGCCGCCCGAGGCTGCTCGCCTGGGCGACGGGCACGCTGCCGACGGCAGCGAGGGCAGCGGTTGCAAGGACGATGGTGATATAGCGCATGATGTCTCTCCTGTTGCGTCCAGCGCCCACCAGGGCCGGCTGGAATGTCCAGGAGGGTTGCGCAAGCCTGCTGACACCGCGCTGTGAAGAGTTGTCAGCAAAATGACAGTCAGGTCGGTTTAGGAGAGCACCTTTGTGGAACGGCCTGGGTGGGTACCTCCCGGGACAAGGGGATCGGGCGGTTTTGATCCAGCGCATCGTTGCGGGAGAGCCTCGGGGCTAGCATCCCCATCTTCGGCATAGAGCCGCCAGGAACCATTTCGGAAGGATGTCACCGATGCCGCGCTATTCGAAAACCCTCATCATTATCCATTGGGGTATGGCCCTATTGATCCTGGCGGCATGGTTCACGGCCGAAGGAGGACGGCAAGTCCGCCTCAACCCGCCCCTGCTGCATTTCTCGCTCGGGCTCGCCGTGCTCCTTCTCATCGTGCCAAGGCTGATTGCCCGGTGGTGGGGAAGTCATCCCCGGATAGAGAATCCGCAGGGCCCCTGGCTCAACCTCGCGGCGAAGATCGGGCATGCTGTGCTGTACCTCTTCATGATCGGTCTCCCGATCACCGGCTGGTACGCCGCCTCGCGGTTGGGTGTCCCGGTATCGTTCTTCGGTCTCCCCCTGCCTGCCATCGCAGCGGCTGTCCAGGGTGCCCCCGGACCCATCGCGGAGATCCACGAGACCGGCGGCACAATCATTCTCGTTCTCGCAGGGCTCCACGCCGTCATCGCCCTGTGGCACCAGTTCGTCCTCCGTGACGGCACGATGGAACGCATGAATCCAGTCTAAGTCTAGAGGAGCTCCAAAGAACATTCGAACGACCCATCGAACTCCATCTCGCCGACGCTTCAAGGGGTCGCCTATGCCATCGCCTTCCGTCTCACACACAGCCAACCGCACCTTGCCGCCAGAGGAACATGCCCTTCACCGCGAGGAGAGCGTGCATGACCATGGAACTCTCCATGACCATCGCCATCCTGGCGGCGACGATCGCCGAGGTCGTCTCCGACATGCTGCCCGAGGACAAGCTCACAAAGGTTCGCGAACTCGTCGCAAACGGTCATGCAGTCGCTATGGTGGGCGACGGCGTGAACGATGCCCCTGCCCTCACAGCCGCCGATCTCGGCATCGCCATGGGATCCGGCACCGACATCGCGAAGGAGAGCGCCGATGTCGTGCTGATCGGCCATGATCTCGGCAAGCTCGTCGAGACCCTGCGCATCGCGCGGCGCACGCGTGCCATCATCTGGCAGAACTTCATCGGCACGATCGGAGTGGACGCGCTCGGCATCGTGCTTGCCGCCTTTGGCTTCCTGAATCCGCTGCTGGCGGCGCTCATCCACGTGGGTTCGGAGCTTGCGTTCATCCTAAACTCGGCGCGACTTCTTCCCATCGGTGGACAATCGGCCACGTCGAACCGCCGGTGACTTCGGTCGTCCCGAGAATGCCGCGAAGTGTCGGTTTGTGCACCCGGCCCGCTGATGCTAAACGACGTCTTCGGACCCGCCCTTCAGCTTCACGGGGATCATCAGGTAGCGGACTCCATTGGCCTCCGCCGGTGGGAACTTGCCTGCCCTGATGTTGGTCTGGATCGACGGCAACAGCAGGCGTGGTGCCGCGAGCTTCCCGTCACGGGCAGTTCGCATGATAACGAACTCCTCCTCGGTGACGCCCTCCTTCACATGCACGTTCCTCTCGCGCTGCTCTGCAACCGTGGTTTCCCAGGCGTACTCGTCGCGGCCTGGAGCCTTGTAGTCGTGGCACATGAATAGCCGCGTCTCGGGTGGGAGTGCCATAAGCCGCTTGATCGAACGATAGAGCTTGTGCGCGTCGCCACCCGGGAAATCGGCGCGGGCTGTGCCGTAGTCCGGCATGAACAACGTGTCGCCCACGAACACCGCGTCCTCGATCTTGTACGAGATATCGGCCGGGGTGTGGCCGGGCGTGTGAAGCACTTCCACGTCGAGCTCACCGATCCTGAAGCATTCGCCGTCCCTGAACAGATGGTCGAAGTCGCTGCCGTCAGGATTGAGGTCGGTGGCGTTGAAGATCGGCCGGAAGATCTTCTGCACGTCCTTGATGTGCTCGCCGATGCCGATCTTCGCTCCGGTCTTGGCCTTGATGTAGGGCGCGCCCGACAGGTGGTCGGCATGGGCGTGGGTCTCTAGCGCCCACTCGACGGTGTAGCCCGCCACCTCCGCCGCCTTCAGCATGGCCTCGACCGAGCGGGTGTCGACCGTGCCCGAGTTGTGGTCGTAGTCGAACACCGGATCGATGATCGCCGCCTTCTTGGTTGCAGGATCCGCGACCAGGTAGCTGACGGTGTTGGTGGGCTCGTCGAAGAACGCCCTGATGATGGGTTGGCCTGACATGGTCTGAACCTCCTCAATGGTTCGTCTGCCGTTGTGGTTGACAATATATAAGCAATAACTAAATAAGCAATATCTAATTAATACAGGACGCCACTGCGGCCGACCCCACATCCGGAGACCCACCATGTCGCTTCCCACCCTCAGCCCTGCCGAAGCCAAGCGCCTGCTCGACCAGGGCGCCCTTCTCGTCGACATCCGCGAGGCCGACGAGCACGCCCGGGAGAACATCCCCGGCGCCCGTCTGATGCCCCTGTCGAAGCTTGATGAAGCTGATCTCGCCCTGCATGAGGACAAGCCGGTGATCTTCCACTGCAAGAGCGGAGCCCGGACCCAGGGCAATGCCGCCCGCCTGTCGGCCAAAGTCGGCAGCGCCTGCAAGGCCTTCATCATTGAGGGCGGGATCGATGCCTGGAAGAAGGCCGGCCTTCCCGTTGCGGTCGACCGGCGTCAGCCGCTTGAACTCCAGCGCCAGGTGCAGATCGGCGCCGGCAGCATGGCCCTCCTCGGCACGTTGCTGGGCTTGCTCGTGTCGTCCTGGTTCTTTGCCGTCCCGGCCTTCGTCGGCGCCGGCCTGACGATGGCTGGTATCACCGGGTACTGCGGCATGGCGCGGATCCTGAAGAAGGCCCCTTGGAACCGGGCCGCCTATGCCCAGCCCCGAACGGCCTGAGGCACAGGAGATAGCAATGATGCTCTCGCTGACCCAAGGCGCCCTCGGGTTGGCCTCCGGCTCGCTCGTCGGCTTCACGCTCGGCTTGGTGGGTGGGGGCGGCTCGATCCTGGCGGTGCCGCTGCTGGTCTATCTGGTCGGTGTGACGAACCCACATGTGGCCATTGGCACGAGCGCGATTGCGGTGGCGACCAACGCCGCGGCCAACCTCGCCAACCACGCTCGCGCCAAGAACGTGAAGTGGCGCTGTGCCCTGGTCTTCGCCGTCGCCGGCATCATCGGTGCCTTCGGCGGCTCGACGCTCGGCAAGATGGTCGACGGCCAGAAACTTCTCGCCCTGTTCGCCATGCTGATGATGATCGTCGGCGCTCTCATGCTGCGAAAGCGCTCCGGCAATGGTGACGAAAACGTCCGTCTCGGCCGAGAAAACGCCCTCAAGCTGGCTGGGGGCGGCCTGGCGACGGGAGCATTGTCGGGCTTCTTCGGCATCGGCGGCGGCTTCCTGATCGTGCCGGGGCTCATTATGGCGACCGGCATGCCGATCCTGTACGCCGTCGGCTCCTCCCTTGTGGCCGTGACCGGCTTCGGTCTCACCACCGCGGCCAACTACGCCTTTTCAGGTTTGGTCGATTGGACCCTGGCGGCATTGTTCATTGGCGGCGGAGTGCTCGGCGGCCTGCTCGGCGCCCGCTTGGCCACGAAGCTCGCCGGCAGGAAAGGCGCGCTCAACACGGTCTTTGCCGGCCTGATCTTCGTCGTTGCGATCTACATGCTGATGCGCAGCCTCGACCTGCTCTGAGGCGGAAAGACAGGAGTGGTCCATGTCGAAGTCGTTTCATGTGGTCTGTCCCCGTTGCGATGCCGTCAACTGCGTTCCGCAGGATCGTCCTGCTTCGCAGGCGGTCTGCGGCAGCTGCAAGGCGAAGCTCTTCGAAGGTCATCCCATCGAACTCAATGGCCAGCGTTTCCAGCGCCATGCCGAGCGCAGCGACATTCCGGTGATCGCCGACTTCTGGGCACCGTGGTGCGGCCCCTGCCGCGCCATGGCGCCGATCTTCGAGCGGGCGGCGAAAGAGCTCGAACCGAAGGCCCGCTTCGTCAAGGTCAATGTGGACAACGAGCCGGAACTGGCCGGGCGGCTCGGCGTTCAGGGCATTCCGGCCCTCTTCGTCCTCAAGAATGGTGCCGTTGTTGCCCGGCAGGCTGGTCTCGCTAATCTGTCCACTCTCCAAAACTGGGTTCGCCAGTTCTCAAATCTTTGAAGGGAGACATCGCATGAAGGTCACCAAGCTGACTCCCAACATCTCGGTCGCGCACCAACTGACCGAGCAGGATCTTGAGGAGGCCGCCACGGCGGGCTTCAAGACCATCATCAACAACCGTCCCGACGGCGAGGCGCCGGATCAGCCCCCGAGCGAGGAGCTCGCGGCTGCCGCGCAACGCCTAGGCCTCGCGTACCATCACATCCCGGCCGTTTCAGGCCAGATTTCCGACGCCCAGGTCGAGGCGTTCCGGGCGGCCCTCGGTGGGGCGGAGAAGCCCGCCCTGGCCTTCTGCCGCACAGGGACGCGCTCAACCACCCTGTGGGCGTTGGCGGCCAGCGACCGCCTCTCGATCAATGAAATCCTGCAGACGACCTCGGAGGCGGGATACAATTTGGAGGCCTTGCGGCCCCAGCTGGAGACTGCCAGCGGCGGATCCGCGACCCGCGCCGATGATCGAGGAGCACGATGAGCCATTACTTGGCCCGGACCGTTTCGAGTCGTTCGATGAGGTGATTACCCACACCGCCGAAGCGCTGAACCAGGAAGGCCTTCAGCATCAGCACGGATGATCGACATTTGGGACACGCTGAAATGCAAGATCGATGTGGACTTTAAGCCTCGAACCCGGCTCTCACCCATCAGGCGTTGCAGATCAAGGACGAGGTTGCCGCAATGCTCGCCTCAATGTCATCGTGCTGGAGCTCGCGCACGGGCGTGTCGAGGTTGCAGCCCCCGGCGAACACGTGCTTCGCTCGAGGAATTCGCCTTCGCCGGTTCCGTGTGTTTCAGCACTCGATCTTGCCCCGGATGGGCTGGAACGGCCCGAGCCTATGCTGCTTCCAGCCGAAGTCGTCGATCCAGCAGGTCTGCCACGATTCACAACGCAATTGCCCTTTACGAAGGGGCAATTACTATGACGTCCGAGAGCAATGGCTGGAAGCAGGACAATGAGTCGGGAACGTCAGAGCCTCGGCAATGCCCCAACCGCATGGAGAGGCATGGTGATCCGTTGGCTGCAACGAGCAGCCGCCAGTTTTGCAGGCTTAAGCCTGGTGTTCGGGGTATTCCTTGGCCATTTCCAACTGAACGGAAACTTTCATCCAGTCGTCATAGGAGAGGTTTACAGATCAGCGCAGCCCACACCTGAAGCCCTGGCAAGATACGTGAAAGAGCAAGGAATCCGTTCGGTCATCAATCTGCGGGGCAACAATGCCGGAGCAGATTGGTATGATGCCGAGGTAGCGTCAGCGCGGGCTCAGGGAGTCGCTCTCTACGATTTTGGGATGTCAGCACGAAAGCAAATCGATCAGCAGCGGGCTCAGCAACTGATCGATTTGATGAACAAGGCGGAGAAGCCGGTCCTGATCCATTGCCAAGGTGGCGCTGATCGAAGCGGACTTGCGTCTGCGCTCTATCTGGCGGCGATAGCAAAGGCTGGGGAAGAAGTCGCGGAAAGTCAGATGTCGCTACGCTACGGCCACATTTCCCTGCCGGTGTTGGCAAGCTATGCCATGGATAAGACATTCGAGGCGCTGGAGCCCTGGCTGGGATTTAACAACTCCTGACGGGCGGATCGACCGAGCGTTCCGATGCAGCTGTACCGGGCGCGAGTAGCGCGAAATGATCGTGCAAGTCCGACCTACGTCCAGCACGCTGCCGGTGCGCTTCTCATAGAAACCCTTTACGACGGGGCGGCCCCGCAGGGACGAAGCCGGGGTCGATATACGGAATGCTCCTCTTGTGGGTGGGCTGCGGGTCTGGTCAGGAAGAGAACGGCTTGGTGACGTTTCCCCGCAGGGTCACCCGTCCACGCGGGTGAGCTCTCGCCGGAAGGTGACCTGCGGCCAGTCGGCAGGCACGAGGCGGAAAATCGCCATGCCGACAATCATCGCGGCTACGAACGCGAACACCTGCCAGGGACCGAAGGTCAGGCCGACGAGCGCCGGACCGGGGCACAGGCCAGCCAGCCCCCAGCCGATGCCGAAGAGGGCTGCCCCGCCGATCAGGCGCGGATCGAGGTCACGCCGGGTTGGGATCTCCAGGTAGGGCGCCAGCACGGGCACGCTGCGGCGCTTTGCGACGAGGTAACCCAGCGCCGACATCGCGACGGCGCCGCCCATGACAAAGGCAAGGCTCGGATCCCAGCTACCAAAGATGTCAAGGAAGCCGAGTACCTTGGCCGGGTTGACCATCTGCGAGACGATCAGCCCGAGCCCGAACAGCAGGCCGGACGCGAAGGCGGAGACGATCAGAGGCATAGCTCACATCCCGATGACATGGCGGGTGATGAATACGGTGGCGATGGCGGTAGCCATGAACACGGCGGTGGCTGCGAGTGAGCGCAGCGAGCCCCGGCCGATGCCGCAGACGCCGTGGCCGCTGGTGCAGCCAGCTCCGAGCCGGGTGCTGAAGCCGACGATCATCCCCGCCACGATCAACAGGGGCAGGGATGCACGAAGCTCGATGGGTGGCAGGGCACCGCCAAAGGCGACATAGACCAGCGGCGCGACAAACAGGCCGGCGAGAAACGCCATGCGCCAGCCGATCTCGCTGCGGTTCGGGTGTAGCAGCCCGCCGAGGATGCCGCTGATGCCAGCGATCCGCCCGTTCAAGACCAGAAACAGGGCGGCGGATGCGCCGATCAGGAGGCCGCCGATGAGGGCGGACACAGGGGTGAAGTTTTCCATGACCGCCTCCAATCAGCCGGACTTACGGGTCTTGGCCTGCTTGCAATACAGATTGTAGAGAATGCCGAAGAGCTGCTCGATGCGTGGGTCGGCAATACGGTACCAGATCGTTTGGCTCTCGCGTCGGGTCGTGACGATGCCCTCATCGCGCATCTTGGCGAGATGCTGCGACAGGGCCGATTGCGACAGCCCGACGGCTTCGGCCAGGGAGGTCACGTTGGCCTCGCCCCACTCCACCAGCTTGCACAGGATCATCAGGCGGCGTTCGTTGGCGAGCGCCCGCAGGATGTCTGCGACTTCTGTCGCCTTCTTTTCAAACGTCTTAATGTCGAGTTCTAAGCCGGGCATACGCATCCCTCATTCTACAAGGGTAAACTAATTTAGCAGTTACTTATAGATATACAAGGGGTCTTACGGACCCTGATCCACCGCTGTGGAACCGACCTGCCAATGCCTCGTTGCCCTGTTGCTGCAGGAAGCCAAGTCATGGTTGCAAGCACTGTCGGACGGGTCCCAAGGCACACGAGCGCCTCCATCAACCGGGAGATGATGCGCGGGATAGCCGAGAGCGTCCGGTGGCACGCGGCTCATCCGGAGGGTATCGACAGCCGGCTGCGCGAGCTGGACCGGGAATGGGATGTCGAGCGGATGCTGGAAGCCAATGCCTCGACACTGGCCTTCACGGGTACGGTCCTCGGCGCGACCGTGGACAAGCGCTGGCTCGCCTTGCCGGCCCTTGTGACCGCCTTCCTGTTTCAGCACGCGGCACAGGGCTGGTGCCCGCCTCTGTCGATTCTGCGGCGGCTGGGCTTTCGCACGGCCCGTGAAATCAATACGGAGCGATACGCCCTGAAGGCGCTTCGGGGCGACTTCGGCCCCATTGGGCCAGGCGCCCACGATCACGACAGCCGTGCCAGCCATGCCCTGCAGGCCGCTCGCCTCTAAAGGCGGCCTGCATTCAGGGGCTGCCTGCTTCAAGCTCCTGCCTCTGGAACACCAGACTGAGATTGTGAGCGGGCATTGGGACGCGCTCGACAAGTTCCAGCCCGTGAGGTCTGGCGAGGTCTGTCACCTCTTTCAGATCACGGACACCCCACTCCGGGTTTCGGTGTCGGAGGTCCCCGTAGAAGGCCTCGTTGCTGGGAGCCGTGTGGGCGCCGTTCTCCTTGTAGGCTCCGTAGAGATAGAGCCCCCTCCAAGCGGGAGTACACGCCCTGCCCCACCATCAGTCCCTGCGTCGCCTGCCAAGGAGAGATGTGGACCATGTTGATGGTCACGACCGCATCGGCCCGCTCTATCGGCCAGTTTGGAGCGGCGGCATCCAGTCTCAACGGTGCAAGGAGATTGGTCAGCCCTGAAACCGCCTCATGGGCGGCAAACCCAGGGTCAGTCCAAACCATTGAGTTCTTGCCTATGAAGGTCAGCTCACGCCGCCAATGCGGAACCTCGGCTAAGGTCCACCCGGTGCCAAAAGAGATCTTCCGGACATACAGAGGGAACTGTGCGGAGGAATTTTGCAAGAAGTCTCTGCCTGAGCCTGCACCGGACTGTAGCCCCGAGATGAGGATCTGCAGGTTCGCCCTTGTCATGGCGGCCCCGACTTATCCCTTCTGGTTTGCAACATCCGGAAGGTATCAGCTACCAGAGCAGTCCATCCCTTCAGTTTCACTTGCTCATCAACCGAGCGATATCGGCAGCAAAGCGCACTTCAGAGTCATCCTGCGGCCGATAGTCGATTACACGACGGGCATTGGTGATGCTCCAGAACGTGCGGGCGTTGTTGGAAACGCCATAGAAGATATGAAATGGCACGCCGTATTCGTCGTCGATCTGAGGCTCCTCAATAGATTTACGGAAGAGCTGCTGCAAATCGCGCTCGCTGATATAGCCTGAGAGTTCCCGCACATACCGAGCGCGCGGCAGATCGGCAAACTTGCTGGCGTCGATCTCCCGGGGAACGACAATCCGCAGTTGGATCACCTCCAGCTTCCGCCCTAGGCTGCCGCAGGCATACAGAAATCCAAGCGACTCGTAAGCGGCCTTGGCCCAACCATAGAAGCTGTCCGGCCGCGGGTAATCCTCCGGGCTGACGCGATCGCGCAGACCAGCGAAGTAGGGTTGCTCGTACCACTTCGCCGCTTGATTGGTGCTGGCTGCCACCACCCGCCGCACGCCGTGGTCCAGAGCCATCTGGTAGATCCGCTGCATCATGTCGATGTTGCGGCGCTCTCCGTCGTACTGGCTTTGCAGGTCAGATCCATCCGGCCGATGGTAGGCCGAATGAACCACCACATCCACTTGAGTGAAGATGGCCTGTAGATCAGTTGAACTCGCCGAGAGCAAATCGAGCACCTCGACGCCGTCAACGGGTTGACCAAGTCCGTTCTCCAGCCGAGTGTCTATGAGCCGCAGATCATAATGTTCACGAAAGACTGGGAGCAACTGGCCCGCGATATATCCGGTTGCACCTGTCAGCAGCACCCGCAATTTTGCCAAGACCGACCTCCTTCACATCTCTTGCTGAGTTTCGACTACCATGCGCGAACAACAGGCTTCCCCTCCGGTCGCACCAAGTCTCCGAAGGCCGTAAAGCGCCAGGAAGGGACAATCCTTCCTGGCAGATAGATCACGAGCTAATTTCTCAGGCGCCCTATTGCGGCAGCCCAGTTCGAGCGCTTAATGCTTCTGAATTTCCAACCGGATGACGTTCCACGAGGCTGGCGCGAGCTTGGCCCGTACCTGCTCTCCCCAAACCTCGACTCCCTCGAGAGAAGAGGGCCTGATCGTATCGGGCGCATCCTTCGTGTTGACGGCCATCAGATCGTCGCTGCGCAGCTGGTGCGCCTCCTTAACCGTGAGACCGTCGAAGCCGCGCACGAGGGCTTCCATCGACAGGCTGTCATCAAGGCTGCGGTTGAGCGCGAAGATGGTGACGCAATCCTCCTCGTGGTTGTGAACCACGGACAGCTTCAGATAGGGCACAGCCGGGAGCGGGAAGCGCAGCTCGGATGTCCCACGTGGATCGTAGTACGTCGTCTCGTAGGTCGGCGAGTCCACCTTCGTCTGCAGCACCGTGCCTCGGCCGAGATTGCTCATGTCCTTGAACGGGTAGAAGATGGTCTGGCGCCAGGCAGGCCCGCCGGTCTCGGTCATAATGGGCGCGATGGCGTTCACCAGCTGCGCAAGGCAGGCCGACTTGATCCGGTCAGCGTGATTGAGCAGCGAGATGCAGGCGCCTCCGAAAGCAAGCGCGTCCTGCATATTATAGATCTCCTCGAGGATCGGCGGCGCGACGGGCCACCCGAGCTTCACCCGACCCTCGTTCTTGCGCCGGGTGCGGTACCACACGTTCCACTCGTCGAAACTCAGCATGATGCGCTTGGGCGACCGACGACGAGCGGCGACCGCGTCCGCAATGGCGACAACCTCTTCGATGAAGCTGTCCATCAGGTCCGGACTTGCGAGAAATGCCTGAGTATCATCCGCATAGTTGTTCAGATAGGTGTGGAGAGAGATGTATTCGACGTGGTCGAACGAGTGCTCAAGCACAGTGTCCTCCCAGCTGCCGAAGGTCGGCATGTTGCGCGAGGACGAGCCGCACGCAGCGAGTTCGATGGTCGGATCGATCCATTTCATGAGCTTGGCGGCCTCGGCCGCGATCCGCCCATATTCCCACGCGGTCTTCGTCTCCATCTGCCATGGGCCATCCATCTCGTTGCCCAGGCACCAGAACTTCACATTGTGCGGCTTCTCCCATCCATGAGCGCGCCGCATATCCGAGAGCTCCGTGCCACCCGGGAAGTTGCAGTATTCCAGGAGGCGCCGGGCATCATCGGGACCCCGCGTGCCGAGATTGACAGCCATCATGGGCTCCACGCCGGCCGCATGGCACCAATCCATGAACTCGTTGGTGCCGAAGGTGTTCGGCTCGGTCGACATCCACGCGAGATCAAGCCGCCGGTGGCGGTTCTCCACCGGGCCAACGCCATCCTCCCAGTTGTATCCGGAGACGAAGTTTCCGCCCGGATAACGGATGATGGTTGGTGCCAGCTCGCGGACGAGATCAAGCACGTCCCGTCGGAATCCACGCTCATCGGCCGTTGGATGGCCCGGCTCGTAGATGCCGCCATAGACACAGCGTCCCAGGTGTTCGACGAAGGCGCCGAACAGACGCGGATCCGTTTCCGCGATCGAGAAATCGCGGTCAATGGTGACTTTGGCTTCTTTCATTGGAAGGCTCCGATCAGTTAAGCAGGCAAGCTCGTTTTCGAGCTGTCGGGGGAATAAGGGATGGATTAATTCGCCATCGCGGGCATGGGGTCCGTGAAGGGATCGTCGAGCCAAGCGCCGTCAACCGACAGAACCGCTTGGCGTAGCTTGATGGAATAGGCATGCTGTGGCGCGGCCAGCACTGTCCGGGCGTCGCCGCCTTCCACCACCCTGCCCTTTTGCATGATGATCAGACGGTCGCTGATGTAATAGGCTGTCGCGAGATCGTGCGTGATGTAGATGATCGAGACCCCGAATTCGTCACGGAGCTTCTTGAACAGGTTGATCACCGTCATGCGCAGTGATGCGTCGATCATCGAGACCGGCTCGTCGGCGATGATCAGGGACGGATTGGACACGAGCGCGCGCGCGATCGCCACACGCTGGAGCTGCCCGCCCGACATTTCGTGCGGATAGCGCCCCCGGACTTCGGCAAGCGACAGGCCGACCTTGCGGAGGGCGTCGTCAACCCGCTCCGCGGCCGCCTCGGGCGTGCGGCATTCCGTGAAGCGCTGGGCCGCACTGAACAGGTAGCGATCGACGCGCTTCAAGGGATTGAATGCATCGAACGGATTCTGGAAGATCGCCTGCACATGACTCATGAACGCGAGCCTGTCCCGGCGGCTGCGGACCTCGCGCAGGTCTCTTCCACGGAACAGGATCCGCCCGCTCGTGGGAACCATGCTGTTCAGGATCATGCCTGCCAGAGTGGTTTTTCCGCTGCCGGACTCACCAATGATGGTGAATACTTCAGGCTTGTCCGCCGCGAGAGAGAAGCTGACATCGTTCACGGCATGGTTGATCCTCCGCGAAACAAGACCGCTCCTTGTGAAGATTTTGTTGACATTTTCCACCTCGAGAAGATTCGGACTCATGCGCTCGCCTCCTTATGCGACCGTCTCGATCCGGGTGGGATCGGCCTGGGCAACGTGGCAGGCCGCCCGGTGCCCAGGCAGGATCTCGACCATGGGCGGAGCCTCGCGGCGGCAGATATCGATGGCGAGAGGACAGCGGGGATGGAAGCGGCATCCTGGAGGAGGGTCAGCGAGGCTCGGGGGTGAGCCTTCAAGGCCCTTTTTCGGCACCTCGTCCCCGATGCGCGGCAGGCTAGAAATCAGATGGGCCGTGTAAGGATGGAGTGGCTTCTTGAACACATCCCGCGTCCTGCCCTCCTCCACCAGCCGGCCGGCGTACATGATGCCTAGACGATCGGTCAGATTGGCGTGAACCGCCATGTCGTGAGTCACGAACAGGATTGAGGACCCGAGCTCCCGCTGGATCTCCCGCAACATGGAGAGCACACTCTTCTGGACGATCACGTCCAGCGCTGTGGTCGGCTCGTCCGCGATGATGAACTCGGGACTGCAGACGGTTGCCAGAGCGATGGTCACCCTCTGCCGCATGCCACCGGACAGCTCGTGCGGGTAGGCCTGGAGGACCGCAGGGTCAAGGTGGACCCGCTTTAGGTGCCGCTCCACGAGGCGGGTAAAGTCTGCCCCCTTCACGGCCACATGCGGCAAAGCGAAATCCGCGAAGGCGTGCTTGACCCGCCGGACCGGGTTCAGCACGCTCATGGAGCCCTGCATGATGTAGGACAGATGGCTCCAGCGGATCGCCGACAGCTCCTGCGGCGAAAGCTTATAGATATCCCGCTCTCCGTCCTTGAAGTTAAACCGCACCGAGCCTTCGACAACCCTGAGCGGGGGGCGGATGGCACCCGCAATGGTCTTGATCAGAGAGCTCTTTCCCGAACTCGACTCGCCGGCAAGGCCGTAGATCTCATTGCGGTTGATCTTGAGGCTTACGTCGTCAACCGCCCTCACCTCGCGGTCGACGCCGAATAGCTGCGTCTTGTAGTAGGCCTTCAGCCGATCCACCGTGAGCAACGGGACAGTCTGCGGCGCCTTCATTTCAACGGACGGGGGTATGGGTCGTAGCTCGGTGATCATGCTTGCCCCCCAAGACGGCTGAGGCGGCTGCGCGGATCGATGTATTCGTTCATCGAGATGGCGAGCAGAAACAGGCCGATGAACAGCATGATGACGAGTGCGACCGGGAACGTGATCCACCACCAGATACCGGATACCAAGGCGGTATGCTGGTTTGCCCAATAGACCATGCCGCCGATCGTGGGAGTGTTGATGTCGGTGAAGCCGAGAACGGAGAGCGTCACCTCAATGCCGATCGACCAGTTGATGTTGTTCATGGTGGTCGAGAACACGATCGGCAGGACGAAAGGCAGGTGCTCCTCAAGAACGATCTTGCTGGTGCTCATGCCTGAGAACACTGCTTGGCGGGTGAATTCGCGGGTCCGCAGGCTCATGGCGATGGACCGGATCAATCGCGCATCATAGGCCCATCCCAGCAGCGCGGTGATGACTGCGAGCATCGCCCAGGTCATCTGGTCCCGCATGATGAAGTAGAACAGCACCAGGATAGGAAAGAGCGGGATGACGACGAAGGTATCGTTGATCGACATCAAGACCCGGTCCACCCAGCCGCCCTTGTAGCCCGAGATCAGCCCGACCAAGAGGGATATGATACGGCTGATGACCGCCACCACGATGCCGAACAGAAGGGTATTCCGGATCGCAAAGGTGAGCTGCCAGAACACGTCCTGCCCTCGCGACGTTGTGCCCAGCGGATATTCCCAGGACGGCGGCACATCGGGAGGCACGACGTACACGTCCATCGGCGGATAGGGTGAGAAGAAGGAGCAGGCAGCGACGGTCAGCACGATAAGGACGAGGATCAACCCGATGGCGAACTCACCATTGTAGCGGAAGAGGTCACGAAGAATCCTGAGGGTATTCATCACCGTGCCTCCACGCGCGGATCGATCAGGGGATAGAGAAGATCGATCAGCAAAACAGTGGCAGAGACCGCCACAATCGAGATTGTGGTGATGCCAAGAACCAGACTGTAGTCGCCAGCGTGGACCGCACTGATCAGCAGGGATCCGACACCCGGGTACCCAAAGACCTGCTCGGTGATGATCGCGCCATTGAAGATGGCACCCAACTGCAGGGCGAGACCTGTGAATTGGGGACCGAGGGCGTTGCGCATCACATAGGACCGCATGATCTTGCTGCGCTTCACGCCAGCGAGCTCCGCATAGACGACGTAGTCCTCGGTCACGATGTTGGACACGAGCGAGCGCATCCCCATGAACCACCCGCCGATGCCGACGGCCATGAGAGACAGAACCGGCAGGATCGAGTGCACCGCCACGTCGATCGCGAAGGCAAACGTGTTGGAGCGGTCCGACGCCATCGTGGCGCCGCCGCTGATCGGCAGAACAGGCCAGAGAAAACCGAAGATGATGAGGAGAACGAAAGCGACAACGTAATACGGGATGGGGTGGAGTCCCATGCTAAGAACCCCGAAGGCCTTGAGGACCCGGCTGTTGCGATAATAGCCGGCGAGACCGCCGAGGAGATTGCCCAAGACCCAAGTCAGAACGGTCGAAACCAGCAGGAGGCCGACGGTCCAGGGAAGGGCTCGCAGGATGAGCTGCGAGACCGGTGTTGGAAATGCCGACAAGGAGGGTCCAAAGTCGCCGACCATGACCCGTTTCCAGAACGTGACGTACTGTTCCAAAGGCGAGCCCTCGAGACCATAGAGCTGGCGCAGCGACTGGCGCATCATCTCGATGGCTTCCGGACTGGTCGCCCCGTAGGACGTCGCGGCCGAGATCGACTGATCGACCGGATTGATCGGGGTCAAGTGCGTCACCAAGTAGGTGATGTTGATCCCGACGAAGACGACGACCGCGAACTGCACCAGCCGCTTGGACAGGTAGGCCAGGTAAGCCCTCATGGACCGCTCCTTGTCTGAGAGGAGTAAGGAGATGTCTGCGCTCTACTGCTGCTTGGGCTTCAGCTTCACCATCATCGAGCGGGAGTTGCCCCAGTTCGGGACAGGATTGGCATAGGGATTCTCCGCAGTCGGGTATCCCGTCCAATACGTCTCATCCATGGCCGTGAAGACATTGTACGCCATCAGCGGGATGATCGGCATTTCGCGAACGACGAGCTTGGCGTATTCACGACCAAGTTCGACCGTCCGCTTGTCATCGAAGGAAATCCGGCGCACCTCCTCGATGATCTTGTCGAGCTCCGGATTGCTCCAGCGCTGCCAGTTGCGAGGCGATTGCGTCTTGCCTGGGGCTGCGACGAACTGCGAGTGCCAGCTGTCGAGGAAAAACGACAGGTCAGGATGGCCGCCGTAGGTCTCGACGCTCCAGGAAATCAGCGTCTCGAAGTCGCCCGCGATGCGTCGGTCGAGCATCGTGGTGCCCTGGGCGACCTCCGTCTTCGCATCGATGCCGAACTGGCGCCATTGCTGGACGATCATGGTTCCGGCGCGGGTCAGGATCGGACGTGAGTCACCTTCGACCATCAGCTTGATCGAGAACGGCTTACCATCCGGCGTGTACCAGCTGTTGCCCTGCTTCCTATAGCCGGCTCGCTCGAGAAGCTCCGCGGCCGCCTGCGGATTGGGCTTCCACCACCCGTAGCCGAACGCCTTCCTGATCTCCTTCGGATCAGTCGGGATCTGCTCCTTCATTGTAGGACGCAGCATGTCGGCGATCTGATCTCCGATGTTCGGATCGTACGGCTTGATCTTGCTTTTGCCAGTGTCGATCTCATAGGACGCAAGCCAATCCTGAAGTGGAATGTGGTAATCGTCCGGATGAGTTCCCGTCGGTGGGATACCAATTGGGGACAGCGTCGCGGCACCACGATAGGCTGCCATGGAGACGGCCTTGATATCGATCAGCAGAGCCAGCGCCCACCGCACATCGCGGTTCTGGAAGGCTGGATTCTGCATGTTGAAAATGACCGACGGCAGAGTCGGATCCGGGTGCGCGAACGGGAAGTTCTTGAACCAGGTCTTCAGGCTCGGGGACTGCTTGGACAATGTGAACATGCCCTCGGGCGCAATGTCATGCACCACGTCCAAGTTGTGGTTGAGCTGCGCGATCACGCGCTTATCCGGCGGGCCCGGGTCGATATAGGCGGCGAATTTTGGACCCGGCTCGCCATAGCGCCCAAGCGTAGTGCGCTGCCAGTCATCGCGTTTTTGCCAGATATACCACTTGCCGTCAGGGTCAAAGCTGTGGAGCTTGTAGGCGCCGAGGGAGACCGGCGGATTGAAATCGAACTTCTGCGGATCAGCCGCCTTTTCGAAGACGTGCTTCGGCATCATCCAGATGCCGTTGAACCGCACCGTAAAAAGCGAGTGAAAGCGTGAATTGGGCCTCTTCAACTTGAACCGAACGACCCAAGGCTCGGGCGATGAGACGCGTTCGACATTCAGCGCCAGCAAGGCGCTCCAGCGCATGCCCGGATTTTTGATTTGGGTCTCGACCGTATAGATGAGATCATCGGCCGTGAACTCGACACCATCGCTCCAGTAGATCCCGGGACGGAGCTTCACCGTCATCTCGGTGAAATCATCATTGTAGATCGGCTTTTCAGACGCGAGCGAGTTTTCCCAAACTCCATCAAGCCCACGCTCTGGGTCGATGTACCAGAGCGTATCAAGGGCAAGTTGATGCAGACCGGTGTACTGGCCGCCAGCGTTGATGGTCCAGATGTTGAACCATCCAGGGTTTTTGATCGTGCCTTCCGGGTTTTCGAGGATGATCGTTTCGTTCCGGGGCACCCCCGGGACAGTCGTTTGGGACAGCGCGGTGGTCGCAGCCAGAGCCAGACCTGTCGCAACAGTAAGCAAGCGCAGAATTCGCATTGGCGTTCCTCCAAGAATCCGATTTATCGTTTTTTCTTATTTAGCCCCGGATTTTCGGGATTGGTCAACATGATCGTTGATATATATCAAACCTTCCGATACATATGCGGGTCCATTGAATGGGTTCCCCTGGTCCAGATTTCGTGCTGAGCGGCTAAATGTCGACATTCAAAAGAAAATTTCTGACGCTTGTTGCTGAGGAAAGCTCCGAGACGCTACGGGCGATCGCCTCGCCGGCCAGGATTCGGATCCTCAAGCTCCTGCGGGAAAGAGGACCACTTAACGTCAATGAGATCAGCGACGCGCTCGGTCTGCCGCAATCGACAATCGCGACACACATTCAGATGCTCGAGCGCTCCGGGCTCATTGAGACAGAGACTCTCAAAGCTTCAAAGGGACAGCAGAAGGTCTGCTCCATTCGCTACGATGAAATCATCATCCGCCTCGATGATCAGAATGCGCTCAAGAGCAAGGACTATGTCGAGGTGTCTATGCCTATCGGCCTCTATACGAGCTGCGATGTGAGCGCCCCTTGCGGACTTTGTTCAACGGAGAGTGTTCTGGGCGTCCTCGACGTTCCGGATTTCTTTCTCGATCCTCACCGCATGAATGCATCGTTGATCTGGTTCAGGCGCGGATTCGTAGAATACAAGTTCCCTAATAACGGCAAGGTTCTCGGAGCCAAGATCGACAGGCTCGAATTCGTCATGGAGCTTTCGTCCGAAGTTCCCGGCACGAGCCTCGACTGGCCTTCCGACATTAGCCTCTGGGTCAACAATGTCAAAGTCGGAAGCTGGATCTCGCCGAGTGACTTCGGAGACAAGCGCGGTCTTTACACACCGCAATGGTGGAAGCTGGAGGGCTCACAATATGGCAAGCTCGTCACCTGGCAGATCTCACGGAGTGGAACATCGGTCAATGATGTCCAGATTTCGGACGTAACACTCGACAAGCTGGAACTCGACAAGCATCACGGGATTCGGTTGAGGATCGGCATTGACGAGACGGCTCGCCACCCTGGTGGAATAAATATCTTTGGTCGCGGTTTCGGAAACTATGATCAAGATATCGTCATGCGTATCTTTCTGAAGGAACAGCCGGGCGCATAGGGTAAGTGGTGAAGCCCGGAGAGCCGGAAGGTCGGCTCTCCCCAGATTGCAGACATTCGGCTACCCCGCGCAATGTGAGTCGAGACTGCCGCGGATTGCCCGAGGTTCGTCTGCTGTATCTTGGGGCAGGTATCCGACATGGCGGCCCAGCGCTTCGTCAGGCCACTGATCGCGGGCGGCCCCATCAAGCCGCGCGGCAAAGTCGCCGCTCGGTTCACCCGTGCCGGTCGCGATAGCTTTGCGGATCTCGTGCATGCACCATGCTCGACTGACGCAACGACTTGCATTTTACGCCGGCACAGTTTTGCACCGGCTCTCCAATTGCACGATTGCCCGTTGGTTCGTTCGCCGCGATGTTTTCGATAGTGCACGGACGATATACATCATCTCCTATGATCTGATGCTTCGTGCCGCCGAGCATCGCCTCGGCCCAGTTGGATTGCACCCTGTGCAGAAAAGGCCGATTGCGAACTGGCTGGGTTTTGCAGGTCCGAAGACGAACTGTTGCCGGTCATCGGGGGCATTCACCCAGACCTGATCATTTTCGGTCGGGGCCTGCCGTCATCTTCCAGGTTTGTCGCTCAGTTCTTCGGGGCTGCATGTTGCCCGCGAGCGTCAACGATGGTGCGTGGCAGCGCTAGATGGACAGCGCCCGTTTCGGGTTCCTGGATGAGACGGGGGCCGTCACAAGGTCAGCTCCCTGTGCACAGAAGCTGCCTGGGAGTGCTGCATCTCAGCCCATTCAAAGTTCGGCTCGACCGCGGGAGCGAAGCGACCTATCTTGTCTCCTCTCGTATCTGCGTGCTTTTGAGTACCCATGGTGTCCTCCCCTTCCGCTCGGCGACCAAAGACTCGCGTGCAGCCTCATGCGGCCCCAACTGTTGATCTCAGCGCCGTTATCATGGCGGCCACACCCGACGAGCCACGGGTCCTCACCGTTCAGGTTGATCAGCTTGACGGCTTACCCTCTGGGCCATTGCAATCCGAGCACCGGACGCTGGAGGTGGGACTGCGGACGTGGGTGGCCGAACAGACCCAGCTGACCTTGGGCTATGTCGAGCAGCTCTACACGTTTGGCGATCGCGACCGAACCGAGGCGGATATCCAGGGAGGCGGCCATGCCCTGTCGATTGCCTATCTCGCTCTGGTACGGGAGGCACGTCCGGCTGGACTGGCGCATGCGGCGTGGCGGAACTGGTATGCCTATCTGCCGTGGGAGGACTGGCGTGAGGGCCGACCTCCGGCGCTTAAGGTCGTCGAACCAGCTCTGAAGGCGTGGGCCCGCGCGGGCGGCAAGGGCTCGAGACAATTCCGCGAAGAGCGCATCGAACTCACGTTCGGGTTCGAATCCGGCACCTGGACCGATGAACGGGTCCTGGAGCGCTATGAACTGCTCTACGAAGCCGGTCTCGTTCCCGAGGCCCTCCGCGATATCCAGTCGCCTGTCTCCCCGAAGGTGCGGCTCGCGCCTGGTCAGCCAATGGCATGGGATCACCGGCGGATCCTGGCCACGGCCATCGGCCGCCTGCGGGGCAAGATCAAGTACCGGCCGGTGATCTTCGAGTTGATGCCCGCCTCCTTCACTCTGCTCGACCTCCAGAGAACGGTCGAGGCCCTGTCCGGCGTGCGCCTGCACAAGCAGAACTTCCGCCGGCTTGTCGAGATGCAGGGCCTCGTCGAGGAAACGGGCGAGGTCACGACCGAGACGGGCGGGCGTCCTGCCCGGCTGGTGCGCTTTCGGCGCGAGGTTCTGATCGAACGGCCCGCGCCCGGCGTGCGACTGCCCCGCCTGAGGTGAGCCCTTCTTCGCGCAGATTGAGGGTTGACGCCGCCTTATACTCTCTTCTAGCATAAGTCATGCGCCGGCTATGCAGCCGGTTTTCTTTTGATCCGCTAATGCTCAGACTGAGCATAGGAGGCCGCAATGTCCGGTGCTGCTCCGCTTGTGCCTGCGTCCCTGCCCTTGCCTGATCTCTACGCCCGCGTCAGGCATCATGTCCCAGCCATCGAGTGGCCAGTCTTTGCCGATGATATCGAGGCGATCCTTGCACTGAAGCGCCGGCACAAGGCGGCCATTCTGGCACACAACTATCAGACGCCCGAGATTTTCCATACGGTGGCTGACATCGTCGGTGACAGCCTGGCCCTGGCACGCGAAGCGGTGAATACGGATGCGGACGTGATCGTGCTCGCAGGCGTGCACTTCATGGCGGAGACCGCCAAACTCCTCAATCCGGACAAGACGGTGCTCATTCCCGATGCCGAGGCCGGCTGTTCGCTCGCCGAGTCGATCACGGCGGAGGACGTGCGCCAGCTGCGGGCGCGCTACCCGGGTGTTCCCGTGGTCACCTATGTGAACACCTCCGCCGCCGTCAAAGCCGAGTCGGATATCTGCTGCACCTCGGGCAATGCCAAGAAGGTCATCGAATCCCTTGGTGTGGATCGTGTGATCATGCTGCCGGACGAGTTCCTGGCCCAGAACACGGCAGCCCAGGTGCCGGGAATCGAGATCATCACCTGGGCAGGCCACTGCGAAGTGCATGAGCGCTTCACCGCCGAGGATATCCGCACCGTGCGCGAGAGCTATCCCGACGTAGTCGTGCTGGCTCATCCTGAGGCTCCTCCCGAAGTGGTGGCTGAGGCCGATTTTGCCGGATCGACCGCCGGAATGGCGGATTTCGTGGGGCAGCACCGCCCGGCCCGTGTCGCGCTCGTGACCGAGTGCTCGATGAGCGACAACGTCGCGTCTCTATATCCGGAGGTCGAGTTCGTGCGGCCCTGCAACCTGTGCCCGCACATGAAGCGGATCACCCTGCCGAAGATCCGAACGGCGCTCGAGCAGCGCCGGCACGAGGTCACGATTGACCCATCCGTGGCCGAGCGGGCGCGGCTGGCCGTTGAGCGCATGCTCGCCGTTCGCTGAGGACTGATGATGACAACAGGCAATCCGCTCGACCGTATCGTGGTCGTCGGTGGCGGCATCGCCGGTCTGGCGACGGCCCTGCACCTGGCGCCGCTGCCGGTGACCCTGGTTGTTGCAGCGCCATTGGGGCAGCAAGCCTCCACGCCCTTGGCACAGGGTGGGATCGCGGCCGCCCTCGCAGCCGACGACCACCCTGCCCTGCATGCGGCCGATACCCTTCACGCAGGCGCTGGCTTGAGCGATCCCGATATTGCCGCACGCATTGCAGCCGCTGCCCCTGCCTGCATCGCATGGCTGACTGCTCAAGGCGTGTCCTTTGATCGGACCGGGTCTGGGGATGAGCTGATCCTGGGACTGGAAGCCGCGCATTCGCGCCGGCGAATTGTTCATGCGGATGGTGATGGAACCGGCAAAAGTGTTCTGGACGCGCTCATTCATGCCGTCAGAAACGTCCCCTCGATTCAGATCCTGGAGAACCATCGAAGCACGGATCTGGTGCGCGACGTGAACGGCGCGGTGGCAGGTGTATTGTGCGCGCCCTGCACATCCGAAGGCAGAGATGAGCCCATCCTGATCCCGGGCCGGGGCGTTGTCCTGGCGACAGGGGGGATCGGAGGTCTTTACGCGCACACCACCAATCCTTTGAGCGCGCTGGGTGGCGGACTGGCGCTGGCAGCCCGTGCGGGGGCCGTCCTGCGGGACATCGAGTTCGTTCAGTTCCATCCCACGGCCATCGGGGCCGGTCTCGATCCGATGCCGCTCGCCACCGAGGCCCTGCGCGGTGAAGGGGCAGCGCTTGCCAATGGCCGGGGTGAGCGGTTCATGCACGACATCCCGGGAGCGGAACTCGCGCCTCGCGATGTGGTGGCGCGGGCAATTTTTGCTCAGATCTGTGCGGGTGAGCGCGTGTTCCTCGATACGCGACATGTGCTGGGTGAACGCATCACTCAAAAATTTCCTGGTGTGACCGCGCTGTGCCGGGCAGCTGGAATCGATCCGATCCGCGATCCCATTCCCGTGCGCCCGGCCGCTCACTACCACATGGGCGGGATCAAGGTGGACGATCAGGGCCGCAGCTCCGTCGACGGGCTCTGGGTCTGTGGTGAAGCTGCATCGACAGGTCTGCACGGGGCGAACCGGCTTGCAAGCAACTCGCTTCTCGAGGCACTGGCCTATGCTGTCTGGATTGCTGATGACATCAGGGGCAAGGCAAGCCCGTTGTCGGCAGCGAAGCCGCTCTCGCCATTCCCTCGTGTTCGCCATGGGCCGATCTCTGCTCGGCCGTCTGCGCATCTGCCGCAGATCCGGCCGGTTATGGATCGACAGGTCGGGGTGCTGCGTGATGCGGCTGGATTGCAGCAGGCCATCCGCCACTTCAGCGCGATGACACATGAGGCGCACGCGACGGGCGAGCGCGATGCAGCGCTAGTCGGCCTGATGATCGCAACAGCAGCCTATTCCCGGCAAGAGAGCCGGGGTGCACATCAGCGGCTGGATTACCCGGATCGAATGCCAGAACAGCATACTGAGATGACCCTCGATCAGGCGCTGCGCATCGCGGCGCAGATCGACAACGGGACAGCCGCGCCTGCCAGGAGAGTTGCATGAGACCGATAGCCGCCCTCACACAAGACGCCTTAGCTCCGCTTCCCCATCTGCTGGTGGAGCCTATTGTGCGCGCGGCGCTGCTCGAGGATCTCGGCCGGGCTGGCGACATCACGACGGACGCCGTCATTCCCGCAGAGGCCAGACTGCGTGGGGCCATTGCGGCGCGCGTGTCCGGTGTGGTCGCGGGCGTCGACGTTGCGCGCCTGGCCTTCACCTTAATCGATCCTGCCGTCATGGTCGCCATTGATCGCCCGGAAGGCAGTCGCGTCGAACGGGGAGAAGCGGTTCTCCGGCTGGAAGGGCCGGCCCGGAGCATTCTCTCGGCGGAGCGCGTTGCCCTTAATCTGCTCTGCAGGCTGTCGGGTATTGCCACAGCCACATCCGCGCTCGTCGAAGCCGTTCGGCCCCACGGGCCTGCGCGGATCGTCTGCACGCGTAAGACCACGCCAGGATTACGCGCTCTTGAGAAGCAGGCCGTGCGGGCCGGAGGGGGAGCCAACCACCGCTTCGGGCTCGATGATGCCGTTCTGATCAAGGACAATCACATCGCTCTTGCCGGAGGCGTCCGGCCGGCGCTGGAGCGGGCGCGCGCAGCCGTTGGCCATCTCGTCAAGATCGAGATCGAGGTCGATACCCTCGATCAGCTGGATGAGGTGTTGGAAATTGGCGCCGATGCCATTCTTCTCGATAACATGAACCCGGATACCCTCTCGGAGGCAGTGAGGCGCGTCAACAGACGGGCTATCACCGAAGCCTCCGGGCGGATCACGGCTGCAACAGCACCAGCAATCGCAGCGACAGGGGTGGATCTGATCTCGACCGGCTGGATCACGCACAGCGCGCCGATTCTTGACCTCGGTCTGGACGTTGCCTAAAGCATCGGGCGTGAAAAGCGGAATCCACTTTTCACGCCCGATGCTTCCTTTCTAGAGCAGCGCATTGTTCAGAGCGGAAAACCGGGTCCACTTTTCACTGACGTGGCCCTTCGGGTCGCTAGCGCGGCCCGCCGGGTCCGCACGATGCGCTAGAGCAAAACTGCGGGACCTCGGAAAGGTGCCTGACAAGAAAAAAGCCGGGCCAAAGGCCCGGCATGAAGTGAGGTCCGACAAATAACAGTCAAAACCTTCCAGAGGGAACGGCCGACACGGCAGCGCCGGGAGGAAGAAAAGCGGTGCCGCGTTGAAATCAGCCAATGCCCATATCGGCTGCATTCGACTTATTTGCAATGCAACATGCCTCATGAAAGGGCTGCGCTGGATGCATGCTTCTGATGTCGCAGTGAACAAGTAGAAGAATTTTCTTCATTGGCTTCATGCGCCAGCACCTTCAGCAGCCGTGGAGGTAGCGCACATACTCATCTCTCACGAAACATAAGGCACCAGAACCCTATTGGCCCCAAATCTCGGCAGCATATCGATGCGCGGGAGTCTTCTCGGGCGCCACGCATGCTGCAGCACCAGCTGCCTCCACCTTGATGAGCCGCCTCCCGCTATACCGGCAAAGTCAATGCAACGGTGTCGGCCACTTCGAGAATCCGCGGCTGCAAGCGCTGCGGGCGGCCTCAGGACGAACGGGTCGGATCGGTGAGCGGGTCGGTGATGTCATGAACCTGCGTGCCCAGATCCGCTGTCGGCCAGCCGGTCTGGCGCTCGATCATGCGCCGGACACGCGGCCTGTCGGGCCCCTGATGCAGCGCCCGCAGCCGTTCACCCACCGCAGCATCAGCTTGTGTGATGCGCTGGTTGTGCCGCACGTATTCCAGCCAGGTGGGGCTGTGATAGCGCTCGACCCAGATTTCCGGGTTTTCCAGGTCCCGCAACAGCGTCCAGTGGCGCGCACCATCCCGGCGGCGGATCCGCCGCCGCTCAGCCATAACAGCCAGGAACGCCACGACATCCGCTTCACGGATCACGTATTCGATTGTGATTACGATCGGACCGCTGCGCTGGCGGATGTCGACGGCGACGTTGGGCTCGGTCCACCGGTTGAGCGGATCAAGGTTCAGCGTCTTCAGCTCCGGCAAGGGAAGCCACAAGCCCAGCACCGCTCCGACCACCAGCACTCCTGCCGAGATCAGCAGAGCGTCCGTGGTCCCGAAACGCTCGGCCGTCCCGCCCCAGATCCAGCTACCGAAGGCCATACCGCCGAAGGTGGCCATCTGGTAGAGTGCGAGAGCGCGGCCGACGACCCAGCGCGGCGACGACAACTGCACGGTCGCATTGAAACCGGAAAGCGCCAGGACCCAGCTCGCCCCACCAAGCGCCATCGCGATGAGGGTCAGGAGCGCCAGGGAGCTCAGCCCGGCAACCGTTGCGCATATCGCGAAGCTGAGGAAGGCAATGCGCACGAGAGCCTCGAGCGACAGCGCCTGCCGCAGACGGGTGCTGAGAAGAGCCCCACCGACAGCGCCAGCGCCGAAGGCTCCGAGCAGGAGACCATAGGTGAGCGGACCACCTTGGATCAGGTCGCGGGCGACAAGCGGCATCAGGGCCTGGACGGCAATGGCTGCCAGGCCGAACACCGCTCCCCGCAGCAGCACCACGCCGAGATTGGGGGACATGGCTACGTAGCGGATCCCTGCCGCCATGGCAGACCCGAGGGCTTCCGGCGGCAAGGCCCTGGGCACCTGAACCGGCTGCCAGCGGGCCAGGACGGTAATCAGCCCGAGATAGCTGATCGCATTCACCGCAAAGGCGGCGAAGGCGCCCACCGTTGCGACGATGAGGCCACCGAGCGCCGGCCCCAGGCTTCGCGCGATGTTGAAGCCCATGCTGTTGAGAGCAATTGCAGCCGGCAGATCCGAACGGGGCACCATCTCACCCACCAGCGACTGCCAGGCCGGTCCGTTGAAGGCAGTGCCGCAGCCGACCAGGAAGGTGAAGGTGAGCAGGAGCCAGGGTGTTACCAGCCCGAAATAGGCGCACAAGGTCAGGGCCACCGAAACCGCGAGCAGGAAGAGCTGCGAGGCGAGCATCAGCTTGCGGCGGTCGAAGTTGTCGGCAATGGCGCCGGCCATGAGCGAGAACAGCATGATCGGGAGCGTCGTCGCGGCCTGCACCAGGGCGATGAGATCCGCCGAGGCACCGATGGAGGTCATCAGCCAGGCCGCCCCGACCGACTGGATCAGCCCGCCGAAGTTCGAGGCGAGGCTTGCGACCCAAACAGCAAGGAAGATGCGATGTCTGAAAGGCGACAAAGACGATCCCGTGCTGGTCGATGCTTCGGTGGTGTCTGTTGGCATGTGGGTCTCGATGGAGCCAAGGACGGCTAGGTAGAGTCTATCAGATGTTCTGCCAGGGCCAGCCAAGCCATCCGAACCGGGGATGGCGCGCAGGGATTCGACCCTAGTTCCGATCTAACTATCAGAGGGACCCGCTCGCCACTCTGCTTTGTCGGTTTCCAGGTCGGCTCGCAGCGCGCCTGCAGCCGGGATCTATCAGACTCCAGCCACGGCGTAAGCGCTTGCGGCTGCCAGACTGGAGAGGCTGTGCTCATTTTTCCGAAGGCACGACAGCCGTCGCCTCGATTTCGAGGAGTGCCTTCTTTTCCACCAGCCGCACGACTTGAACCAGGGCCATAGCCGGGTAATGCGTTCCGAAGACAGTCTGATAGGCGTGACCCAAGTCACGCAGGTTGGCCATGTAATCATCAATGTCGACGACATACCAGGTTAGCCGGACGACATGGTGCGGCTTGGCCCCGCCCTCCGCCAGAATGGTGCAGATATTCTCCAACACCTGGCGCGCCTGCGCGACGAAGCCTTCAGGAAACTCGCCCACCTCGTTCCAGCCCACGATCCCGCCTGTTACGACGATCCGCCCCTCTGCCATCATGCCGTTCGAATAGCCCTTGGGAATCGGCCAATTCTTCGGCTGCAGAACCTCGATGCCACCGTTCAGGACGGGCGTGGCTTGAGAACCTGTAGAGACCGTCATCGGCATTTCTCCTGTAGTGTTCCAAGGCCACGCGCCTTGGAGCAACTCGTTTGCTGCTAACCGACGGGGTTTGCCCGCTTCAGGTCCGATTGCTCAACGAGCCCCGGAATGAGATCGATCTATCATCTTCAGAAGCTCGCGCGCGATCACGACCTTCTGCACTTCCGTTGCACCCTCATAGATGCGCAGCGCACGATTTTCACGGTAGAGTTCCTCGACCTTCACGCCCTTGGTCACTCCGAGACCGCCGAAGATCTGGACCGCCTTGTCGATGACACTTTGGGCGGCCTCGGTAGCGTACATCTTGGCCATCGCAGCCTCTCGCGTCACCCGGAACGCGCCTTGATCCTTCGTCCACGCAGCGCGGTAGACAAGGAGTGCTGCGGTGTCGACGTCTGTCGCCATGTCGGCCAAGGCGGCTTGCGTCATCTGGAGCTCTGCCAAAGGCGCCCCGAAGAGATGCCGGGAGGAGGCATGGCGCAAGGCCTCATCCATGGCCCGGCGGGCAAATCCGAGCGATGCGGCTCCGACAGTCGAGCGAAAGACATCCAGGGTCGCCATGGCGACCTTGAAACCTTCTCCCGGATTACCGATCCGCTTCGTCAACGGGACCCTGCAACCCTCGAAACGCAGGGTTGCAAGCGGGTGCGGCGCGATAACGTCGATGCGGTTTTCAATGACGAGACCGGGCGTGTCGGCATCGACCACATAGGCGGACAATCCCCTCGCGCCTGGAGCCTCGCCGGACCGTGCGAAGACGACATAGTAATCCGCAATTCCGCCGTTGGAGATCCACGTCTTCAGGCCGTCAATCCGCACATGATCAGGACCATCCGGAACTGCGGTCGTGCTCATGGCCGCAACGTCCGATCCAGCCTCAGGCTCGGACAGTGCGAAGGCCGCGATGGCCTCACCGCGGGCCACCTTCGGCAGGTAGTGTTGCTTCACATCTTCAGAACCAAAAAGACTGATCGGGCCGGAGCCGAGACCCTGCATCGCGAAAGCAAAATCCACAAGCCCGTCCTGATAGGCCAGCGTTTCGCGGGACAGGCAAAGCGTTCGAACGTCGAGGGTCGGATAGAGTCCGCCATAAGGTTCCGGTACGGCAGCTCTCAACCATCCATCGTCGCCGAGCTTGCGCACGATGCGGCGGCACGATCCGTCCACATCGCCCTGATCGATAAGACCGTGAGACTCAGTCTCAACCCAGGTCCTCAACGCCTCTGCATACCGAAGGTGACGATCTTCGAAGAAGGGCCACTTCAGGAAGGTGGCATCAATCATGTCAGTCTCCCTGGAAGACCGGCTTCTCTTTCGCCGCAAAGGCCCTGTAAGCGCGGGCGAAATCCTCCGTCGTCATGCACAGGGCCTGAGCGACGGCTTCCGCCTCAATCGCTTCCTCCACAGACATGGCCCATTCCATGGCAAGCATGCGCTTGGTCATCGTATTGGCGTAAGTCGGTCCCGAACCGATCTCCCGCGCCAAGGCCTTTGCCTCGCGAAGGAGTTCCGCCTCGTCGACGAGACGACTGAAGAACCCCCAGCGTTCGCCTTCCTCAGCCTTCATGAAACGGCCCGTGTAAAGGAGTTCCGAGGCTCTCCCCTGACCGATGATGCGTGGCAGGATCGCACAAGCGCCCATATCGCAGCCGGCCAGCCCAACCTTGTTGAACAGGAACGCCACCTTGGCGCTTGGCGCCGCGAGCCGCAGATCGGACGCCATGGCGATGATGGCTCCGGCGCCGGCGCAGATCCCCTCGACGGCCGCGATCACAGGCTGCGGAGCAGCCCGCATGGCTTTCACCAGTTCGCCGGTCATGCGCGTGAAGGCCGTCAGCCCCTTCGTGTCCATCTCGACCAAGGGCCCGATGATTTCGAGCACATCACCACCGGAGGAAAAGTTGCCGCCGGCACCTGTCACAACGATGGCCCTGACGTTGTCGTCCTTCGCACAGGCGTGAAAGAAGTCGGTCAGTTCACGGTAACTCTCGAATGTCAGCGGATTCTTCTTCTCCGGACGGTTGAATGTGATCGTTGCGACCGGACCCTCTACCGAGAGGAGGAAGTGACAAGGCTTATACTCGGCGAGGGGCAACGTGACCGGGTTGGCGAACTGCATCACTGAACCACTCCCATGATGGCGTTTTTGGCGGAAAGCTTTGTCTTGGCGAGCAGGCGCATCAGATCCTTCTGCTCCCTCTGCGTCAGCCCGCCAAAGATCTCGGCGATCCACGCCTCGTGCTCGGCAGCCATCGCGCGGAACTCCTTGCGACCGGCTGGCGTCAGGTTGATGATCTGAGCCCTCCGGTCGATCTCGGAGACGCGGCGTTCGATGTGTCCGGAGGCGACGAGCCGGTCGACCAGGCTGGTGAGATTGCCGTTCGACACCATCATCCGCTTCGAGAGGTCCGAGAGCGTCATCCCCTCCGGTGTTTTGTCGAGTTGCGCCATCAGGTCGAAGCGGGGAAGTGTCACGTCGAACCGGTCACGCAGGCGACGGCGGACCTCGCCTTCGATCAGCGTCGAGCATGTCAACAGCCGGAGCCAGAGCCGAAGTTCGTCACGGTGATCTTCCGGCATCTCGAGAGCCTTCGTCTCGGCATCAAGCGGGATTGTCTGGTTGCTCATATCAAATCTCTCCACCTGCCACCGCGATGGCTTGGCCCGTCACGGAGCGTGCGCCCTCGCCGCACAGCCACAAGACCGCATCGGCAACTTCCGACGGGCTGATCAGTCTTTGCTGGGGATTGTGCTTTATAAATTCGCTCAGAGCCTGTTCGCGCGTTCTGCCCGTCTTTGCCATGACGCGCTCAAGACTCTCCGTCACAAGATCCGTATCGGTGAATCCAGGGCAGACGGCGTTGACGGTAACGCCCGTCGTGGCGATCTCCAGCGCGAGCGCCCGCACGAAACCGATAACCGCGTGTTTCGCCGCGCAATAGGCACTCACGTAAGGATAACCCTTCAGGCCCGCCGTCGATGCCACTGCGATGATGCGTCCGAAGCCCCGCTCGGTCATAGAACCGAGTACCGCGTGCGTGACGTTGGTCACGCCGAGCAGATTGACGTCCAGCATCTGCCGGAACACGGCCGGAGTAGACTTCAGGAACGGCGCCGAGACCGCTGATCCGGCATTGGCGATCATGAGATCCACGGGTCCATGCCACGAAACGGCAGCCTGAACGGCGGCCCGAACGGCATCCGGATTGGTGACGTCCGCCACAGAGGCAGCATGGGCATCACCTTCTGATACGACGCGATCCAGGGTTGCCTGATTCCGGCCGAGGATGGTGACCTTGGCCCCCGCCCCTGCAAGCGTCCTGGCAATGGCGCGTCCTATGCCGCGCCCGCCGCCCGTGACAATTGCATGGCGGCCCTGAAGAGGGTTCATATCCATATCATTCCGCGGCGAGGGACTTCCCGCCGGCCTCCATTTTCAGTTCGGCCCGCGTCTTCGGCTTGGCCTTCACCTTGAGTTCCTCAAGATCCTGCCGGTCGCGGACGGAATTACGGAAAATCTGGTCCTTGCCCATCAGGTATTGCGGCGGGCAATGAATATCCTTCGCGCCATACCATGCGGCCGCCTTCATGGTGAAGAACGGGTCCACCAGATGGGGCCTCCCAAGCGCGACGAGGTCGGCGCGGCCCGCAGCCAGAATGGTATTGACCTGATCGGCCGTGGTGATGTTGCCGACGCACATGGTGGCGACCTGCGCCTCATTGCGCACCTGATCGGAGAACGGCGTCTGGAACATGCGTCCATAGACCGGCCGGGCCTCCCGCACGGTCTGGCCTGTCGAGACATCGACAAGGTCGACGCCATGTTCGGCGAAGGAGCGCGCGACCTCAACGGCATCCTCCCCCGCGATGCCGCCCTCGGCCCAGTCGGTGGCTGAAATGCGCACGGACATAGGCTTATGCGCCGGCCAGACCTCGCGCATGGCGTCGAAGATCTCCAGCGGATAGCGCAGACGGTTTTCGAGCGGACCACCATAATCGTCCGTGCGCCGGTTGGTGAGGGGAGAGATGAAGCTCGCCAGCAGATAGCCGTGAGCGCAGTGGAGCTCGAGCATGTCGAACCCGGCCCGGTCTCCGCGCTCTGCCGCAGCGACGAACTGCGCCTTGATGGCCTCCATATCGGCGCGGGTCGCCTCGCGCGGCACCTTGCTGTCGGGGAAATAGGGAATGGGCGAAGCGGAGCAGATGTCCCATCCACCCGTGTCCAAGGGGCGATCCATGCCCTCCCACATGAGCTTCGTGGCGCCCTTGCGTCCGGAATGACCGAGCTGCAGACAGAACTTCGCGGCTGAGTTGGCATGAACGAAATCGACGATGCGCCTCCAAGCCGCCTCCTGCTCGTCGTTCCACAGACCCGTGCAGCCGAGGGTGATGCGAGCCTCGGGCGAAACGCAGGTCATCTCGGTGAAGATCAGGCCAGCACCGCCCGTGGCGCGGGAGCCATAATGGACAAGGTGCCAGTCGCCAGGAACACCATCTTCGGCAGAGTATATATCCATCGGAGACACGACCACGCGATTCTCGAGGGTCATGTCACGAAGCCGGAAGGGCTGGAACATCGGCACATTCGGATTGTCGACGGACACGTCGAAGCCCTTATCCCTCACCTGCCGTGCGAAGGTGCGATCGACGGCAGCCACGAAATCCGGCGCACGCAGGCGCAGGTTGTCGTAGGTGATCGCCTTGGCGCGGGTCATCACACCGAAAGCGAACTGCACCGGATCGAAATGCCAGAAACGCGCGACATGCTCGAACCAGACGAGGGACACGTCGGCGGCGTGCTGGGTTTTCTCCACCTCCTCGCGCCGACCCGTCTCGTAAAACGACAAGGCCCGTTCGACATTGGAATCGCGGCGGAAGGCTTCGTAAAGGGCGATGGCGTCCTCCATGGCGAGCTTGGTGCCCGAACCGATGGAGAAATGAGCCGATCCCTTGGCATCGCCGATCAGCACCTTGTTGCCCATGACCCAACGCTTGTTGCGGATCATCGGGAAGTTGCGCCAGAGAGAGCGATTGGTGAGAATCTTGTGTCCGTTCAGGAACCAGCCGAAGATCTGCTCCATGAGAGCAGCGGATTCCTCCTCTGTCTTCTGGCCGAGCCCGGCACGGTTGAAGGTTTCGGGATCAGTCTCGAACACCCAGGTGGAGCGGTTCGCCTCGTACTGGTAGGCATGAGCGATGAACGGTCCCCATTCGGTCTCCTGGAAGATGAAGGTGAAGGCATCGAGCGGCCTGGTGGATCCCATCCAGGCGAACTTGTTGGGCCTTAGATCCACCTCAGGCTGGAAGTGGTCTGCATAGCGATCCCGGAAGCGACTGTTGATACCGTCGGCCACGACGACGAGATCCGCATCGGCGAACAGGTTCTCGTCGTCAACATCCACTTGGTAGCGCAGCCTCACGCCGAGCTCTTCCGCGCGGTCCTGCAGGATGAGCAGCAGCGTACGGCGCGAGCAGCCGCAAAATCCGTTGCCGCCGATGCGGTGCTCGGTTCCCCTGAAGTGGATCGCGATGTCGTCCCAATAGGCAAACTCGCGCGTGATCCTCTGGTAGCTTGGCAGGTCGTATTTCTCGAAGTTGTCGAGGGTCGCATCAGAAAAGACGACGCCGAAGCCGAAGGTGTCGTCGGCGCGATTGCGCTCATAGACCGTGACATCCGCCCCCGGCTGTAGCTTCTTCATCAGGATAGCGAAATAGAGACCCGCAGGGCCCCCGCCGATGATCGCCGTTTTCATGAAGGTCGCCTCCAAGGCAATGCGCAATTGTTTTAAGCATAAAATAATTTCGAATCAACCTCCTGAGCGGCGGGACGCGATGGGCACTGTCGTTCTGCATTGGCTTCGCTCGGCGGTCTTAGCTGACCCAAGCTCAACATTGGCTTTGAACCGGGCTGGATCGTGAGCGAATCCGGGGCGCCGGGCTTCATCAGAAGTGCAACCCTTCTGCCCGACGCTACATCTCAAAGGATCCCGGCTTCACGTGATTGCTCCGCGGCCATCTGACGAAGCTGGAACCGTTGCAGCTTTCCTGTCTGGGTGCGGGGAAGAGCGTCAACATATTCGATGAGGCGCGGATACTTGTAAGGCGCGATCTCTGCCTTCACATGGTCCTGCAACGCCTTGGTCAGATCGGCGCTGGGTCTGAAGTCGGAGCGCAGGACCACATAGGCCTTCACGACCGTTCCGCGCCCGTCATCGGGAGCGCCCACCACTCCGCATTCGGCCACCGCCGGGTGGGTGAGGAGCGCCGCCTCGACCTCGGGTCCCGCGATGTTGTAGCCCGCTGAGATAATCATGTCGTCGGAACGCGCCTGATACCAGAAATACCCGTCCTCATCCATGAGGTAGGTGTCTCCGGTGACGTTCCAGCCATTCTGTACATATTTGCGCTGCCGCTCGTCGGCGAGATAGCGGCACCCGGTCGGCCCACGGACGGCCAGACGACCGATGCTGCCGGGGGGCAGGGTGCGGCCCTCGTCATCGATGACCTTCGCCTCATATCCGGGAACGGGTTTGCCGGTGGCCCCCGGGCGGATGTCCTCCTCGGCCGCGGCGATGAAGATGTGGAGCATCTCCGTCGCGCCGATCCCGTCCATCAGCTTGATGCCGGTTGCGTTCCTCCAGGCCTCAAACGTATCTTTGGGCAGCGGCTCCCCAGCGGAAACGCATTTTCGCAGCGAGGAGAGATCGCGGTCCGCCAGCTTGGCCAGCATGGCGCGATACGCCGTCGGGGCCGTGAAGCAGATCGTGGCGTTGTACTGCATGGTGGCCGCGAGGAGGTCGTCGGGCCCTGCCTTCTCCAGCAGAACGGTCGAGGCGCCCACCCTCATGGGGAAGAGGACGAGCCCGCCGAGCCCGAAGGTGAAGGCCAAGGGGGGAGAGCCGATAAATCTATCGTTTGGCTCGGGCCGCAGCACATTGCGGGAATAACCATCGCAGACCGCCAGCATGTCGCGATGGAAATGCATGGTGCCCTTCGGCTCACCGGTCGTGCCGGAGGTGAAGCCGATGAGGCAGACATCGTCCGCTGCCGTATCGACCGCATCGAACTCGGGTGAAGCCTCGGCGATCAGCGCCTCGAGGCTGTCGGGCTCGCCCGAGCCCCAGTACACCACATGCTGCAGATCCGGCGCCATGGCCTTCGCACGCTCCATCTCCTCCGCGAGGCGATGGTCACACAGCGCGATGCCGATCCTGGCCTTGTTCAACGGATAGGCAATCTCCTTGGCTCGCAGCATCGGCATGGTCGCAACGACGACGCCGCCCGCCTTCAGCACGGCCAAATAGGCCGCAACCATCATCGGGTTGTTGGCCGAGCGGAGCAGAACACGATTGCCCGGCACGAAACCAAGCCGGTGCACAAGCACATTGCAGATCCGGTTCACCCGCTCCTGAAGCTCGCCATAGGTGAGCGTCTCGGCAGGGCTGATGAGACAGGGCTCGTCGCCCCTGCCCCCATCGATCCACCGATCGAGGAAGGCCACGGCGCAATTGAGCCGCTCCGGATATTGAAGCTCCGGACGGGCAAACAGAAAGTTCGGCCATTGATCTCGAGGCGGAAGATTGTCCCGTGTGAAGGTATCGACATGTGCCGTGTTCGCCATCGCTGGGCTCCCATTGTTCTCGCCTGACCGACGATGCGCTGCGATGATCGATAGGGCTAAGATCGACCTCTTTCGGGCCAATACGCAGCTTCATGACCACCAGAGCCTCAGCCGGGATTTATCGATCAAGTCTCTCTCGCCACCTGCCTATCTGCAGAACACTACACTTGAACCTACCTCGAATTTATTTAAAGCCTAAAATATTTATTGGCAATCCTGATGATCGAATCTAACATTCGTCCTCTGTCGAAAGCGGAGTATTCGGCGGGATCGTTTTGCGGCAGTATAGCGCCGACTTTCCGTCGAGGCGTCTCACGTCCCGCCGGGAACAATCATGCAGCACGGCAAACGTGCGCAGGGAACAGCGACTCGGGAGACCATGATGAACGTGACGATCAAGACCCTTGGCCTGGCAGCGGCCGTGACACTGGCTGCAGCCCCCGCCATGGCGCAGGAGAAGCTGAAGATCGGCCTGCTCCTGACCCTCTCCGGCCCCTCGGCCGTCCTCGGCCAGCACGCCCGAGATGGTTTTCAGCTCGCCGTGAAGGATCTCGGCGGCAAGCTCGGCGGACGGGATGTCGAAGTGATCGTCGTCGACGACGAACTGAAGCCCGACGTGGCGGTCACGAAGGTCAAGGGCCTTCTGGAGCGCGACAAGGTGGACTTCGTCGTAGGTCCCATCTTCTCGAACGTGGCGGTTGCCACCCACAAGCCGATCGTCGATTCCAAGACGTTCTACATCAGCGTGAATGCCGGCCCCTCGAACCTCGCCGGCAAGAGCTGCAATCCTTACTTCTTCGCCACCTCCTACCAGAACGATCAGAACCACGAGGTTCTCGGCAAGGTGGCCCAGGACCGCGGCTACAAGAAAGTCTATCTGCTCGCTCCGAACTATCAGGCCGGCAAGGATGCGCTCGCCGGCTTCAAGCGCCACTACAAGGGCGAGGTCATCGAGGAATCCTACGTTCCCCTCAACACCCTGGATTTCCAGTCGGAGCTTGCGAAGATCGCCTCCATGCAGCCCGATGCGATTTTTACCTTCATGCCGGGCGGCATGGGCGTGAACCTGGTCAAGCAGTATCGCGCCGCAGGCCTTGCCGACCGCATTCCGTTCCTCTCGGCCTTCACGGTCGACGAGACGAACCTGCCCGCGCAGCAGGACGCTGCCGTCGGCATGCTCAGCGGCTCGAACTGGGCTCCCAACCTGGACACCCCGCAAAACAAGAAGTTCGTCGCGGCCTACGAGGCGGCCTACAACACCGTGCCGGCCTCTTACGCCATGCACGCCTATGATGCCGCCCTCCTCATCGACAGCGCCCTCAAGGCGACGGGCGGCAAGACCGAGGACAAGGATGCCCTGCGCGCCGCCATCAAGAAGGCGGATTTCAAATCCCTGCGCGGAGACTTCAAATTCGGGGCGAACGGCTTCCCGATCCAGGACTTCTATCTCGTGAAGGCCGCCAAGCGCCCGGACGGCAAGCTCGAGACGGAGGTGGTGGAGAAGGTGTTCGACGACTATACGGACGCCTATGCCAAGGAATGCGCAATCACGAATTAAGGCGCAAAGGGATGGGCCTGTCTGCTCCGGGCACTGCCTCGAGCAGATTGGCCTTTCCTCTTTTGGTTCATGATTGCGCTCCTATCCCGTGAGTGCCCAAGCGGGCACCCAACCGATGCAGGCCTGCTGCCAGCGATGTGCCTATGACTGCAACACTCTTTTTTATCCAGGCTCTGAACGGCCTTCAGTTCGGGCTCATTCTCTTCCTCATTGCGGCCGGTCTGACCCTTGTCTTTGGAGTGATGGACTTCATCAACCTGGCCCATGGCGTGCAGTATATGGTCGGAGCCTATCTGGTTGCCGCCTTCAGTGCCTGGACGGGCAGCTTCGGCTGGGGGCTTCTTCTCGCGCTCCCCACCGCCCTCGCTTTCGGTCTGCTTCTCGAAGTCCTCATCTTCCGGCACCTCTATGACCGGGACCATCTCGATCAGGTGCTCGCGACTTTCGGCGTTATCCTGTTCTTGAACCAGGGTGTGAAGTTCGTCTGGGGAGCGGCCCCGCTGAGCGTGCCCGTGCCGGAGATGCTGTCGGGATCGGTGGAGATCATGGATGGTCTTCTCTACCCGGTCTACCGCATTGCCATCATCACGGCAGGCCTTCTCGTTGCGGCGCTTCTCTACGTTCTCGTCAGCCATACGCGGGTCGGAATGCTGGTGCGCGCGGGTGCCACGAATGCGCCGATGGTATCGGCGCTCGGCGTCAACATCCGACGGCTGTTCATGATCGTATTCGGCTTTGGGGCCATGCTCGCGGGCTTTGCCGGAGCCATGGTTGCGCCGATCCTCTCCGTACAGCCCGGCATGGGCGACAACATCCTTATCCTGGCCTTCGTCGTGATCGTGATCGGCGGCATCGGCTCGATCCGCGGGGCCTTCCTGGCCGCGCTCCTGATCGGCCTCGTCGATACGCTCGGACGCTCGTTCTTGCCCAACCTCCTCCGCCTCGTCCTCGACCCGTCTGCTGCGAGCCAGACCGGGCGGGCGATTGCGCCAATGCTGATCTATATCTTCATGGCTGCCGTGCTGTTCTTCCGCCCCTCCGGTCTGTTCCCGGCGAAGCGATAGAGGCGTAGCGATGACAGAACTGACTCAAGTACGGTCTGCTCCCATGCCATCTGCCGTTGCGCGCTTCGAGCTTTTTCCCCTCGTCGTCTTCGCGGTGTTTGCGGCAGCGCCTTTCCTGGCATCGGCGTCAGGAGCGGAGGGCTATGTGCTGTCGCTCCTCACCCGGGTGATGATCTTCGGCCTTGCGGCGATGTCGCTCGATCTCATTCTCGGCTATGGCGCGCTCGTGAGCTTCGGCCACGCAGCCTTCTTCGGCATCGGAGCTTATGCGGTGGGCATCCTGTCGAGCCACGGCGTCGAGGATGCGCTCATTCAGGTTCCCGTCGCCCTTGCAGCATCGGCGTTCTTCGCTGCCGTGACAGGAGCGATCTCGCTGAGGACGAAGGGTGTGTATTTCATCATGATCACCCTCGCCTTCGCGCAGATGCTCTATTTCCTCGCCTCGTCGCTGGCCGCCTATGGCGGTGATGACGGCCTGACGCTTCCATCGCGCAGCCTTGTGGCTGGCTCGAGCCTTCTCGAAAACGACTTTGCGCTTTATGGCGCGACCCTGGTCTGCCTCATCGGCGCCTACATCCTGTCCAGATCGATCGTGGCATCCCGCTTCGGACGCGTCCTGCGCGGAGCGAAGGAAAATGCTGTTCGCATGGAAGCCATCGGCTTCCAGCCCCTCCACTTTCAACTCACGGCTTATGTGATCAGTGGCATGATGGCGGGGTTGGCCGGGTGCCTGCTGGCCAATCAGGCAGAATTCGTCAGCCCGGCCTTCATGACCTGGCAGCGCTCTGGCGAGCTGATCTTCATGGTCGTGCTCGGCGGGCTCGGCTCGCTTCATGGTGCAATCATCGGCGCGGCAGCCTTTCTGCTCCTGGAGGAGTTCCTGCCCGAAATTCTTCATGCGGCGGGCTTCTTCCTGAGCGACGATCTCCGTTGGCGTCTCACGGAAAACTGGCAGATGGTCTTCGGCCCTATCCTTATTCTTGTCGTGCTATTCGCCCGCGGCGGCATCATGGGTCTCCTGCGGCGGGGTCATCATGGCTGAGCCTCTCCTCGAGCTGCGCAATCTCCGGAAGACCTATGGTGCTGTCGTCGTCACCGACGATGTGAATCTCTCCGTTTATCCCGGCGAACTGCACGCCGTTATCGGGCCGAACGGCGCTGGCAAGACGACGCTCATTCACCAAATCTCGGGCCTGGTGAGCTCCGATTCCGGACAGGTCCTGTTCGATGGCGAGGATATCACTTACCTGCCCATGCACGAGCGGGTTCGGCGCGGTCTCGCTCGCTCGTTCCAGATCACGTCGATCCTCCCTGCATTCTCCGCCCTCGATAACGTGGCGCTCGCAGTCCAGGCACGCTCGGGATCGAGCTTCCGCTTCTTCGGTAACGCAGCAAAGGAGAGAACGCTGAACGAGGCCGCCATGGAATGCCTGAACGTGGTTGGGATTGGTCCGCGTGCCCCCGTTCCGGCGGGCCTTCTTTCCCATGGGGAGAAGCGGCAGCTTGAACTCGCCATCGGACTTGCAACGCGACCGAAGCTCCTCCTGCTCGACGAACCGCTGGCGGGCACGGGCCATGAAGAATCCCTACGTGTGGTCGAAACTCTGCAGAAGCTCAAGAGCCGCATCACCATTGTGTTGATCGAGCACGACATGGATGCGGTTTTCTCCCTTGCCGATCGCGTCAGCGTTCTGGTCTATGGACGCGTGATCGCCACCGATACGCCAGAGCACATCAGGGCCAACGAGGAGGTGCGCGCCGCGTATCTCGGCGAGGAGGAGAGCCTATGATGCTGTCCGTCCGGCATCTCCAGGCGTCCTACGGCGCGGCCCAAGTCCTGTTCGATGTCTCCCTCGATGTCGACGCTGGCGAAGTGGTGACGCTGCTGGGGCGTAACGGAATGGGCAAGACTACGACCATCAAGTCCATCATGGGCCTGGTGCGCCCGTGCGGCGGCGATATCCGCTTCGACGGAACCATCGTAACGGGGCTCGCGCCCTACAAGATCGCACAGACCGGCATCGGCCTCGTACCGGAGGGGCGGCAGATCTTCCCGACCTTGACGGTCGAGGAGAACCTCGTTGCGACCGCTGCCTCGCGAACCGGCGCGCGCCGCTGGAGCCTGAATGCGGTGTACGAGCTTTTTCCGCGACTGAAGGAGCGCCGGAGCAATCTGGGCACGCAACTTTCCGGCGGCGAACAGCAGATGCTGGCTATTGGCCGGGCGCTCATGACCAACCCGAAACTCCTCATTCTCGATGAGGCGACTGAAGGACTCGCGCCGCTGATCCGCGCGGAGATCTGGTCCTGCCTCAAGCGCCTTCGGGGCGAGCGCCAGTCGATCCTGGTGATCGACAAGAACGTGGACGTGCTTGCGAGCTTCGCTGACCGGCATGTCATCATCGAGAAGGGCCGCTCGGTCTGGACGGGCACGAGTGCGGAGCTCGTTGCCGATCCCAGCATCAAGGAGCGGTATCTCCACGTCTGACGAAGCTTCAGGCCTTTCCCTGACGTTGGATGCGGCCGACGAAATGAGAGCGTTTGACGCCGGTGTCCCCTGAATTCGGACCTGCTCGGAGGCTGTTTAAGTGCTAAAATATGATCAGCCGTCCATGAGCTGCTCGACAAATGTTTATAGGCAAGCGCGAAATGGCTCTGTCGCTTGAGGGGGGTAAATGCTCTATCGTGGAATGGACAAGATCGCGCTGGATGCCGCCTACGACAATCCTCGTGCGGTTGGGCTGCCCGTGCTGCAGCAAATAATGGCTGACTGGGCCGCTCGCAGCAGGGATATCGCATCTGCCGCGCGCCTCACGGAAATACGCTATGGTGACGGGGAACGGAACCGTATCGATATCTTCAAAGCGTCCCGCAGCTCAGGCTTTCACGGCAGAGCGACGATCGCCTTCATCCATGGCGGTTATTGGAGGAGCCAGGACAAGGAGACTTATCGCTTCCTTGCGAAGGGAGCTCTTGAGCGAGGATTGAACTTCGCAAATATTGAATACACCTTAGCCCCGCACCAGACCATCGGCGGAATCGTTCAGGAGATCAGGCAGGCAATCAACTGCCTGAACAGGCACCTCAACCAGGTCATTCCTGACCATTCTCTCCTTCACATATCAGGCCATTCCGCCGGAGGCCATCTTGTTGCGACGACGCTCAATGAGAGAGGAGTCAGCAGCGGCACCTCCATTAGCGGGATTTTCGATTTGGAGCCGATCCGCCTGAGCTATCTTAACGAGGAGGTGAGGCTTACGCCCGATGACGTGGCTCGATACAGCCCGCAGCATCACATCCCCGCGCTCTCTCCTCCCCTCATCATAGCCTATGGCGAGGCGGAGCTTCCGGAGCTCTGCCGACAGTCCGAAGACTTCCACATCGCATTGGATGCCGGAAAGCTCGCCTCCAAACTGCTCCGCCTTCCTCAACATCATCATTTCAGCATACTCGAGGAACTCGCGGATCCAGAAGGTGTGATCTTGAAGGAAATCGTCTCTCTTATTTCAGGAACGTTTCCAGCCCAATAACGCCGAAATCGATTGCAGCTCCATCGTCAATGAGCAGCCACACGGCTCCGTAAAGCACGATGATGAACGATTGGGCCACGCGCTCCGACGTCGTCTCCTTGAGAGGGCGGAAGTGGATCCTGCGCCGGTCTCGAAGGGCCAGCCGCACCGGACGTGCTACAAACTCGAAGGGATGATGACTGGATCCCCGTTCCGGCTGCATCAAGTCATTTCATTTAACGATTTGTTAGCTTCTAGGGCGCAGCCTTCTCCCGTGCCTCGTTGGCACGGTCATCGTTCTCCCTGGAACCGGCCGTGAAAGGCGGCCTCCCTTGAGCGCCAAGTGTGTGGCGCTCTTTCTTCGATGGGCCCTGTCACTGAACACAGCATACTTGGGCCCAATGGGACGAGACCGTCGGCAACCTTGAAAGACGGTCTTATTGATGAGGGCCTGAACGTGCCCTCGCACGCATAGCGCACATTGAACGGTACAGAGAAGGAAGCACCATGATTTTCCGCATCGTAACCGCTACCGGTCTCCTGCTTGTCGCAGGCCATGTTATCGCAGCGCCATCCAAGCCCAAGCCTGCCTCTGCACTCGTCATCACCAACGCCCGTGAGGTGCCTGCGACTGACATTGCCATCGAGGCCAACGGGCAAACCGTGAGGATCAAAAAGCCTCTGGCTCCTCAGGCGAAGACCACTCTCAAGCTGCCGAAGATGACGGGTTGCCAAGTGGCAATTGCAGCGAGCTTCCCAGACGAGGCCTCCATCCAGATAGACGAGTTTGACGTGTGCAAGGATGACACCATCCGCCTGACCGACTGAGCGGCCTCAGAGCGTTCTTATCTTGGTACGATCGAACTTCTGAACCAGTCGCATCATCAGCATTTCCAGAGCGCCATCCGAACAGGCGCTCTTTTCTTGTTTGCACCAGATTTCTATTACGATGCCAGCTTGGGTGGCGCAGCTTAAAGTGGCTTCAGCTACGAAATTTCGATTCAAACCTCACCAGTGGGCCGGCTTATGATGGGACGTCATCCTTTCGCCTGCCGCAAGAAAGCCAATGAGTGCGAGACTAAATCGCAAGGCAGACTTGGACTCTCGGGAATCCCTCAATGGTCAGCCTCCTCTCGAAACTCACGCCTGCAGACTGGGCCGTTATCGGAGTTCTGGTCCTGGTGCCGCTCCTAATGGTGTTCGGGATTTATTCGATCCGGAAGGAGGTGCGAACTGCTGCACGTATCGAAGCCAGATCAATGAAGCTCAAGACAAGCAAGGAGCAGCGTCAGAGATGGCGTCAGGAGACCACGTCTCGGGATCTGCTCGACCTGCTGGATGATGTCGAGACACTGCTCAGGTTCACCAATGCTGATGCGGCGGCTCTTCGGCAGGAGCACAAGGAGGCCATGCATCTGTCCTGGATGAGCTATCACATTCCCATCCGCACGGCCCTTCTGGGCAGCTTGCTGCTCGCTGGAGCGCTCTCGGCCATTCTGATGGTGGTCACTCTGGGCCCTCACAATTCCATGCCCTGAGCAATGATGCTTGGCAGCAGGTGTGCTGGCGCACACCCGTCAAGCTGCGGAACGGCTATACAATCGGTCATACTTTCAAAGGCGAGAGAGGGACATGCGGACACTCCTTCGCTTATTAGGCTCCTCAGGTCAGACGACAAAGAGGATGCCGGATGAACTTGACGCAAGGCGCCGAGAGACAATCGAGCGGTATCGTTCTGTTCTGGCCGAAATTGCGGCCAACAAGGTTTCATCCCGTGCGCTGCCCTTGGACCTCCCCCAAAGTATCCGCGAGGCCGTTGAGATTTGGGACATGGCTGCGGAGGAGCCAACAGGTTACGCGACACAGGCGGATCCGGTGCAAACCGTCTGGTAGCTCAGTTCAGCCTATGCCTTCAAGATGCGGAGGCACATGCTCTCCTGTCCCAAGACACAGAAGCGGTCTTCGCTAACGACATGCAGAACCTCGGCTTCTGCGGCAGAACGGGCTTCAGGCATCGGACTTGCCGGCGGCCTTCCGCAGGGCTGCGTTGATGCGCTCTTGCCAGCCTGGGCCGTCCTCTTGGAAGTACTCAAGCACATCCTGGTCGATGCGCAGAGTGACGGTCTCCTTAACGCCTGGGATCGTGGGAGCCTTCGGGGCCCCTTCAATCGGCTTCGTCGTGACCTTCTTGAAGGCAGCCTCGGCTGCCTTGAGGGGATCGTGTGGACGGCGTCCTCCGGGCGACCTGGACATGCTTTCTCTCCTGTGATCGGGGTGTTTGGCTTGTCCCTCCGCTATGGACCAAAGCGGCAAGCATGAGGGTGTTTCTGATAGCAATCACGAAGTATAGAAATTTTTAGAGTCATCTCGCGATTGTGGCAGTGGCACTGGGCCAATGGTTCTACAATAGCCACTCACCGTGGCTATGGACAGCAGGTTCTGAACCCGGGACCCAGCATTCTATCCGAGGACTTCGGAATCTGATGTCTCAGTGGCTGTTGGCCCGGCCCGTTCAAGCGCGTTAGAGAGCCGTCGTAGACGGAGCGAAGCGACAGCTCTCAGCACTGTTCGAGGGAGAGTTGATCCGATTCCTGCCCCGTTATTGCCATAGATCCCCGGGCCGACTAGCTTCCCTCGCGTGGCGGGGACGTCACCTGGAGGGAAGCACCAGGGATAAGGAAGACTCATGGCGACAGGTACTGTGAAGTGGTTTAATGGGACCAAGGATACGGGTTCATTACGCCGGTCAGCGCCGTTGAGCGTGCAGGATTGCGGGCCTTCAAAGAGGCGCGGACGATCTCCTACGAGGTTCAAACGGACCGCCGCACCGGCAGAGAGTCGGCCGCAGATCTGAAGGTTTTGTAAGTTCTGATTATTTGCTCTGCTGAGCTGTATTTCAGATGAGGCTGCTCTACTGGAGTGGTCTTTTGCTTGTCCCCTTTCCCAATTCCCATGCAATCTCCGGATGTTTGTTAAGGCGGATTTCATGGCCCTGATATTGTCTATCGGAGTGGTGCACCAAACCTATCGACGATGACACGGACGGGACGGGCAGTGTCATCGTGTCCACCAATGATAGTTGTGATCGGGCACTCAAACATGAGCAATTGCAGGACGTTCGGACGTCTGCTGCATAATCAAGTGAGTTGGAGCGTTACCATTTCCATGAGAGCCAAAACATCAGAAGAGCCCTTTCGTATTGGACGCTCCGAGACGGGTCTCGGCCTGTTTGCGACCGATGAGATCGAGAAGGGCACGTTCATCATCGAATACCTGGGTCCGAAGATCTCGAACGCGGAAGTACACCGCCGCCGAAGCACCCGCTACCTGTTCGAGGTGAACAGCCGCTGGACGATCGATGGCTCGCCGCGCTGGAATACGGCTCGCTACATCAACCATTCGTGCCGGCCGAATGCCGAGGCGGTGGTGTCGCGCGGCCGGATCCGCATCAAGGCCATCAGGCGCATCAAGCCAGGAGACGAGATCACCTACAACTACGGCAAGAACTACTTCGACACGTTCATCAGACCGATCGGTTGCAAGTGCCTAGCCTGCCGGACCACGAGATCCAAGCGTATCACGGCTTCAGGCCTTCGAAGATGAGTGCCCTTCGACGTCGCTCAGGGCTGACATTGCTGGCGCCGTTTCAAGCCACTCTACCGACCTGAGTCGCAAAGGCCAGCTCTGCGGCAGCACTGCTCTCCTGCTGTCGCCGGCGGAACTCCTCCAGTTCGCGCTTCACGTCCTGATAAAGGGGTCGATGGGCCGGACCGTGCTGCTCCACGATATCGGCAAGGATATTGACGGCCCGGAGGAGCTTTTCCTCGGTAATCGGTCCTCGCTCGCGGTTCTGCCATGCCGTCATCGTCTGTACTCCTTACTTACTAGGATGCACAGTGCAGTGATTGCCTTGACACCAGGTAAACGCGAGTTTCGGGAGCAACTCATCCGCGAGCTGGCCGCAGATCCCTGTATCCCCGTCGCCGCTGCGCTTGAGTGACGGCCTCGCGTGCCTGACCGGTCTCAGTCTCGCTGAAGATCTCCACCCGTTATTGACTACGTGAGTCGACGAGCCCTCAGTTGATCCAATGCTCTAGTAGGGCCGCTGATTCAGCAGCGTCCGTTCTATCTCCCGCATCATGGCTGCCTGAACGTCGTCGAGACTGGCCTGACGCAGCTGGCGGCTCCCATCGGGGCTCAAGCCATTCGACAACGGCTGGGGCTCCGCAGGGCCAGCCTGCCTGGGAGCGGGCCGGTTAATTGGAGCGCGTTGCGGAGGCCGCGCGTCAGCGAACCTGTTCTCCAAGGAGTCGAGCAGGTGGCCCAAAGCCGCGTTGGAGGGCTCTGCCTCCCTTGTGCCAAGCCTTCCATGCAGGGCCAATGCCGCATAGCCGTAGTGTCGATCGGAAGTGACCTCAGGACCGAACCACGGCAGCGGGTAAAAATCCCGCGCTTCGGCGTCGCTCTCGAACTCGGCCGTCACCATATGCAGAGGGTTGGGCCTGATGAACTGATCGACAAAAACGTCCCTGCTGCCGACTGAGAGCCTTGAGCGGACATAGTCGATCTCGCCGGCTGTCACGTCGAGCAAAGCCTCCGCATGCGATTGGGGTACCTCGGTGCGTTCTTCGGACAAGCCGTTCTGGTGGTGATATCGGAGGACGAGAAAGCCCTTGCGGTCATCCAGAAGCACGGAGGAGATCCGGCCATCCCGTTCCGGGAAGTAGCCTTCGATCTGCCTCGTGCCACCGCGCTCCCTCAGGATAAGACGGGCAAAGGAGGGGGCGAGCAAAAAGCGACGGGTCGTTGTCATAAGATGATGGCGATCAAGGGAGCACGGGAGCCTGCTCCAGCTTTCGTACAGACGGAGCGAGAGCACAAGCAAGACAGAATGCCGCAATTGCTTAACGTCGGTGTTCGTCCGAGGGCCTCCGAACCTTACGGTGCTGTGCAGCCGTTGATGTCGTCCACCGGCGATGTCACGTTGATGGGGAATGCTGCCCCATATTCGTCAACGGAAACTTTCGTGCGGGGGGAATCAGCCGCTTGGGCTGTGCAAAAGGTGGCTTTGTCGGGCGTCTCAATGACTATACTCAGTTAGCGTGACATCCCCTCACATGAGGTCGAGCCCTGCGTTCGGCCAAGAGTTCTTCCACGCCGCGACAGCTGAGGGTGAACCGAAGGTAGAGCCAGACGGTATCGCGGATGATTCCAGGCGGTGAGGGCAATCCCTGAGGAAAGGGCTAGAGCCTCGGACGAGAAGTGGATTTCCACTTTTGGGATTGATCCGATGCTCTAGTATCCATCGCATGGCTGATGCGTGCTGATCCCCGCGACCGTAGATGCAGTTCTGACTTCGTCAGGTCAGGCCCGCGACCACGTCAGCGATCTCCGCCGCCTCTTCCGCCCGAAGCGCCACCACGGCCACCTTGACCAGATCCCTGAGGGCTATTTGCAGGGCCTCCAGTGCCGGGAGGAGCGCCTTCGTTGCCATTGCCGTTGCTGCCCTTGCCGTTGTTCCCGTTCCCACCGCCATTGTTGCTACCGCCATTGCCAGTGCCAGGTCCGGACCCGCCCGTGTTTCCTCCGCCGTTTCCGAGATTGCCGTTGTTACCGTTGCCGTTACCGGGACCGCTATTGTTCCCGCCGCCAGAGCCGCCTGAGGCCCCACCACCCGAGGAGCCTCCGCCGGATGAACCACCGCCAGATGAGCCACCACCCGAGGGACTACCGCCGGAGGAGCCGCTATTGGACCCACCGCCCGAGGACCCACCGCCCGAGGAGCCTCCACCCGAGGAATTACCACCAGAGGAACTGCCGCCGGAGGAGCCTCCGCCACCGGAGCCTCCACCCGTTGAGCCACCGCCGGATGAGCCTCCGCCGGATGAGCCCCCGCCGACGGATCCGCCGCCACCAGAACCACCGCCGGAGCCTCCCCTGTCGTTGCTGGCAGTATTCGTGCCACGGTCGCTATCGTTCGAGCAGCTCTCCACCCCAGTTGCTGGATTGATCCAACCGCTTCGCAGGCAGGTGGGGGGCGGCAACGGGTTAACCGGGACAACAGTGACGGAATGGTCAAGCGCACTATCACCCCTGGGCGCGCCGCCCGTCAGGCTCGTAAACTTGGCCTTCTGGCCGAGCTGTTGGGTCGTCTTGGATGGTGCCTGCGAGAGAATTGTGCACCGGCATGTTTCTTGTCCTCGCACGATCCGCAGGCGGCAGTTGGCGTACCTGGAAACGTCGGGGATATCCGGCACGCATTGCTGCCCAAGACTTGGCCCCTGTGCGTGTGATGATGTCGGATATGCCAGGAGCATTGTAATTCCTGACACAGCGAGGATGAGTGAATGCTTCATGGCTCCCCCTTTTGAAGTAATTCCAGCTCGAAGACTGGCAGTTAGGAGTCATGTCTTACCGAAATTAACGTCCTTTCTGTAGTTATCCTCAGTATTAATCCGGTTTTCTCTGATCTTTGTTGATGTATAGTACTCCGTATATTCAGGATAGCGGTTGCAACTAAAAAGTCTTACCCCTGATGGAGATTCAAGAGGTGAGATCAGGGAGCATGCCTTCTGCAGATCAGATCATCCCAATTGGGAGGCTCCGGACTGATTTCCTCAGCTCCTGAAAGGCAGGAGGAGTTCCGCTTGCTGCAGATCGGATGGATCTGCCGCCGGAATTTCGGGGAGCGCTTTCGGTTGGTGAACCATCGATTACAGCCTGGTTCTGAACAGGCAACGGACATGTCCCGACAAGACGGGCTTTGTGACTTTCACTGGCATTGAGTGCGCTGAGCCTGACGTAACGGCATGGTGCAGATGGAAACCCTGGCGCTCGACCTCAACGGCCTCGTGGCGGCGGTGCGGACCCGCGACTGGTCGGACCTGCCGGCAGGCTCGTCCATCGGCCACGCTCATCTCCAGGTCGGAGCGCTCGATCCGGCAGAGCGTTTCTATGCCGGGCTACTCGGGCTCGATGTGGTCTGCCGTTATCCCGGTGCGGCGTTCCTTTCATCGGGTGGCTATCACCACCACCTCGCCGCCAACATCTGGAACAGCCGCGGCGCTCCGATCCGTTCGCAGCCGACGACCGGACAGGCAAATGTCGAACACGTCACCGACGCAGGCGTGCTTGAGGCCCTGCGCTCCCGCCTGTCGCCGGAGCAGGCTGCCGAGCCAAGCCGGACATTCGCTTTACTTCCGTGAGGTGCCAGGAGCGGACGCTCCGGCCCCTTCACTTCACAAGCCGTTTCGCAGCACTGTCATCGCCTGCTGCATTGATGAGGCCGCCTCTTTGTCCTCCCCATCTTCGCAGGTCTCCGAACCAAGCCATCCGGAACTGTGCCTTGGATCCCTGGATTTACAGCCGCTCCCTCGAGCCCCACATCTTTGGGGAGGGAGATACAATGACCGACAAAAAGGATCTCACACGCCCCCCCACGAATGCTGGCAGTCCAGCTTCGATGATCGACACCTTCCTGGCGGCGGCGAAGCGTCTTGGACCGCTAGCGGGCAATGCGCCACGGGCGCGGCTCGTGTTCGCTCTGGATGCCACCATGAGCCGACAGCCCACCTGGGATCTCGCCTGTCGCGTCCAGGGCGAGATGTTTGCCGCAACCCGTGATGCCGGAGGCCTCTCGGTGCAACTGGTCTACTTCCGAGGCTTCGGTGAGTGCCGCGCCTCCGGTTGGGTCGCCGATCCGCGGGCCCTCACCGACCTCATGACAAAGATCAGTTGCCGCGGCGGCCAAACCCAGATCGGGCGGGTGCTCCGTCACGTCCGGACGGAGGCGCGCCAAGCTCCGCTGAAGGTGCTCGTCTATGTCGGCGATGCCATGGAGGAGCCGATCGATGATCTCTGTGCCGTCGCGGGCGAGCTTGGTCTCCTCGGGGTCAAGGCCTTCATGTTCCACGAGGGGCATGACCGGGAGGCGGCGCAGGCCTTTCAGGAGATCGCCCGTCTGAGCGGCGGAGCCTATGCCCGGTTCGATGCAGGAGCCCCCCACACCTTGTCCGAACTCTTGCGCGCCGCTGCCACCTACGCAGCCAGCGGCGTCGAGGGCCTCGCGCAGCTGACCGCCGGCAGCGCGCCGGCCCGCAGCCTGCTCACCGCCATCACTGGAGGCAAGCCGTGATGCTACTGTATGGCATCGCGGCTGTTGCGGTTCTGTGGTGGTTCCTGAGCAACTTTGCGCATGCAAACCCTGCCACCCTTGCGAAGGTCCTCAAGGTTATTGGCGGCATTGTAGCCTTCGGCGTTGCCGGGCTGCTCGCCGTGCGGGGGCGGATCGACTTGGCCCTGCTGATCGGAAGTCTCGGAGTCTGGCTTTTCGGATGGAATCGCCTCACCTTTCCAAGTTTTCGTGGGCACGCACAGCGGGCCTCCGGCAATACTTCGCATGTCCGCTCGCGACTGCTCGAAATGACGCTCGATCACGACACCGGCGCAATTGAAGGCGGCGTGCTTGCGGGTGCTTTTACGGGACAGCAACTCGCCTCACTCGACGCAGCACAGCTGCGGGATCTGCTGACGGAGTGCCATGCCAGCGACCCGGACGGCGTTCGCCTTCTGGAGGCCTATCTCGATCGCCGGTTTCCTCACTGGCGTGGAGCCACTCGTAATGAGGAGCAGCCACGGCCAGACGGTCAGTCTACATCGGGTGTCATGACATCTGAGGAGGCCTACCAGATCCTGAATCTCAGACCGGGGGCCACCGCCGATGAAATCCGGCAGGCGCACCGGACCCTGATGAAGAAGCTTCACCCGGATCAGGGCGGTTCGACCTATCTCGCGGCGCGCGTGAACCAAGCTAAAGACATTCTGTTGAGCCGACATGACGGATGATCCGTCACGGAGATGATGCTTTCAAATTCTGCATTGGGTCAGACTTCGAAATTCCCGCCCTTCAGGAACGTCCGATGTTCTCGCTCCAAGCGGGCATCCGGCCTGCTTCCGGAATGTTCCAAGAGCGGAGTAGAGCCTGATATCCGCGCCTCTGGCTGAGAGCTGTAAGTCTGAAAATGTCCAACAGTCTGACGATCCTATCTTTTAAGGCGATGCCGCACTTGAGCTGTAATGCGGGCTTGGCCGTCCACCATCTAACTTTCGGTCGGAAAGGTAGAGCGCACGAACTCCCAAGCGGCCACCAGATGGCGCCGCATGGCCTCTTCTGCATGGTCTGGATCGCGCGCAGCAATGGCATCGAAGACGGCTCGGTGGCCGGCATGGTTCATCTGATCGATATCTGCTCCGCGCTTCATAGAGCGCCAATGTTGAGTCAACCATTCCACATAGGCTTTGTGGACAGCGGGATAGATCGGGTTTCCCGGAATGCGGTAGAGCACCGCATGAAAAGCAGCATCGGTATCATCGAAGGCAATCGGATGGCCGATGGCCGCACGATTGGCATCGAGTGCTGTCCGCAGCTCTTCAAGATCATCGCGCCGTGCATGGTTTGCGGCCCATCGGGCAAGTGCGCATTCGATGAAGATGCGTGTTTCGAAGAGGTTCCAAACACCTTCTCGATCCACGACAAGGTGGCCTACCAAGTTTCCAACCTGATCGACCGCGAACTCATAGCCCGGTTTGCGCACGACGGGACGATGACCAAGACGGGTCGCGACAAGGCCGCGGTTCGCGAGCGAGACGATCGCCTCGCGCACCGCAGCGCGGCTCACCCCATAGCGTTGCATCAGGTCCCGCTCGGCCGGGAGGCGCTCCCCTTCCTGAAGACGACCGGATTGGATCATACGCACGAGATCCGCGACGACAGCGTCCGAACGCCGTGCTGCCCCTGGTTCGGTTTCCCGACGGTGAAGTCTCTGATCCTGATCCATCATCCCAACTTTGCTGCTTCCAACACCTTAAGTCCCTAAAAGCGCTTCAGCGCCCTCCTGCCAGCCGGACGTCTTTTTGGTAGGACCAAAAACTTGGTAAGAGCAAATCATTTTGACCGCATTAGTGCAAAGATCCAGAGTTTTTATGGGTGAAACGGTCCAAATGGCGGGATGATACGCCACTTGACACCCAACCTGCGTGACATCATTCTGATTTCGGTCATACCAAATAGACCACGAAGTGGTGTTTGGTTTGACAAGGCTCCAGGGGGCTTTCTTGGAGGAAATCAGTGACGTCAATCACAGGCTCGACTCCGTCGTGTTCTGCTTCGCACCTGCCCTGCCAAGACCATAGCGGGGCTCGGCCATGCTGAAGTCCGCTGCAGCCAATAGCGCCGAAGCCGTCACTCATTATCAGATGTATATCGACGGAGCCTGGACGGATGGCCGCAACCCGGATCGTTCGGACGTCGAAAATCCTGCGAACGAAGTCGTCTTCGCCACGGTCCCGGCCGGCTCGGCCGAGGATGCGGTGGCAGCCCTCGAAGCGGCTAAGCGTGCGCAACCGGCCTGGGCCGCTCTGCCGCCCATCATCCGCGCCGGCTACGTGTCCGACCTCGCCTCGGCGATCAGGCGGGATAAGGATCGCCTCGCCCGGACCGTCGTGCTCGAGCAGGGAAAGCCCCTCAACCAGGCGGAAGGTGAAATCGACGCCACCATCACTTTTCTGACTTTCGCCGCCGAAAGCGCGCGCCGCATCGAAGGCGACATCATGCCTTCGGACTTCCAGAACGAAGAGGTCTGGATCCGACGCGTTCCCTTCGGCGTCGTCGTGGGCCTCACCGCCTGGAACTATCCCGCAGCACTGGCGGCGCGCAAGATCGGCCCGGCGCTCGTGGCCGGCAACACCATCGTCGTGAAGGGACATGAGTCCACGCCTCTCTCAGCTCTGGAGATCGCGCGCCTTGCCCACGAAGTCGGATTGCCGAAAGGTGTGCTGAACGTCGTGACCGGCGGTGGGCGAACCGTGGGCGATACCCTCGTGCGCTCTCCTTTGAGCGACATGATCACCATGACCGGCAGCGTCCGCGCCGGGCGAGAGATCTATGCCGCAGGGGCCGATGAGCTGAAGGTCATCCGCCTCGAACTCGGCGGCAAGGCACCTTTCATCGTGCTCGACGACGCCGATCTTGATGCAGCTGTGGAAGCGGCTCTCGTCTCACGTTTCACCAATTGCGGACAGATCTGCACCTGCAACGAACGCATGTACCTGCACCGGGACATCGCGGAGCCCTTCCTCGACAAGTTCGTCTCCCGCGTGAAGACCATGCGGCTTGCCGATCCGATGACGAACCCCGACATGGGGCCAAAGGTGAACCGGCCGGAGGTCGACAAGGTCGAGGAGATGGTAAACCAGGCCATCGCCTCCGGCGCGGAGGTTCTCGCCGGCGGCCATCGCCTGAAAGACGGCGAGTTCGCACGCGGACACTGGTTCGAGCCGACGGTCCTGCGAGTCGACTCCAACCGAGCGAATGTCATGCAGCGCGAGATCTTCGGCCCCGTCGCTCCCGTGATGACGGTCGACAGCTTCGAGCAGGCACTGAGTTTCGCCAACGAAACGAGCTACGGCCTGTCGGCTTACGTCTACACGAACGATCTGCGCCGGGTGATGCGGCTATCACGCGAGCTGTCCTTCGGCGAACTCTATGTGAACCGTCCATGCGGCGAACTCGTCCAGGGATTCCATACGGGCTGGAAGCATTCAGGCCTCGGCGGCGAGGACGGCAAATACGGTTTTGACGGATACCTGCGGAAGCAGACAACTTACGTCCGCTGGTGACGATCTGCAGCGACAAACGGCTGCGGCAATAGATACGAAGAACCCCATCAGGGGCGAAACACTGGAGAGGAAACGAACATGATGCTCAGAAGGACTTTCCTTGCGCTCGCAACGGGCGTCGCAGCCATTGGGCTGGGGCTCGGCGGTGTATCCGCGCAGGAGTTGCCGAAGCTGAAGAAGAAGGACCATTACAAGGTCGGCTTTGCCCAGACCGAGTCCAATAACCCATGGCGCATCGCGCAGACGGAAAGCATGAAGGCGGAAGCGGCCAAACGCGGCGACCAGCTCGTCTATACGGACGCAGCCGGCTCGGCCGCCAAGCAGGTGGCGGACGTCAACTCGATGATCGCTCAGGGTGTCGACCTGATCTTCCTCGCGCCCCGTGAGGAGAAGCCGTTGATCCCCGCCGTCATGGCCGCCAAGAAGGCCGGGATTCCGGTGATCCTGCTCGACCGCAACGTGGACCAGAGCTTAGCGAAGGCAGGTCGTGACTACGTCACCTTCATCGGCTCCGACTTCGTCGAGGAAGGCAAGCGTGCAGCAGAGGCCCTGACCAAGGCCGTGGACGGCAAGGCCAAGATCATCCAGCTCGAAGGCACCACCGGATCCTCGCCTGCAAACGACCGGCGCAAGGGCTTCGAGGATTACATCAAGGCCCATCCGGGCATGCAGATCGTGGCCTCCCAGTCCGGCGACTTCGCCCGCGACAAGGGCCGTCAGGTTGCCGAGACCCTGCTGCAGGCGCACCCCGACGCAACCGCCATCTATGCGCATAACGACGAGATGGCGATCGGCGCGATCGCCGCCCTGGAAGCCGCAGGCAAGAAGCCCGGAAAGGACGTGATCGTCGTTTCCGTCGACGGAACGCGCGATGCGCTCCAGGCCATCATTGACGGCAAGATGCTCGCCACCGTCGAGTGCAATCCGAAGTTCGGCCCGAAAGCGTTCGAGACTCTCGACCGCTACGCCAAGGGCGAACAGATCGAGCCATGGGTGGTCAACACCGACCGGTTCTTCGACAAGTCGAACGCCACTCAGCTCATTGCCGATGCGTATTGATTGGTGCAACGCTGCTCGCCATGGCGGGCAGCGTCCCCTGTCTCCTCGATAGGATGGACCACGGACCCCTCATGGCGCCGCTCCTCAGCATGCACGGGATCAACAAGCGCTTCGCCGGTATCCCGGCTTTGCGCGCAGCCGAACTCGTGGTGGAAAGGGGCGAAGTCCATGCGCTTATCGGCCAGAACGGGGCCGGCAAGTCGACTCTCATCAAGATCCTGACCGGGTATTACAGCAAGGATTCGGGTGAAATCGTCTTCGACGGAAAGCCTGTGACTTTCAGTTCGCCGCAGGAAGCGCAAAGAGCCGGCATCAGCACGATCTACCAGGAAATCAACCTGGTGCCTTACAGATCAGTGACAGAGAATATCTGCCTTGGCCGTGAGAAGCGCCGCTTCGGCCTTTTGGACTGGCGGGCCATGCACGCGGAGGCCCGCGCGCTTCTGTCTCGCTTCAGCATCGACATCGATGTCCATCGCCCGCTCATGGCTTATCCGACCGCCGTGCAGCAGATGGTGGCGATTGCCCGCGCCATCGGCTTCGACGCCAAGCTCGTCATCATGGACGAGCCGACCTCCTCCCTCGACGAGCGCGAGGTCGAAGTGCTCTTCGGCGTCATTCGCCAGCTCAAGGCAGCGGGCGTGTCCGTGATCTTCGTCAGCCACAAGCTCGACGAGCTCTATGCGGTCTGCGACCGCGTCACCATCATGCGAGATGGGCGCACGGTGCAGGTTGCCCCAATGACGGAACTGTCGCGGCTCGATCTGGTGACGACCATGCTCGGGCGCGAACTCACCCAGGTTCTGCAGGAAGGCCGCAAGGCTGACGAGGCTGCGGATACACGAAAACCAATCCTCAAGGTCGAGGATCTTGCCGTCGGGCGCAGGGTCCGCGACGTGGATTTCGAGGTGCGCCCCGGTGAGATCGTCGGCCTTGCAGGGCTGCTTGGTGCCGGACGCACCGAATCCGTCCGCGCTGTGTTCGGCGCGGACAGACCCGATGCGGGGACGATCCGTTTCGCCGGTTCCGATAAGGCAATGCCCGAGCCTGCTGACGCCATCCGGGCCGGTATGGGCTTCTGCTCGGAAGATCGCAAGCTCGAGGGCATCATTCCGGATATGTCGGTGCGCGAGAACCTGACGCTTGCGCTCATGCCGCAACTGGCGAGGCGCGGTATTGTGGACGAGACGCGCAGTCGCGAGATCGTCAACCAGTTCATTAAACGCCTGGGCATTCGCTGCTCGGGACCCGAGCAGCGTATTCGCGAATTGTCGGGCGGCAACCAGCAGAAGGTGCTCCTCGCCCGTTGGCTTTGCATGAACCCGAAGCTCCTCATTCTCGACGAGCCCACACGAGGGATCGACGTCGGCGCCAAGGCCGAAATCCTCAGTCTGGTCCGGGAACTGGCAGGCCAAGGTCTCGGAGTTCTGATGATCTCGTCCGAGCTGGAAGAAATCGTGGAGGCGGCAAGCCGCATCTTCGTTTTGCGCGACGGGCGCACCGTGGCCGAGCTCGAAGGCGCCGCCGTGAATGAACAATCGGTGATGACCGCCATGGCGCACGGGCATGAGCGCAACCGGGAGGCTGCCCATGTCTGATACTGCAACGACACTGCCGCCGAGACCGGCGCAAGAGGCGCCCCGGTTCGAGTTGAAGAGCTTTCTGACACGTTACGGATCGTGGATCGCCCTGGCGCTCCTCATCCTGGTCAATCTCGCCATCACCCCGAACTTCGCGACGTGGCAGACGCTCAACGTCAATCTGACCCAGGTTTGCGCCATTGTGATCGTCGGCGTCGGCATGACGCTCGTGATCGCAACCGGTGGCATCGATCTCTCGGTCGGCGCACTGATGGCGATTGCCGGCGCTCTTGCTCCACTGATCTTCCTCGGCAAGCTCTTCCCCCTGCCCTCTCCGGCGATCGGCATCGCCCTTGCCTTCGTGGTGCCGGTGGTCGTGACCGCCCTCCTCGGCTGGTTCAACGGCTGGCTCATCACGCATCTGCGCATTCAGCCGATTATCGCCACGCTCGTCCTGTTTATCGCCGGGCGTGGCATTGCCCAGGTGTTCACCAACGGCAATCTTCAGGTCTTCAACCTGCCGGAATTTCAGTTCATCGGACTTGGACGCATTCTCGGCATTCCGTTCCAAGCCATTCTGATGGCCGTGGCCGTCGCTTCCGCAGCGTGGATGCTGAGACGTACGGTCTTCGGACGACAGATCCTTGCCGTTGGCGGCAACGAGCGCGCAGCGCGGCTTGCAGGCATTCCTGTGGCGTCCGTCAAGCAGCGCGTCTACCTCATCAGCGGTCTTCTGTCCGGCATCGCAGGATTGATCGTGATCGCGCGCAATTCCGCAGCCGACGCCAATCTCGTGGGTCTCGGCATGGAGCTTGATGCGATCGCCGCCGTGGCCGTGGGTGGAACGCTTCTCACCGGCGGCCGCGCGACGGTCGTCGGAACGCTCGTCGGCGCCCTCATCATCCAGCTCGTCCGCTACACCCTTCTCGCCAATGGCGTGCCGGATGCCGCTGCCCTCGTGGCAAAGGCGGGTATTATCGTGCTGGCCGTCTGGCTGCAGCGACAAGGACAGCGCTGAGGTCAACCATGAACGGCACCATGACTTTCAAGACGCTCCAGACCATCGGTCGCTTCGGCGTTGTCCTCGCCCTCGTCGCGCTCATCGTGTTCGGCTGGTTGCGCTACGACAACTTCCTCGGGACTTACAATGTGCTCTCGGTCCTGCGCTACAACAGCATGTTCGCCCTCGTCGCCCTGGGAATGTGCTTCGTCATCATCACCGGGGGCATCGACCTTTCGGTGGGCTCGACGGCGGCCCTTGGCAGCGTCGTGGCAGCGCTGGCGTCTCCTTACGGTGCTGTGCCCGGCCTTCTGGCGGGCCTGGGCGCCGGGCTCATAATCGGCGCGTGCAATGCCCTTATCATCACGCGCCTCAACATTCTCCCCTTCATCGCCACCCTGGCGACCATGTTGGCCGCAAGCGGCTGTGCGCTCCTCCTTGCCGGCAATCAATCGGTCTCGGTCTCCTATGAATCGGGTTTCACGGAACTGGGTCAGGGCGACTTCCTCGGATTTCCCATTCCCGCCTGGATTGCGCTTGTCGCTTACCTTCTCGGCTCGCTTGTTCTTAATTTCACCGCCTTTGGTCGCACGGTTCTGGCCGTCGGCGGCAATGAAGATGCAACGCGGCTCATGGGCCTGCCGGCAATCCGCGTGAAAGCCATCGTCTATCTGGCGAGCGGCGGCCTCGCTGGCCTTGCAGGCGTCATCCTCGCGGCACAGTTCGGCGCGGGCCAGCCCATCGAAGGTGTCGGCTGGGAGTTGTTTGCCATCGCAGCCGTCGTTGTCGGCGGTACGCTTCTGACCGGCGGCGTCGGATCGGTCGGATCGACGCTTGCCGGCGTGCTGCTGCTCGGCCTGATCTTCAACATCCTGAACTTCGAAAACGGCCTCGGCTGGATCAGCCTCTCCGCTTATTGGCAATCCGTCATCCGCGGCTTGTTCCTGCTGCTCGTGGTCGCCATTCAGGCACGCCTGAGCATCCGCGCGGAAGAGACAGCCTGATCTGCAAGAACGCACAACGACTGACGGGACAAAACATGCCTCGGATTACCTCCATCGAACCCGGCTTTTATCGGATCCCGCTCCCGACGGTTCTGACCGACTCCATGCATGGCGAGATGCGTGCCTTCGAGCTCAATACCGTGCGCATTCGTGATACCGATGGTGCTGAAGGGGTTGGCTACACTTTTACGGTTGGCCGTAACGGGGCCGCCATCGATACCATCCTTGCCCGTGAACTCCCGGAGATCATGGACGGCGAGGAAGCCGATGAGATCGAGCGCCTCTGGCACAAGGCGTGGTGGGCGCTCCATTACGGCGGGCGTGGCGGACCGACCGTCCTTGCAATCTCGGCCTTCGACATGGCCCTGTGGGACCTGAAGGCGAAACGCGCCAATCTCCCGCTTTGGAAGGCGCTTGGTGGCTACGATCCACGCGTACCTTGCTATGCCGGCGGCATCGATCTGGAACTGCCTCTCGACAAGCTCCTGCGCCAGACGGATGACAATCTCGGAAAAGGCTTCTGCGCCATCAAGATGAAGGTGGGCCGCGCCAATCTCTTCGAGGATGTGGAGCGCGTGAAGGCGATGCGCGAGCATCTCGGAGAGAACTTCCCGCTGATGGCGGATGCCAACATGAAGTGGAGCGTCGATGGCGCCATCCGCGCCGCCCGCGCCCTTCAGCCCTTCGACCTGACATGGCTCGAAGAGCCTACCATTCCCGACGATCCGGCCGGCCATGCTCGCATCGTCCGCGAGGGCGGGCTGCCCGTCGCCGCAGGTGAAAACCTGCGCACGCTCTGGGAGTTCAAGCTCTACATCGCCGGCGGCGGCGTAACCTATCCGGAGCCGGACGTCACCAATTGCGGCGGTGTGACTCCGTTCATGAAGATCGCCCACTTGGCCGAAGCCTTCAACCTGCCCGTCACGAGCCATGGCGCGCATGATGTGACCGTGCATCTCCTCGCCGCCTGTCCCAACCGCTCGTATCTTGAGGCGCATGGCTTCGGGCTCGATCGCTACATCGCGGAGCCGCTCAGGATCGAGGACGGTTTCGCGCTCGCCCCCAACCGCCCCGGCCATGGCATCGAGTTCGATTGGCAGGGACTTGAGGGGATCAAGGCCTGACCTCATCCACGCGGCCTGGCCGCCTGATTGCGGATAGATTTCACGACGGGTGCAGGAATGAAGGAACGATTTGACTATATCATTGTCGGCGGAGGCTCTTCAGGTTCGGTGGCGGCGGCCCGGCTGGTCAATGAAGGCGCCCGAGTGCTGCTGCTCGAGGGTGGCTACTCCCATCGTCACCCGCTCCTGGATATGCCGCCCGGCATCTTCAAGATGATCAATGGCAGTAAATACATGCGGTATCACCACACGATACCGCAGGAGCATCTCGACGGCCGCGTGCATGACATTCCGCAAGCCAACGTCCTCGGCGGCGGGTCATCGGTCAATGCCCAGGTCTACATGCGCGGCAGGCCATCCGATTATGACGAGTGGCATGAGATGCTGCGCAGCGAGAATGACTATCCGGGCTGGAGCTGGGCCGACGTGCTGCCGCATTTCCGCACCATGGAGGGCAACAACAGGTTCTACAACGAATTGCACGGCGCCGATGGTCCGCTTCTTGTCTCTGATCCTGGACACATCAACGACATGTCACGCTGGTTCGTGCAAGCCATCCAGGCCTTGGGCGAGCCGTTCAATCCCGACTTCAATGGCCCGCAGCAGCGCGGCGTCGGCTTCTACCAGTTCATGAACAGGCGCGGCAAACGCAGCAGCGCGGCCTATGCATTCCTGGCTCCGCTCGCCGATAACCCGAATCTGGTGATCCGCCTGCAATCCCGGGTCCGTAAGATCGAGATCGAAAATGGCCGGGCAATCGGCGTGACCTATCGCGACGCGAAGGGCATGGACCATCAGGTCTATGCCGACGGCGAGATCATTATGGCCTCCGGCGCGCTCGTCACGCCACAAATTCTCATGCTCTCCGGTATCGGCCCAGCCGATCAATTGAGAGAGCACGGGATGACCTGCATCGCTGATCTTCCCGGTGTGGGCGAAAACCTGATCGATCATCCGGAAGTCCCGATGATCGCGATGGCGAACGGGCCTTACGGCTATTACAAACAAGGTGTCGGCTGGCGGATGCTGCTCAACGGCATCCATTTCCGGCTATTCGGCACAGGCCCGATTCTTTCTGCCGGTGTCGAAGCCGGCGCTTTCGTGAATCCGACAGATCCGAATGGCGAGCCGACGATCCAAGCCTTCTGCGTGCCGATCGTCTATCTCGACCGTGACACGCTCGGCCTCGTCCCGGACACGTATGGGTTGACGATCACAACAGTCGTGATCAAACCGAAATCTCGCGGGTTCGTCCGCCTTCGATCCGCCAATCCGGACGACATGCCGCTGGTGTCACCCAATCTCCTGAAGAATCCCGCCGATGCCCGCGCGATGATCGACGGGCAACGTTTCTTCCTGCGTGTCTTTCAAACCACTCCGGTCGCCGAGCGCATCAAGCAGATCGCAATTCCCGATCCGAGCGATCTCAGCGACGAAGCGCTCATGAAGCATTGCCGCCGGTTCGTGAAAACCAATTATCACCCGAGTGGCACCTGCCGGATGGGCACGTCCAGCGATCCGATGGCGGTTCTCGATTCAAGGCTGCGCGTTCGCGGCATCGAGAACCTGCGCGTCTGCGACCTGTCCGCCATGCCCAACATCAATGCAGGCAACACGAACGCGCCTGCCATGATGCTTGGAAGCCGCTGCGCTGAGCTCATCACGGGTCGCCCGACGGTCAGCACCTCGCAGTTCGGCCCACGCTTGTCTGAGCAGGGAGACATGAGCGTCGCCACCCTGAGCTGACGGGAAGAGCTAGAGCATCGGCCCCAACAGTGGAATCCACTTTTGGGGCCGATGCTCATTTTTAAAGTGGCGCATCGTTGATTGCGGAAAACCGGGTCCCCATTTCGCTGACGCGGCCCTTCGGGTCCGCACGATGCGCTAGAGCGTAGGCGAATGATCCTGCCGATATCCTGAACGCGGCGCTCCTTCTACGGAAATTGAGCGCAAGGGCAGACATCCTGTTTGTTTCCGGGATCCGTCGAGACCGGACTTTGCGGGCCAATTTGATTGCCGCGTAGCGTAGCACGCGATTGGTAAGCACTTATGCCGGAAGTCGCTGTCCTGTCATGGCATCGAAGATGTGCAGCTTGGATGCAGGCAACTCGTAAGAGATACTCGTGCCGACGGTATAGTCGACCCGTTCCAGGACAAATGCCTTCAGGGCATAATGTGTTGCTCTGATATGCACGATAGTTCCCAGGCCCATCGGCTCCACCAGTTCGATTTGACCGGTCAAACCTCCGTGCTTTGCCGGGAAGATTCGAACGTCTTCAGGACGGATCCCTATTCTCACAGCTTGGCCTTCTTGGCCCTCAGCAAGCGAGGTTGGTGAAATTCGGTCTCCCGATCCAAGCTCGACTGATCGCCGTTCTCCGTCGTAGCGCAACGTGCCCTCAAGGATGTTGATGGCAGGTGAGCCGATAAAGCCAGCAACGAACAGATTTGTCGGACGCTCATAAAGGTCGAGCGGCGTTCCGACCTGCTGGATGACACCGCCATTCATGGCCACGATGCGGTCGGCGAGGGTCATGGCCTCGACCTGGTCGTGCGTCACGTAGATCGAGGTGGTGCCGAGCTCCCGGTGGAGCTTCTTGATCTCGACGCGCATCTGTTCGCGCAGCCGTGCATCGAGGTTCGATAAGGGCTCGTCGAAGAGAAAGGCCTTCGGCTGCCGTACGATGGAGCGCCCCATGGCGACTCGCTGGCGCTGACCTCCCGAAAGAGTGCGGGGCTTGCGGTCCAAGAGTGCATCCAGACCGAGCTTGGACGCGGCGGCCGAAACAACGCCGGCCATGCGCTCGGCGGGTGTTCCCCGAAGCCTGAGGCTGTAGCTCATGTTGTCCCGCACAGTCATGTGCGGATAGAGGGCATAAGACTGGAAGACCATCGCGATGTCGCGGTCCTTGGGGGCAAGCTCGTTCACCACATGCCCTCCGATGCGGATATCGCCGCTGGTGATGCCCTCCAATCCCGCGATCATGCGCAAGAGAGTGGACTTGCCGCATCCCGACGGTCCGATCAGCACCACGAACTCCCCATCCCGGATCGACAGGTCGACATTATGGAGAACAGGCATAGCCCCGTAAGATTTGCCGACGCCCTGAATTTCGATGGAAGCCATGTGATGCGAACCTTCACCCTTTGACCGCGCCGGCCGTGAGGCCTTGGACGAGATAGCGTTGAATGAGAAGGAAGAAGAGGCAGGCGGGGATCAGGGCCAGGACACCGGCAGCCATCATTTGCCCGAAATCGACTGAGAATTTCGACACGAAGCTCAGAAGCCCCACAGGGAAAGTACTGGCTCCTGCCTTGGAAACGAGCATCAGGGCAAAGAGCAGCTCGCTCCAGGCTGCGGTGAACACGAAGCCCAGGGTCGCGGCAACGCCCGGGAGCGTGAGCGGCAGAATGATCTGGCGGAAGGCGCGAAAACGCGACGCGCCGTCGATCATGGCGGCCTCCTCCAGGTCCTTCGGGATGCCATCGAAGAACGATTGCATCAGGAAGGTCGCGAAAGGCACATTGAACGCAGTATAGACGATGACCAGCCCGGTGAGGCTGTTGGTGAGACCGAGCGGTGAGAAGATCTTGAAGATCGGAGCCACCAGCATGACGAGCGGGAACATCTGCGTGACAAGCATGAGCCCGATGAGCCACATTTTCCCACGAAAATCGAACCGCGACATTGAATAGCCTGAAAGTGCTGCGACGAGCGTCACAAGAACGGCAGTGCTGCCTGAGACGATCACGCTGTTCTTAAAGAACAGCGGGAAATCGCTATGAGCGAGCACAAAGGTGTAATGCGCAAGCGATGGACGGGACGGCCATAACCGAATGCCTTCACTGTAGAGAAGGTCATTGGGCGTCACCGAGACCTTCAGCAGCCAGTACAGAGGAAAGAGCGCGAAGATCACATAGAAGGCGAGCAGCCCGTAATGAAGGAACCAGTAAGGCCTGCTGTAAGCGGAAGACTTCATGGCGCGTCTCTCATCGTTTCAGCATGGCCTGCCGCAGCAGGATGATGACGAAAGAATAAGCCAGCAGCAGGATGAGAAGGACCATTGCGACTGCGGACGCATAGCCGAAATCGAGACGCCGGAAAGCCTGTGTGAAGATATAGCTGGAAACGATCTGAGTCTGATCCGCCGGTCCGCCGTTCGTCATCACGATGATGAGGTCGGCGAAATTTGCGATCCACACAGTCCTCAATAGTACGGTGATCGCAATAGTCGGCGCCAGGAACGGCAGAGTGATGTCCGTAAAGCGCCGCCACGGACCGGCCCCGTCGATGGATGCAGCCTCGTAGATATCATGCGGAATCGACTGGAGAGCCGCCAAGAGCGTAATCGCGAAGAACGGTATTCCCCACCAGACATTGGCGGTGATCGGCCCCCACATGGCAAGGCTCGGATCGGACAGGATGTTTTCGGGAGCAGGCAGAATTCCGAGGGCCGCCATCCAATGTGGCAGAGGACCCACGACCGGATTGAAGAGCCATGCCCAGTTCAGGCCCGAAAGAAAGGTTGGAACGGCCCAGGGAAGGAAGACCAGCGCCTGAACGAGCCCGCGCCCTGGGAAGGCATTATTGAGCAGCAGCGCCAGCACGAGACCGAAGGCGAATTGCAGCACGACCGATGCGAAGGTCCAGACCAGCGTGTTCTTCATGGAATGCCAGAACGCTGCATCCGTCCAGAGAGTCTGGAAGTGCTCCAAGCCGATAAAGCCGCCGCTGAAGGGATTGACCAGCTGGATGTCGCGAAAGGCATAGGACAATCCGATGACCAGGGGCACGAGCATGATCGTGGCGATCAAAAGCACGGATGGAGCGATATAGAGGTAAGGCTCCGCCATGAGCACGATCCGGCGCAAGGAGATGTGCCTGCGGCGTGCAGCCTCCTCATACAAGGACACGGTTGTCATCGGCACTCCTACCCTGCGCGCAGCCGAAAAGATAACGGCGCGGTTCATAAGAGCCGCGCCGATCAGGCCCTTATTTCTTCGAAGCGAGGTATTTCTTCTGGGCCTTGGTCAGGTAATCGGCCCATTGATTCGCCATGTCCTTCGGAGAAAGCTGCCCGAGGAGCGCCTGCTGGCTTGTTTTCACTCCAAGTGAGTCGGCGAAGAAGGCGAATTCCGGCAGATAGGTCGGCATGATGGTCGGCACGACGTTCTTGTCCGCCAGTTCCTCGAACCATCCCTTGAACTGCGGGCCGGAATAGAACGGGTCGTTCTCCGCGGACTTGTAGATCGGTAGAGCGCCCGTCCGCTTGTTCCAGACAATGTTGCCTTCAGGGCTCGTCAGCGCGGAGATCAGCTTCCATGAGAGTTCCTTGTTCTTGCTGTTGGCGAACATCGACCAGCCGGCATAGCCGATCGTCGGGAAAGCCTTGCCAGCCGGTCCTTTCGGCATCGGGGCTACGCCGTATTCCTCCTGCTTCATGCGCTCGGCGATCGCGATCAGCGCATCGGGATCCTGATCGAGCATGGCGCAGGTGCTGGAATAGAAGCCCGCGACAATCTCGTTGAATCCCCAGTTGACGCTGTCCTTCGGCGCATAGCCCTTTTTGTAGATATCGGTGAGGAAAGCGATGCCCTTTACCCAACCCTCTTCGTTGATGGTGGACGTTCCATCCGGCTTGAAGAAGGTGTTGTCACCCGCCATGGTGGCGCCGAACATCATCCAGCCATTGAGGCCGCCGGGACCGCCACGCAGGCAGTAGCCGTACTTGCCCGGAATGGCCGAGACCTTCTTTGAGGCCTCCTCGAATTCCTCAAGCGTCTTCGGCGGCTCTTTCACCCCTGCCTGCTCGAAGAGCTTCTTGTTGTAGAACATCGCGCGCAGATAGAAGCCGTAGGGCAGCATGTAGGCGGTGTTCTTGACGGTGCGGCCGACCTCCAGGGTCTTGTCGGTGAGACCTGCCGTGTTCGGCCATGCCTTCAGATAAGGTTCAAGGCTCTCCAGGGCACCGTTGTTGGCGTAAAGCGAAAGCCAGCGATCCGGCATCTCGACGACATCGGGCGTATCGCCTGCCGAGACCATGGTGGCGAATTTCTCGAATGCCTGCCCCCATGGAAGGGATGTGATTTCGACCTTAACGCCGGGATTGGCTTCCTCGAAGGTCTTGACGATGCTCTTGAGCGTCTCGGTGCGCTCCGGGCTGGTGATGACCTCAGTCAGTTTCAGAGTAGTTTGGGCGAGAGCGCTTCCGGCAAAAACCGTGGCGAGCGCAGTGGCGAGTAACAAGCGTTGAATCATGGTCTTCCCTCTGCTTCATTTATTTTGAACTTGTCAGGCCGTCGAAGTGCGTAGCAGCATCTAGCTCATCTTCGCCTCCCTGATGGCCTGGAAGAGATCCGAGACGAGAGCATCCTGCCCTTCGAGACCGACATGGAGGCGCACGACGCGCTCCGAGACGCCGAAATCGATGGCGGAGTTGGGCCCTGCCGCCTGCACCCGCACCACCTGCGCCGGGACGACGAGGCTCTCATGCCCGCCCCAGCTCACGCCGAGCTTGAAGAAGCGCAACGCATCCGCGAACTTCGGGATATCAACACTCCCGTCGAACTCGAACGAGAAGAGGCCCGACGTTCCCTGCAATCCGTCGGGCAGGACGTTGCCGAGACCAGGATGATAGACCGCTACCACATCCGGGCGCTCCGCCAATTTGCGCGCCACATGAAGTGCCGCCGCCTCATGCGCCTTCATGCGAACCGGCAGCGTACGCAGGCCACGCAAAAGAAGCCACGCATCGAAGGGGGACAGTTTGCCGCCGAGATAGGGATAGATGCGGGAGCGGATCTCACCCACGAGCGTCTTCGATCCGATCACTACGCCCGCCACCACGTCGCTGTGGCCGCCGATATACTTCGAGGCGGAATGGACCACGAGATCGACGCCGAGCGTCAGCGGCTGCTGGAAGATCGGGCTCGCCCAGCTGTTGTCGATGATGGAGATCGCGCCATTGTCACGGGCGATCCGCGCCAGCGCCGTCACTTCATGGACATGCATGAGCCAGCTCGTGGGGCTCTCCATATAGAAAAGGCGCGCCCCGGGCAGAGCGCGCCGCACTGCATCGAGATCGCGACCGTCGACATACTCGACGGTGACGTTCATGCGCTTGAGATAGGTCTCGAACAGACGATAGGCGTCCGGATAAACGTGCTCTACGCACACGATCCGGTCGCCGGGCTGAACGAAGGCAAGGACCGCGGACGATATTGCCGCCATGCCGCTGGCAAAGCCGATGGCGTCCTCGCCATATTCGAGAGCAGCGATCTTTTCCTCGAACAGCCGGACCGTCGGATTGAGGCCGCGGGTGTAAGTGGGCCGCACCTTCTGGCTCCGATAGGTCTCCTCCATCTCCGCATAGGATCCGAAGGTGAAGAGCGAAGTCTGCGCGATCGGCGGCACGACGGCGTCGTAAGCGTGATTCCCGTCATGGGCGAGAATAGCCATGGCGCGAGCGAGCGGATCGGCGGAAGTGCTCATGTGATCATGTCCTTGATGTCCTCCTCCACGATGGCGAGGATCGAAAGCGTCTTGGCGCGGGCCGCATCCGGGTCCTTGGCAGCGATGGCCTCGAACAACTCGCGGTGAAACGGGAATGAGCGCGCGGCGAAATCGACGCGCACGCGAGACATAGCGAAAAGCGTCTGCACGCTCTCACGCATTTGGGAGAGAAGCTGGCCGAAGACTGGATTGCCGCAGGCATCGTAGATCGAGAGGTGAAACTCCAGATCTTCGGGTCCGGCACAGCCATTTTCGCGGAAGACGGCCTCCGAGATCAGGAGCTTCGCCTCGATCGACTCCAGATCGGCGGCACTGGCGCGAAGCGCCGCGAGAGCGCTTGCCTCGGTCTCGAGCCCGCGCCGCACCTCCAGCATCTGCAGAAGGCCGTTGCGCCCAGTGTCGATGACGAGCGGCAGATGCATGGTCTCAGGTGAAATCCGGCGCAGCAGATAGGTGCCGCTTCCCCTGCGGCTCTCCACGACTCCCAGGGCCTGCCAGTGCCGGATCACCTCGCGGAGAGTGGAACGGCCGACAGAAAGTTCCGCCATCAGCACGCGCTCGGGGGGCAGACAATCGCCGGGCTGAAGATCCGAACGGCCGATATATTCGGCGACAGCCCTCATCGCCATCGACATCCTGGCGGATGACGGACGAGGCGGCTGCTGTCTCCAGTCCGGGTGCATCCCGCGCTGAACCTCCGGCTTGATGAAGAGGCCCTGACCCCTTCACTCGGTAAATTGGTCTGACAACTTTAAGCTGGAGGAATGCCTAGTTCCTGTCAAGCTATAAGGATCGCATCGGATAAGGCACTGCTGGCGGATCCCAATGCACCACCGTGGGCAGGGGCGACCGGAAATGGCTGTCCGGCCGAGGGAGATCTCGTTAACGTCGCCGTCCGCCGATTGGCTGATTGCAAAGGCAATTGTCTGCGTGCCGGAGAGTACTGGAATGGATCGCTCGTGTTGAGCCCGTATGGCCGCACAGGCGCCAGCGGCATTAAGATACGTCCGGCGGGCTTTTCTTCGCCTGATCCCTTCGTCTATGTCTATGCTTCCCTTTCACCTATTCAGGAAAACCTCAATCATGAGTCTTGAATCCGTTCGTGCTTTTTTCGCGGAGAACGCCCCGGATATCGAGATCGTCGAAAAGGATACAAGCACGGCTACCGTCATCCAGGCTGCCGAGGCTCACGGCGTGGAGCCAGGACGGATTGCCAAAACGCTTTCCCTTCGCGTGGGCGATCGTACCATTCTGGTTGTGACCCGAGGCGACATCCGCTTGGACAACCGCAAGGTCAAGGTGACCTTTGGCGGCAAAGCGTCGATGCTGGATGCCGAGCAGGTTCAGGCCCTTACCGGGCACCCGGTAGGCGGTGTCTGCCCGTTCGGATTAGCGCAACCTCTGCCCGTCTATTGTGATATCTCGTTGAGGGCCTTCGACGAGGTCGTGCCGGCGGCGGGCGCGATCCACGCAGCGGTACGCATCGCTCCACAACGCATGGCGGATCTCGTCGGCGCAGACTGGGTCGACGTCTGCCAGACGCCCTTATCCCAGGGATGAGACCACTTCGATACCCACGCGGCAGGCGCAGCGCCGAGGCCCGGCATCACTCCCGAATGTCCGAGTTGGAGCAAAAGCTGTCATAAAGCACGAGTGCGTAGAGGTCTGCTCGCCGAGCCAAGCCGGACATCCGCTTTGCTTCCGCGAAGTGCCAGGAGCGGACAAGTGCCGGCAGCAATTTTGCCGCCATACCTGTTGGAGCATCAGCCTCGCCGCGCCGCCTCGATTGCGGCGATGTCGATCTTCCTCATGCCCATCATCGCCTCAAACGCGCGTTTGGCCTCATCGCCGCCTGCCGCCAGCGCCTCCGTCAGTGCGCGCGGCGTGATTTGCCAGGACACACCCCACTTGTCTTTGCACCAGCCGCATGCGCTCTCCTGGCCGCCGTTGCCGACGATGGCATTCCAGTAGCGGTCGGTCTCGTCCTGATCGTCGGTGGCGATTTGGAACGAGAAGGCTTCGTTATGTTTGAACGCGGAACCTCCGTTGAGGCCGAGACAGGGAACGCCCGCAACGGTGAATTCGACCGTCAACACGTCGCCCTCTTTACCGGCTGGGTAGTCACTGGGCGCACGGTGCACGGCAAGCACCGCACTGTCAGGAAAGGTCTCGGAATAGAAGCGGGCGGCAGCCTCTGCATCCTTATCGTACCAGAGGCAAATTGTATTCTTTGCCATTGCGTCTTCCTTTCACTTTGAAACCAATACTCCGGCCTTTTTCCCACCGCTCTTCGGAAATAGGCAGCACACCGCGCTTCTCCACCCCGGGGGCCTGTCTCGCCCGGACGATCGCCATGAGCGCCAACTTGAAGCATCGCTTCCGCTTTGGGCCATAAGAGGCCCTTCAGCGCGGCCGTTGCAGGTTCGCTTCCCGGCTCAGGATAGACATTCCCGTTGGCGATGCATTCTGGGGCATCTCTGCGGCCCGACAGAGCTGTGCGATGCCGCCCGTGAGCATGCCAGAGGTCGGACTACGTCATCGGGCGGCAAACATTGCGACACAGCCAATGATCTCCACTCTCACCTGTTCAAACCGGGTGGCCAGTTCCCGCCGCAGATCCTCAGGATCATCCTGCTGGTTCGAAAAGATACCCTTTGAATTGTAGTAGCCCATCAGGGCCCGAGCCGTTCGGGAGCGCTCGACACCTTTAGCAAGAAGCGTCGAGCCGAACACGACGCCACCTGGCGCCAGGAAATGCTTGAGATGGTCGAACGCTATTGCCTTCTGCTGCACGCTGCCCGGCAGGCAGTGCAGCAGGTAGTTCAGGCCAATGGAGGCAAAGGGGCCTGTCTCGAGCTGAAAGGGTTCCAGTACGTTGGCGCGGACGATGCTGGGAGCAAAGCGTCGGATCCGGCCTGCAGCCCGCTCAAGGCAAACCGGGTTGAGATCCAGTAGCGTGATCTGGGGCTGGTTGGAGGGGAACCGGCAGTGGTCGAGAAACCAGCCCGTGCCCACGCCCACATCGAGGTGACGGTCGCTCACATTTTCATTGTAGTGGTCGAGCAGACGTTGAGTCGGGCACTTCCAGATCAACGCGTTGGAGAGGCCTAGCACCACAAGATCGTAGAGGTCGAGCGTCCAGGGGGTATACACGGCCTGTCCGGCCATGACCGTTGGATCCGCCCTCTCCTGCTGCTTGTACATCGTTGCGTCCTCCCGCCAGCATCGCCGCGTGCCGCCGCGACATCGCTGAGTGACATACGGGATCGAAGCGCGCAATCCTGGGCCACGGCTCGCTCTCCGCCAAGCGCACCAGGTGCTGACTATGGGATTACCAGGATTGAGACCTGTGGCCTGCCGGAAGACTGCATCCGGGCGAACCTCCTGAGAAATATGGTGAGCGCGTTGGGGCTCGAACCCAGGACCTTCTGATTGATGTCAGAGGCTCCCGATCCGCTGTGCTGCCGGTACAAGCGTTTCTTCCGGCACTTCACTCCTTTGCCCGGAAGGCCGATTCGCGTGAGCCCTATCACGGCTCTCTCTCTCGTCGTTACGTTCCTCAGGGCGGTCCGCGTGCCTGCGCGGCTGCACATGCCGCACGTGCCGTTTCACGAGCTTTCGCATACGAGCAAGAGCCTCCTGAATCTCAGGACGATCAGACACATCCTTGGCCGAAAACTCGTGCTGGCACAGCCGGCAAACGAGATCCGCCCCGAATTGGAGCTTCCGAATCCGGACCTTGAACAGGCGCTGGCAGTGAGGACAGGCCAGATCGATCCGTGTGCTCCCATGATCCTCGAACACGCTGCATCCTCCGTCCAGGGTTCATCCGACAGCCCTGAAGCATGGCAGTAAGGCAAGAGCGAGGCAGCTCCGAACCAAGTCGCTCCGAGCCAACTCTGCCCGCCACAAAAGAGCCAACCCTCAGGATAAGACGTCATCTCTGTCATGCGGATTAAGCGAAGCGCTTCCGCCATGATCTGATGATCGTCGAAATTCTCTGGATCCGCAGCTTCACGGCTGTCGCGCCCCTCCTGAAAGCCGGTACGCAGATGAGCCATTAACCGCGCCACGCGGAAGCCGTCCGTTGAGGATGTCTGCAACATGCTCGACCATCTCTGCGGCTTGGTGCCATATGGCCGGTGCCGTGAGGCCGCCGACATGTGGGGTTGCAGTCACGTCGTCGCGGCGCGCCAGCCGCGCAGGAGGCATCTGATTATCCGCCGTTCCCACATCGAGGGCCGCGCTTGCGATGAGATCTGCATCAAGAGCTGCCTCGAGTGCGATTTCATCGACAAGCTCTCCACGAGATACGTTGATGAGAAAGGCCGTCCGCTTCATCCGACGGAATGCTTTTGCGTCGATGAGAACCTGTTGAAGTGGGTGCCTTTACCGACAGGTCCGTAGCTCCAAATTGCCGAGGCTGAGAGCAGGACCCAGCGCCTCTCGATCATTGAAGATAGACAAGGGGTTGAAGCACCACCGCCCGGAGCCGGCAGCGTAAAGACTCACGAAACGCTGCTCGTGTCCTTTTACTCTCATGGGGCAGCGGGCGAGATCAGGCAGCCATCTGCGCATCGCCCCTGCTCGAAGTCCTGAGGAGCGATGGCACGGGAACCTTTTGGGCGCGCCTTCATCCAATGGGGACGCGCAGGCCAAACAGGTCCGGCGCACCAACGGAGGATATCATGAGGATTGCTGTCGCCACACTTGCCCTGGTCGCCGCTTTCAGCCTGCCGGCTCTGGCTGCCGACCAAGTCGAGAAGGCTCCGCCGACAGGCGCGTACAAGAAGGTGAGCGAACTCGTGAAGCTGCCCGATTTCCTGCCGGGGCTCGGCCAGCTCTATGTCGATCCGAAAACCCTGCCGGCCGGCCCGTTCCTGGCTTACGACCACGAGGGGCGCCTTGTCAGCACTGTCTACATGCTTCCGATCGAGGATCTCTCGAACAAGGACAAGCGCTTCGACGATCTCGCGGCCCCCGGTGGCAAGGTCGATCATGTGGACGTGTACTTCAACGCCGGCCATCCCGGCGTCGAGAAGCCTCACGCGCATGTCATCCTATGGCATGTTCCGAAGGCTGACGAGACGCGGGTGGCCGGAAAGTGACGATCTCGCGCAGACACGTCCTGCGGATCGGCGGGGGATTCCTTGCCGGTCTGGCAGGGCTCAGATTTCCGCTCGCCAGTGAACCGGTCGAAATCCGGATGCAGGGCAACACGGACGGGTCGCATGTGTGGTTTGATCCCATCGGCCTGCGCGTCGAGCCTGGCCGGACCATTCGCTGGGTCAACCTGGATCCCGGCAACTCCCACACGGCCACAGCCTACCACCCGAAGAATTTCGACCGCCCACTGCGCATTCCTGAAGGAGCCGAACCCTGGAACTCGGACTACCTTCTGCCAAACGAGACCTTCTCCGTCACACTCACTGTGGAAGGCGTCTACGACTTCTTCTGCATTCCGCACGAGCATGCCGGGATGGTCGGGCGGATCATTGTCGGCGAACCCGGCAGATCACCAGCCGGCAGCCTGTCGGCGCAAGGGACAGGCGGAGAGCCCATCCCCGAGGTCGCGCTCCGTGCATTGCCGCCCATCGATGAGATCATGCGCCGAGGCGTTGTCAAGCGCGTATAATGACCGATCCGACAGTGAAGGGCACCTTCCCGGTCTCCTCCTCATCCGATGCTCGGCCATTGGGGCCGCCGTCGGATCAGGGCAGCCAGGGCAGGTCTCCTGGACGGCCGTGACAATGCGGCTCACCTGCACTGGCGCATCGTGCGGACCCGAAGGGCCGCGGTAGCGAAAAGTGGATCCGGTTTTCTGCGCGAAACGATGCGCCAGTTAACAAAGGAGCATCGGATCGAAGCCCAAAAGTGGAATCCACTTTTTTCGTCCGATGCTCTGGCCCTGCGGCAGGCCGACCACACGTGAGGGCGCGATATGATCCGCTCGGTTGCCTACTCGAAGGCGGTTCTCGCCGGCATGGCAGGTGCCATGGCCTGGGAGATTGTCGTCCGGCTGCTGATCTGGAGCGGGCTCCCCGTCTTTGACATCGTCGGCACGCTCGGAACCCTGGCGCTGCCTCATGCCAGCGCATGGGCCTCCTGGACGGCCGGCATGCTGTTGCACCTGTTGGTCGGTGCAATCTGGGCCGTGTTCTATGCCTACTTCTTCTGGTCCGTCTTGCCCCTGCGCCCTGCCCTCCAGGGCATGATCTTCGCCTTCGTACCCATGCCGCTGGCGATCTTCATCATGCATCCGCAGTTCGACCTCATGCATCCGCTCGTCCAGAGTGGCCAGCTGTCCTCCTCCGGCCTGTTCGGCTTGAGCGGCGGCGTGCACGAGCCGCTGTCCATCGTGGCCGGCCACCTGATCTGGGGCACCGTGCTGGGCCTGCTCTATATCCGACCCGTCGGCTATCCGGCAAACCGCCAACCGCGCTCGATAAGGCCTGTCGGAGGACGCCCGCCCGTCAGCCCAGCTCCCGAGTCCTCCGATCACAGGTTCATGTTCGCCACCGGGATCGAATGCAGCTATCCCACGCTTGAGGACGGACGGTGGCGCATGGACCAGATGGCCGCCTGCGGCCATTACCGCCATTGGCGCACCGACCTCCAGCTCGTGCGGGACCTCGGCCTTCGATACCTGCGTTACGGCCCTCCCCTTCATCTGATCCATCTGGGTCCAGGCCGGTACGACTGGACCTTCCTGGACGAAGTCTCCGCCGAGATGCAGCGGCTCGGTATCGTGCCGATCATGGACCTGTGCCACTTCGGCCTGCCCAACTGGCTGCAGAACTTCCAGAACCCGGAGGTGCCGCAGGCGCTCGCCGATTATGCGCGTGTCTTCGCGCAGCGCTATCCGTGGGTGCGGTTCTACACCCCTGTGAACGAGATGTATGTATGCGCCAAGCTCAGCGCCCTTGAAGGCTTATGGAACGAGCAGTGCCGGGACGAGCGCGCCTTCGTCACGGCCGTGCGCCACCTCGCCAAGGCCAGCGTGCTGATGATGCAGGCGATTACGGCCGAGCGTCCCGATGCCGTGTTCGTCAACAGCGAGAGCGGCGAGTTCTATCAGCCGTGCTGCCCTGATCCGGAGATCCGCCACATCGCCGCGTTCGAGAACGAGCGGCGCTTCCTGCCACTGGATTTCCTGTATGCCCGTCCGGTGCACGAGGATATGCGCGCTTACCTCCGCCAGCACGGCATGCCGGATGACGAATACGTGTGGTTCATGGAGCAGGACGTGCGCCGCCGATCAATCCTCGGTGTCGATTATTACGAATGGAACGAGAAGCTCATCGACAGTACCAGCCGAGCGGAGGCGCTCGGCGAGCTGTTTGGCTGGTATGCCATCGCCGGCCAGTATTTCGAGCGTTACCGGCGGCCGATGATGCACACGGAGACCAACCGCATGGACGCGCGTGACGGGCCGCGCTGGCTCTGGCGGCAGTGGCACAATGTGGAGCTGATCCGTCAGGCAGGCGTGCCTGTCGTCGGCTTCACCTGGTATTCGCTTACCGATCAGGTCGATTGGGATATCGCGCTGCGGGAGCCGCTCGGCAACGTCAATCCCGTCGGCCTGTTCGACCTCAACCGCGATCCGCGGATGGTCGGCCTCGCCTACCAGCACCTCGTGCGCCTCTTCGGGAGCGATGTGAGCAAGGCCCCGACCATAGAGGCGGTGCTGGAAGGGGCCTCGCAGACCGCAACAGGGGAGGTGAGAAGACTCCATGCTTAGGATGCTCCAGGCCCATGGCCTCGATGCCGGCCCGACCCAACGGCCGCTTCTGACGGGCGCCATCGCAGGCGCGATCGCCGCGGCCCCGGCCCTGGCGGTTCTCGCCGGGTTCCGGGCGCTCGACGCACCTGCCAGGGCGACCGGCACGTCTGAGTTGGCTGCCAGTCTCGCCTATATCGGCCTGATGCTGTTCGGCGGGATTCTCTATGGCTGGCTGTTTCAGCGAGCGGCCAACGACGTGCGAGGCGGCTGGCTCTTCGGAATGGCGTATGGCTTCGTCCTCTGGATGCTGGGGCCTGTCCCGCTGCTGCAATGGCTGCCGGAGCAGCCTATCCTGCACGGCTATCCGGCGGCCGGACTGCTGCTGGCCCAGCTGCTCTGGGGTTTGGTCATGGGTGTGGTGTTCCCGCTCATCCACCGCCACCTCCACGTGAGCCTGGAGAACCAATCACGCATGGCATCCCGATACCCGGGACCGGAGGCGGCAGCCCAGAAAGGAATGCTTCGGCGGCTTCCTTCCTCGCAGCGCCAATTACCCTGAAAACAGCGGGTCTCCTATCCCCGGTGCGGCTCGGGAACCTTTATCTGGATGGCCTATCTAATAGGAAGGGACAGGAGCTCAGTCATGCAAGCAGCAGCGGTCGCGGATACACGATTGGAAGGGCTCGATGACAGCGCTCTGGTCGAACGAGCCCGCAACCGCGATGGGGCTGCGGTCCGGCTCATCATGCAGCGCCACAACCGCCGGCTCTATCGCGTCGCCCGCAGCGTCCTCAATGATGAGGCCGAAGCCGAAGACGTGGTTCAGGAGGCTTATGTTCGCGCCTTCACCCATCTCGAGACCTTCCGCGGCGAGGCGCAGCTCTCGACCTGGCTCACGCGCATTGCGCTGAACGAGGCGCTGGGCCGGCTCCGACGACGGCGTATTACGGTCAGCTTGAAGGATATTGATGCCATCAACGATCAAGGAGAGGCCCGCGTGATCTACCTGCCGTCGGCGCGCCAGGACAGCGACCCGGAAGCCGCAGCCGCCCGAGCCGAGGTGCGACGTCTGCTCGAACAGGCGGTGGACCGGCTGCCTGCCCCCTTCCGCATGGTCTTCGTGCTCCGCGACATCGAGGAGATGAGCACCGAGGAGACAGCGGCGCATCTCGGTCTGCGCCCTGAGACCGTCAAAACCCGCCTTCACCGAGCCAGGCGCCTCCTGCGGCAATCCCTCGACAGAACCCTGTCATCGGCCGTCAGTGACGTGTTCCCGTGCGCCGGCGCCCGCTGCACCCGGATCACGGAAGCCGTGCTGCATCGACTTGGAATCGAGCAGTCGCCGGAGAAGTGATCATGTCCTGAGGACTGATGTGACTCGGGAGGACAGGAGGAGACTGTCGCCTTGGTCGAGTCCGGCCGTGTCATCACACCTACTCCCTTTGTCTTTGTCCCCTCACCTGCCGGAACCTTGCATTCGCAGGCAATAGGGCTATCTTGTGAGTGTCATGATCAGGCTCGTGAAAAACCTTCGCCTTCTGGCGCACGCGGGCTGCCTCAAAGCAGGCACGTAAGCCCCAGGAGTCGGCTTGACCCTCTGCGGTCGCCGACGCTCCGGGGCATCAAATCTCTCTCCACAATCATCGTACCGTTGCATGCGCCGATCAGGCGCTTGTCGGCCCGTCACGTCCGTCCGCCCTGCAGGAACGCGCGCCTGCGCGTCCGGCAGTTGACCTTCTGAGGAGGTTCTCATGAACACGCAGCACTTTCTTCCTCCGATCATCCTCGCGACCAACGACTACAACCGCCTGCTGTTCACGGCGATGCTCCGGCAGAAGCTGGGGCGCCGGAAGACCAACTTCCTCCTTGAGGAGCTGCGCCGCGCCACGGTCTGCCATCCGGCTGCTCTGCCGGAGGATGTCGTCTCCACGAATTGTCGGGTGATCTATCGCATCGATGACGAGCCGAAGACGCACGCGCATCTGCTCGTCCATCCCGACGACCTGATCTGGCCCGGCGCCGAGCTCTCGGTTGCGACGCCGCTTGGTACGGCGCTTCTCGGCCTGAGGATTGGAGACCGCATGCCGTTTCTGGATGACGATGGCGAGACCCGCGAGGTCTATGTGGAGGGAATCGGCCTCCGGTTCCTGGACGACGGTTCGACGGTGACGCGCGCTCGTCGCGGCATCATGTGGGCTTGAGGCGCACGGAGGGCAGCATGATCAAGGAGGAGACCCTTCCACCAGTGACGATCTCGGCGAACGACTACGATCGCCTCGCCTTTCTCGCATCGTTCGGCCTGAGCACTCTGCAGGACCGCGCTGCGGCGGCAATGCTCGCCAACGAGCTGATCCGGGCAACGGTCCTGACGCCGCGCGCCATTCCACCGTGGGTGGCCACGATGCACTCGCGGTTGGAATTCCGCGATGACGTCACCTGGGACGTTCGGCGCGCGACGCTAGTTTATCCCGACGAGGACAATGGGGAAGAAGAAAGCGTCTCCGTGCTGTCGCCGGAAGGCGCCGCGTTGATCGGATTACGCGAGGGGCAGTCGATCACCTGGCGGACATCCAAGGGATGGCGCAGCCTGACGCTGCTGCGCGTCCTCTATCAGCCGCATGGACAATTTGTAGAACCATGGAGGGAAATCTCATGATGAAGTCCAGCGCATCGTGCGGATTCGCCAAGCCATTCGATTCCGCGGATACATGAGCAACACCCTCATCAGATCACCTTCCTTTGCATGCTCCCGATCCCACTACTCGATCCCGGCCGGCCCAAAGGCGCCCGCGGCCCTCGGACCAACGGCCTAGACGTACACGTCGAGCGGCTCGTCCAAGCCTAAAGCATCGGACCCAAAAGCGGACTCCACTTTTGGGTCCGATGCTTCCTCTTTCAGCGATGCTCTAGCAGGGGCATTCGGTCGCCGACGCGCAGTCCGAGCAGGGCCAGCTCGGTCGGCGGCCACATCCGATCGTCCGGGTGGATCAGGATGCGCCTTTCCGACGTGTCTTCCCCGGCGAGCCGATAGGTCACGAACGTGTCGAGAGCGATGACATCGTCCGGGAGCCCCTCCGGCTCGCACAGGGTGGCCCGGCGCAACTCGTGGAGCAGGGGCGCCGCGAGCGGGTGAGCCTGCCCGGCGAGGTCTTGCGCCGTGTGCATCAGCCGCCGATGATCGCGCGCCGTGACAGTGATGGATGGCAGATGGGCGTTCATGGTGATCTTCCTACCCGAACACTTCGACTGCTGTGGCAAAGAGCCGGCCCTATCGAAGAGGAGCATTGCCCACGAACGAGGGAGCAAGTGTGAACGCCGCCCGGTGCACCTCGGGCGTATAGTAGCGTGTCCTGCCCTGCAGCGGGCCGAAGCGCTCCCGCAGGACCTTGCACGGGGGACGCAGCGCGTCGCGGGTCTCACCCGCCGCGACGAGCGCGAGCATGCCGCCGGCATAGGTCGGGACAGGCGCCAGATAGGGCCGCACCCCGGTGAAGGATCCGGAGAGCCGTCCGCACACCATCTCCAGTTCGCCGGGTTGGAAGAACGGCGCGCCGCTCTGCACGACCATCATCCCTCCGGGACGAAGCCGGCTTCGACATGCCTCGTAGAAAGCCGCCGTGAAAAGCGGTGCCCCGGGCCCCATCGGGTCCGTTGAATCGATGATGATGACATCGAACTTTTCGCTGGTCTGGGCGATGTACCGTGTCCCATCCATCACCAGCACGTTCGAACGCGGATCGAGAAAGGCTCCGTCCGAGACCGTGGGAAGATGGCGCCGCGACAGTTCGATCACCTCGCCGTCGAGCTCGACCAAAGTGGCGCGCTCGATGGGGTGCTTCAGCACCTCCTTCAGAGTGCCGCCGTCGCCACCGCCGATGATGAGAACCTGCCCCGCCAAGCCATGCGCCATCAGCGGCACGTGGGCGATCATCTCGTGATAGATGTGGTTGTCGCGCTCGGTCAGCTGCACGACGCCATCAAGCACGAGCACCTTTCCGAAGACCTCGTTCTCGAAGATCAGCACGTCCTGGAACTCGGTTCGCCAATGGTAAAGCACGTCATCAACAGAGAGCATCTGCGCGTGATGCTCGTAGAGCTTCTCCTGAAACCACTTCATAGAACGACACCCCGCTTATGTTCGGCGAGCGTCACCAGACCCGGCGTGAACACGCCCTTCAGGATCTCGATAGCTTTGTGCGGCTGCGCGGCGCCGCACATGAAGACATCGACCGCCGCGTAGGAGATCTCGGGCCATGTATGGATGGAAATGTGGCTTTCGGCGAGAACGGCCACACCGGAGATGCCGCCGTTCGGTGTAAAATGATGCAGGTCAATGTTCAGCAGCGTCGCGCCGGCGCCCGCAACGGCATCCCGCAGCGCCTGATCGACAACCTGCAGGTCGTCGAGATTCGATGCATGCCAGAGATCGACGATCAGGTGTGTCCCGGCAAAAAGGAACCCGTCTCGCTGAATGAAATGATCGAGGCGGCCATCGTCGGCCGGCTCACGGATTGAGGGCAGGATGGCAAGAGATGCAGTCCGTTCAGCATGACGAGAGCGGCTCTCGAAGCCATGCGCGGGCGGGCGCATATCGTGAGTGGCAATCACGCTGAGACGGTTGGTTTCGGCCATTCATTTCTCCGTTGGCAGGATTTCTGCCAGCTGCAGCACAAGGATGGACCACGCGACCGGTGGCGGTCGCGGGTCGTATGGCTTTGTTGGCGGACACGGGGATGTGCACCTGTGTGGGCTATGGCTCCACGACAGCAGGCTCGCGCACCTGCAGCACCGTCAGACGCTTCGTCTCTCCTGTGCGCGTGGTCCAGTCAATCGACTTGCCGACCGGAAGACCGATCAGGGCAGTACCGATGGGCGTCAGCACCGAGATCCTGCCCTTCGAAATGTCGGCCTCGTTCGGGTAGACAAGGGTCACCGTCTGCACGCGCCCGGTCATGTCGTCGCGGAAGTCGACCTCGCAGCCCATGCAGACGGTGTCGACAGGATGGCGCCCCTTGGGAAGGACATGCGCGCGGTCGAGCTCCTCTGCGAGTTCAGCGGCGATCCCGGGCATGGTGCGCGCAGCGGCATTGGCGAGCATCGAGAGCTCCTCGTGATCATTGGCCGTCAGGATGATGCGGGGTTTGGCGCCGCCGGTGTTTCTTTTCGTCATCTCAAGGCTCCTGTTCTGTTGGGTGCGATGGCAGGATTCAAGCTGCCGACGGGCCGGGGTCATCGTCGCCGCCATGCGGCGGCGGGTTCGAGATCTGCTCCTTCGCGGGGCGGCGTCGCGGCATCAGGTGGACGACCTTCTCGTCCGCCTGCTCCGCTGCCTGGGACTTGGTCTCCGGTGCCTGTTCATTCACGAGCTGATGCATGACACGACCTCCTCGGTCTTGAGCGAGCGCAGATCTGAGAATGTGCGCCAAGAATGCGGGTGTTGAATCGAATGCGCGTGTGGGATCTCCGTTGTCGGGACGCGCCTCTCCCGCCAGCAGATTGCGTTGCGAGTCTGCCGGATAAGCGGCTTTGCGCTCCCCAGGGCGGAGCATGAGCTTGAAGAAGTGCCGAATCATGCCGCGCACCGGATGCGCCAGCATCCGGCCTCACAAGATGTCCAAAGATTGAGGGATCTTGCTGTGCCCCGAACTCGGGGCACACATGCGCGTCGAGCTCGGGGCTACTTGCCCGCGATGAGGTTGCCTGCTCGGTGCAGGCCGCGATGGTATTGTGCGATGCTCAACATAATACCTTGATGCTGGTACACATTGCCCCGTTTGTCAAATCGCCGGCGCGCGGTGTGGCTGAATGTCCTGCATCAGATTTCTCACCGGGCTTGCGCCAAGCGTCGCTCGTCAACACGATATAGATTGCTTCCGCGTCCTTCGCGGATCTGAGACGCGCTGCAATCTCGCGATCACGCAACCGGCGCGCCACGCTGGCCAGGGCCCGCAGGTGCGTGGGATCATCGCCGCCAGGGCTGAGCAGCAGGAACACAAGATCGGCGGGGATGTCGTCCGCGGCACCGAAATCCTGCGCGGGCCTGAGACGCGCGAAGACGCCGATGGGTTGCTCAAGACCAGGGATCACAGCGTGGGGGACAGCGACGCCACGGCCGAAACCAAAAGACGATTCCTTGCCGCGTTCCAGAACCGCATCGCGGACAACCTCATGATCCAACGCCGCGTCATCCGCTGCAATGCCGGTGAGTTCGTTGACGACCTGCCGGACGTCGCGTGCGCTCAGGCGCGACATCACGCGCGCAGGCGTGATCAGGGATGCCATCATGGTGGGTGCCATCATCAATCTGGCCCGGTCTGTGCGGACCGCCTCATGCTTGCGACGAACAGGACATGGACAATCGACCCGGGGCGGCGCAGCCGCGCCGCCGCGGGCTCAGGGGCCCGTTTGGAGAAGTCCTTGTCGGAGCAGCATACGCCGCGTGAGAAGACGTGTATTTATGGCATTATGCCAACGTTTGTCGACAAGGTAAGTTCAAGCCTGCGCGGGTGGCTATCCTTAAGAGACTGCGCACGCCATGCCGGTCGGTCTGCGGCCAGCCGCTTGAATGGCCGCCTCTTCAATCGATGATGAGGATGCCATGCCGAGATTCGTCAATACTCATTCCATTGCCGTTTCGACTTCCATAGGGACGACGTGCGCTGCAGGGTCGTCGCGGATCAGATCGACTTCCCTGAGGGCTCATCTCGTCTGCACTGGAGCTAACGCGCAGCCGATCATATCGCCACAGAACCGCAGCAAGACCAGGTAGTCTTGCGATCGAACCGTACAGTTGCTGAGTCATCACTGGAGTCACGTCATGCAAATTCGCCCGGAGCATCCTGGAGATATCGCTGCGATTCGAAACCTGACGACAGCGGCGTTCAAGGACATGCGCTATAGCAGTCAGACCGAGGCTGCGATTATCGATGCTCTGAGGGATGCGGGGGCATTGACCATTTCGCTCGTCGCCGTTCAAGAGGGCGAAGTCGTCGGCCATGCCGCATTTTCGCCAGTCACGATCAATGGCGAGTCGAAGGGCTGGTATGGGCTCGGTCCGGTCTCCGTTCGGCCCGACCGGCAGCGGAAAGGCATCGGGCAGGCTTTGATCCGCACGGGGCTGGAGCATCTTCAGCAAATGAAGGCGCATGGATGCGTCGTGCTCGGCGAGCCCGGTTACTACAGCCGGTTCGGGTTCGTCACCGATCCCGGCCTCCGCTATGGCGACGTCCCGCCTGAGTATTTCCAATATCTGGCGTTCACAGACACCGTTCCAAAGGGCGAAGTCGCCTATCATCCCAGCTTCAACGCCAGCTAGAGCATCGGACGTAAAAAGTGGATTTGCGCTTTTGGGATCGATCCGATGCTCATTCTCGAGAGGAGCGCATCGTTGGACGCGGAAAACCGGGTCCATTTTTCGCTGACGCGGCCCGCTGGGTCCGCACGAGGCGCTAGGATCCGGAGAGATCACAACCGCGCAGGCTCTCGCCGACGAACCATTGGTCCACCCCGCGTTGCTGCTTGACTTCAGGTTCCGCTCGCTCAGCGAGGGCGGTCAATCCGCAACGTCAATGAGGGGAAACCGCTGGCGGGATACGTCGCGCGCACCGGCGGCCTCTCCGGCACCAAGACAATGCCGCGCGTTCTGGCCAGGAACTCCTCCATCACGACCCGCAGTTCCAGCCGGGCCAGGTCCGCCCCCGGACAGACGTGGATGCCCGCGCCGTAGAGCAGGTTATGCGACGGGTCCCGGCCGAAGCGAAACTCGTCAGGTTCGCCGAAGACCGCCTCGTCGCGATTGGCCGAGGCCCAGATCAGGCTGAGGCGGGCGCCCGCCTCGAGCCGGCGCCCGCCGATCTCCACCGCCCGGGTCGTGATCCGGCGGTTGGCGATCAGCGGGGCATGGATGCGCAGGATCTCATCGATCGCCGGGGGCAACAGCGAAGGATTCTCGCGCAGGCGCTGCTGCAGGTCCGGGTGCGTGGCGAGATAGTGGACCAGGATCCCGATGCTGGCGGCGATGGTGCCCAATTCGCCCACGGTCCAATTGCGCACGATGCTGACGATCTCCTCGTCAGTCAGCGGCCTGCCCCCGATCCACTCATTCAGCAGACGGGTGGTGACGTCGTCGGGGGTGGCGCTACCGGCCTCGCGGCGCATGCCGAGCAGACCGCGGATATAGCCGTCAAACTCCAGCGCGACGGCGGCGGTGGCGCTCCGGTCGCCCGCCAGGGTTGCCTCGTGGTTCCGGCGAGCCCATTGCCGCAAGGGCTCGTGCAGTTCTGCTGGCCAGCCCATGAACGCGCACTGGATCCGCAACGCGAACTCCCCGGCGAACTCGCCCATCAGCTCGACCTCGCCAGCACGGGGCAAATCGTCCACCAGCTCGACCGCGATGCTCCGGCAGACAGGTTCGAAGGCCCAGACCCGCTCCGGCGCGAAATAAGGCTCGATGAGCGCCCGGTATGTCGTGTGCTCGGGCGGGTCCATCCCGTTGGGCACGGAGGGATGGCGGGAGACGGCGTTGCTGAAGGTGTCATGGTCCTCCAGCACCCGCATCACATCGGCGTGGCGGAACACGGACCATTGGAGATAATCGCTGTGGGCCACCGGACAACGGTTCCGCATGCGGTCATAGGCGGCGATCTGGTCGTCGAGCACGGTCGGGGATCGCGGATCCCAGTCAGGCTGTGGGTTCTCGTTCATGGGAACATCCAGTTGGGATGGGAGATTTCATGCTGTTTTCCGTGCCGTGCCCGGGACGGATCACAGTCCTCTGGCCCATCCGGCGGGGGCCTGCTTTGTCGCAAAGCAAATACGGGACACTTTGCGTTGGTCGTCTGGAGACGCGCTCCCTATAGAGCCGACTAGCTGCGGCCCGAGTGCCGTCCCTCTGCAAGGCGATGGGTGCCCAATCTCATTCGGGCTCCGGCGGCACTCTGTGGCTCGTTTGGAGCCAAACACGGTCCGGCAGATTCCCCTTTGCTGAAGCTCGAAAAGATGTATTTTCAATGCATCTTTTTGGAGTTCCAATGAAGCTGACGTCCCATACCGATTTCGCGCTGCGTCTGCTGATGAGCCTTGCAGTCGTGGAGGAGCGGCTCGTCACGATCGAGGAGCTCGCGACGCGGCACAGGCTGTCCCGCAATCACCTGATGAAGGTGACTCAGACGCTAGTCGGGCTCGGATACGTCGCCGGTGTACGCGGGCGCACGGGTGGACTGAAGCTTGCCAAGCCCGCCTCCGCCATCCGCATGGGCGCTGTCGTTCGTGCCCTGGAGGATGACACCGCGCTGGTCGAGTGTCTGGGCGGAGGACCCTCGGCATGTGTTCTGAATGGTGCCTGTCTTCTGACCCGTGCCATGAGCCGCGCAAGGGAAGCCTTCTTTGCCTCGCTCGATGAAGTGACGCTGGCCGATCTTGTCGCCCCCCGCCTGGCGCTTCGTCAGCGTCTTGGCGTCGTCAGCGAAGGAGATCCGCCCAGACTTGCCGCCACTGCCTGAGATCAAAATACCCGACGGAGGGAGATAAGAGCCATGTCGACGAAAGCTATCCTGACCACCCTGCTCCTGCTCTCGGCAGCACCGGCCTCCGCAGAATGCGTGTATCGGAATGCCTATAACCACCTGACGAACGAATATGTCACCGTTCCGGTCTCGTGCCCCCGCGTGATGGAAAGCAAGACTCCCAAGTACCGCAGCTGGCATGAATGCCCGGTTCACGAGGAGCGGAATGCCAAGACCGGAGAAGTCTATCAGGTCCGGTCTTGCGCCTGACCTATGGCCATCGCATCGGCGTGTTCCACGGCGCGCGCCACCAGCATTTGATCTAAATCAAACCTTTGAAAAACCTTGCGGAAATCCTCCGCAACCAACCAGGAATTTGCTCTGCAACAAACAACAGCGAGAGACCCGGGAGTACAAAGGCTTCATCCGATAACGGACCACCCCGATCCGCCAGGCGGCGCCTGAGAGGAGATGACGATGAAGGCCCTGACAATCCCGGGACGCCGGCCGCTGCTGGCCACCGCGGCCGTTTTCACCCTTGCCGCCGCGGCCTGGCTCGGTGCTCCGCTCACGGCCAGCGCCGGCGAGCAGGTTGCCGCTGCCGGCCATGCTCATGCCACGCAACAA